>JBGSRO010000192.1:0-71141 GCA_041737535.1 Pirellulales bacterium | reverse complement strand
CGCGGTCGTCGAGCCCGACTTCTGTAAACCAATGCTCATTCGGTACACGACTCTCCGCCACCCGATCCCCACAGCGGGCGTTGCATTCCACGCAAACTACCGTAACCGCCACGCAACGCATTTCGTGCCGAACAGTATTGTCCCTGTCCCCTTTAACTTCCCTTTAACTTCTCTAGAACCACGACTCGCTGTCTTGGTACTGGCTTGATGGTTTGGTAAAGGGTTGCGCGACGATTCCAGCAAGAATCGCAAGGAGTCCAACGACAATCGCCGACGGTTCAGGAACGGCGGTTGGTGTGCCGAAGACATCTAATTCACGCCACACGAATGTGCCGGAGACGTGCGAGTTTTGGGCACCGGCGATGAAGCGTATCGATTCGATGCCCGTTGCTAGGACTCCGGATTCGCCATTCAGGATCACCTTCGACGCGCCAGACCCGTTGACCGCAATTGGTTGATAGTTGACGGTCGCCAGCAACGCGTAGTCACCGCCAACTGGTTTCACTTCGACTGTCCAAACCTGATTTCCGAACCCAGCGCTTTCCCAGGCGGCGATCGATTGAATCGTGTGAAGGTCATATCCCAATCCATTGTCACCCAACCCCAGGTGATACTCGACGGAAGCACCGACGGCTGTCCATGCACCTTCCACGACACGACCTACGTCGAAAAACGAACCGCCATGCTGGCCATCGGTCATTGAACTTGGTGACGTGTTCCAAGCAGGTCCCGACGGTATTGGAGTGATGCCTTCGATGAGGTCAGATGTGCTAACATCGCTCGCGAATGCCAACTCCGTCATGCTGGTGGTGTTAGTCTGAATCACAATGGGTGGATCCGAAGGATCGCCGCCACTTGGTGGAGGGAGCAATTCAATCGCATCGAACCAAGTTTGTGCCATGAGGTCATAGCCGGCATTACTCGGGTGATTGATGCCGTTCGAAAACAACGATTGATTAATCGAAGCAAGGTTCCCCGGAGCAGTAAGAAAGTTCGCGTATTGATTGACCGATGTCACGTTATGGCCCAACGCCTGATGTGCTGGTACCAGAGTATTTCTGATATAGCTGTTGTAGCTCACCACGCTATTGCTGTAGTTGAAGTAGGGAATAATCTCAGCCACAACGAGTTGAGCGTTAGGTTGGGCGTCAACAATGTTGTTGACCAATGAGTTGAGTCCAGCGATGTCCTGCCCATTCGTACCGATCATTAGCAAGATGATGTCGGGGTCGTCGGCGGCGAGCCAGCCTGCAATATTCGCATTCAAGTAAATAGCGCCGGCTCCGCCATAACCACGATGGCCATTTTGCCCTAAGGCGCGAAGATCAAGCGGTGGTGTGTAGGTGCCGCCGTGAGATGGATCGCCGAACAGGTTATTCCATGGTTCCTGCGATCCGCCCACAAATTCAAAATTGTATCCGGCGTCGGTTAGCAACGAGTACAAACCGCTGCGATAGCCGAACTCGAACGGATGGTTCGCCCATGAGGGATTATCGGTATAGCCGGCCGTAATCGAGTCGCCCAAAGGCATGATTCGTAACGGGTCGCCAGCACTTGCGACGCTGGTCAGTAATACGACTGAGAGGCAAACGGCGATAGAACGTAGGGCGTTAGTATTCATTGTTGCAAACTCGGGAATAGGTAGGCGACGTAGGCGATTGGCGGTTCAACGACTAGTTGTCGCTCGATTACCAACGAGGAGGATATCAGAAGTTGGATCCGAGTTTCACCTAAATTAGCCGCGATTACTCGGCGCACGCAAGCATTTCTTGGCAATCTTCGCTAATTTTTTATGAAACTGACCAAAACGAGACCAAAACGGGGTTAACGCAAAATAGTCGGGTTCGCTCCAACTCCCCTGCGGAGGATTGAACCGCGAGATTTCCCCGACTCATTCGTCGGTTTGAGGTCGGGGACGGGGGGCTGTGACACTTCCCGCGGCGAGTTCGCTATTCACTCGCAAGTCAATCACGTATTTTGGATCGACATCCGCACGATAGCACTCACTACCCCTTCCGTTTGCGCTTGCGTAGTTCGCGCTCGCGTTCTTTGCGGAGCTTGGCTTTTTGGGCACTCGAGAGCCGTTTGCCGGTGCCTTGTTTCTTTTTGGTGAGCATTCCGGCTGGGTTGCCGGCCATTTGGCCTTGCAGTTCGCGGACCATTTTCATGCGGTCGCCGACTCCTTTGCCCGCCATCGCGGTCATCATCGACGCCATGCCATCGAATTGCTTGCAGAGGTCGTTGACGGCGCTTGGCTCGACACCGGCTCCGGCCGCGATTCGTTTGCGGCGACTCTGGTCAATGATCTTCGGCGTGCGGCGTTCCTTCTTCGTCATCGAGTCGATGATGCCGAAGATGCGGTTCATCTCTGACTCGTCGAAGTCCCCCATCAACTTCTTGAGGTCGCCCATGCCGGGCAACAGGCTCAGCATTTTTTGCATGAGCCCCGGCTTCGCCAGTTGGGCCATTTGGGCGCGAAAGTCGTCGAACGTAAATTCTCCCTTAGCGAGCCGTTGTTCGAGCTTGGCGGCTTCTTCTTGATTGAACTCTTTCTGTGCCGTTTCGACGAGTGAGAGCACGTCGCCTTGGCCGAGGATGCGCTGGGCCATGCGATCGGGATGGAACGGCTCGATCGCTTCGAGTTTTTCGCCAGTCCCCATAAACTTGATGGGAACACCGGTGACGTGTTTCACCGACAGGGCGGCACCGCCGCGGGCGTCGCCATCGAGTTTGGTCATAATGACGCCATCGACTTCGAGCGCTTCGTTGAACGCCTTGGCGCTGTTCACGGCATCTTGTCCCGTCATGGCGTCGACGACCAAATAGATTTGGTCGGGCGAGCATTTTTGGTCGATTCGTTCGAGCTGTTTCATGAGCTCGTCGTCGATGTGCAGTCGGCCCGCCGTGTCGAGGATGACGACATCGGCGTCGAGTTTGCGAGCCTGTTTGACGGCCGCGTTGCAAACAGCCACCGGGTCCGCGTTGGCTCGATCGCTAAAGACGGGAATGCCGAGTTGCTCGCCCAGCACATGAAGCTGGTCGATGGCCGCTGGACGCTGGAGGTCGGCGGCGACGAGCAGTGGTCGGCGACCGTTATCTTTGAGCATTTTGCCGAGCTTGCCACAGGTGGTTGTCTTGCCCGACCCCTGCAAACCACACATCATCAGCACGGTGACGTCGTTCTTGCCTTTGAGGTGGAGACTGTGGTCAACCGGCCCCATCAAGTCTTTGAGCTCTTCGTAGACGATGCCGACAACCTGTTGCCCCGGGTTGAGCGACTTGAGGACCGTTTCGCCAACCGCTTTTTCGGTCACGCGGCCGATGAAATGGCGCACCACATCGAAGCTCACGTCGGCTTCGAGCAGCGACTTCTCGACGAGCTTGAGCCCGTCGCGCATGTTTGCTTCGCTGAGTTTGCCTTGGCCGCGGAGGGATTTGAGTGCTGAGGAGAGGCCGTCTTGAAGTGCGTCGAACATAACGTTTCGCTGAGGGTTGGATCGAAAATAACTTGCGCGTATCTGTGATTCCCGTGCAGGCGGGAATCCCGACGCGACGCTTTCCATCGAGGTTCCCGCCTGCGCGGGAATGACGTTCGTTATTTTTTCCGTTGCTAATTTGGCAAACCTACCAAGTCATTCTTGATTCATCCCTTAGTAGGGCGTGCCCGAAAACCTGTAGTGTAATGAAGTTGCGTCGGGGGGGGCAATTGCCAGCGTCAAGCGGTGTCTGACAAGAAACGATGGCCGGGTTTTTTGCAGAGACCTATTCAAAAAAACCGCAAAGACGCGGAGAACGTCAAGACGACGCCACGAAACAGAGTGGCACCGCACTTGTGCCCGACTCGTGGTTCTCGCCCAACTCTGTGTGGAGCCAGTCCCATTTTTTCACAACCTAAGTGGCGTCATCGAAAGTTTGCACAGTGGTCAACCAACTGAGTTGCGACTCCGACGAGACGTAGCTCGTCGGCTAACGCCGATATTTGGGGGCATTGTGCGTTCTCTTGTACTTCCCACTTAGGCGCTCGCCGCGTCGTGGCGGTTGATTTAAGATTGCGAGTTAGGGTATCGCTCAACTTCGATTGCGACAGTTATTACTTGGCGTGCGAAGCTTAATCCGTGGTTTGGGTTTGTGGCGCATCGCTGATTCACGGTGGCAATTCCGCAGACGCCCGGCACAATTAATCACCTTGGTGGAACATCCTCCATGCATCGACTCTTGGTAATTCAAATGCGGAGCCTCGTCGTGGTGGCTGGCTTTTTGTCGTTCGGTCATGCCGAGACACTTGTCGCGGAAAAATTTGTGGTGGCGACGGTCAATCCGATTGCCTCGGAGGCAGGACTCGCCGCTTTTCGCGACGGCGGCAATGCGATTGATGCGGCCGTGGCGGCGGCGCTGACGCTCGGCGTCGTCGATGGTCACAACTCGGGCATCGGCGGCGGTTGTCTGATTTTGATTCGCCGCGCCAGTGGCGAGTTCGTCGCCATCGACGGTCGAGAGCGTGCTCCTGCGGCCGCGACACGCGACATGTTTGTCCGCGACGGAAAGCCCGTGCCAGAGCTGAGCCAAACCGGGGCGCTCGCTAGCGGAGTGCCCGGCGCGCTGGCCGCCTATCAAACGGCAATCGACGAATGTGGTGAGTTGCCGATGCGGCGATTGCTCGAGGCGGGGCATCGCGCCGCTGAGCAGGGTTTTGCCATCGACAA
Organism: Pirellulales bacterium; assembly: GCA_041737535.1. Classification (GTDB taxonomy): domain Bacteria; phylum Planctomycetota; class Planctomycetia; order Pirellulales; family Lacipirellulaceae; genus JBGSWC01. The sequence goes on along the minus strand of JBGSRO010000192.1, from coordinate 66,438 downwards.
ACAACTGGCGTCGGCCATTGCCGCAAAGGTCGAAGAGATCGAGCAGTTCGCTGCCACTCGCGAAGTGCTCTTGCACGACGATGGCGCGCCGCTCAAAACGGGCGAGCTGCTGGTGCAAGCCGACTTGGCCGCTAGCTACGCCGCGCTGCGCGAACAGGGGATCGATTGGTTCTATCGAGGCGATTACGCCAAGAAAGTCGATGGCTGGATGCGCGAGAATGGGGGACTGTTGACGGCCGATGATTTTGCCAGTTACCGGGCTGTGCGTCGCGAGCCGATCGAGTCGACGTATCGCGGCTACCGGATCGTGGGTTTTCCGCCGCCGAGTAGTGGGGGACTGCATGTGGCCCAGGTGCTCAACATGCTCGAAACGTTCGATATGAGAGCGCTGCATCAGCAGTCGCCCGCTCAGGCGTACCACGTCATTGCCGAGTCGTTTTCGCGAGCATTTGCCGATCGAGCTTACTGGTTGGGTGACTCTGACTTTGTGAACGTGCCGCGTGGCATCTTGGAAAAGAGTTACGCGCGCGCACTGGCGAAGACGATCGATCTCGATCGCAAGGTCGCCGTCCCGACGCATGGCGATCCCCCCAACTGGCGACAAGATGTCTTCGATCGCCACACGACACACATCGCGGCCGCCGACAACGAGGGAAACTGGGTGGCGATTACCGCGACGGTCAACACCAGCTTTGGCTCGAAGGTTATCGTGCCAGGCACTGGCATCGTGCTGAACAACGAAATGGACGACTTCTCGATTCAGCCGGGAACCCCGAATGCGTTCGGGCTGGTAGGTGCCGAAAATAACGCCGTGGCGGCCGGTAAACGTCCGCTGTCGAGCATGAGCCCGACGATCGTGGTCGACGACAACGACGAACCGATCTTAACGGTCGGAGCGGCCGGCGGACCGAAGATTATCACCCAGGTGTTGCTGGTGATGATTCGGACGATCGACTTCGACGAATCGATTTCCGACGCGATTGCCGCCCCGCGACTGCACCATCAATGGCGACCCGATACGCTGAGTTTTGAAGGCGACATGCCAAAGAGAGTCGTTGATTCGCTGCGCGAGCTTGGCCATGCTGTCGCCAAGTCGCCAACTGCTGGTGTGACGCAAGCGGTCGCACGCGGTGGCGATGGAAAGTTGATTGGGGTTTCGGATCCTCGCGTCCCGGGCAAACCGGCGGGAGAGTGAGCGACGCAAGAGACGGGAGCCCCCCATGCGCAAACTTCGCGGGTCAGGCTCGAAGCCCGCGAGCTATTTTGATCGAAAGTTTGCACCTGCTAGCACCACCTGATTCACCTTGTCAGCCGGCTGCGGAAGCGACATCATAATCGTCATGCCGGTGGACCCGCCGATGTGTCTCACCGCCGGTGGCTGAATATTCTCGACCCAGTGCAAATGGAGGTGCGCTAAGATGAAACGCGATATCGATCTCTGTCGTCAGTTACTTTTTGATCTCGAAGCCAAAGGAAGCGAACACGCGACAAGCGTGCTCCGCTCAGACGTCGCGGCCGATGCCGATCAGCGGGTGCGCTATCACCTCAGGTTGCTCGTCGACGCCGGTCTCGTGAAAGAAGTCGCGCGAAGCAGCAGCGCGACGACTTGCGTCAGGCTGACTAACGCCGGGCACGAGTTCATTGAACTGTCGCGTGGCGAAGGGTGTTGGCACGACGCGAAGCACGTCGTGTTGAACCGGACGGGCGGGTTGTCACTGACGGTCATCAAGGCAGTGCTCACCAAGTGGGCGATCGAAGGCCTCGCCGGGCCGCGTCGCCAGGTCCGTCGTCGCGTGCGTCGCGTGCCACAGGTTTATGGCCATCAACCTCGCTATACGACAGATTACTTCGACGGCGAGTTGCTGCGCGATGAAGCCGTTCGCGCCGAACGTGCAAGATATGTCGACGACTTCACGGTCGTGCGAACTCGTCCCGATTATCGCGAGCGATTCGACTATCGCGAGTCGGTTGCCGACTTGAACGGACACGGTTACACGACTGCGTCGGTCGTGACGACCGACGACATAACGCTGCCGATTTACATGGTTTAAGTGATTTAGCCCCCGGTCGGTGACCGGGGGCTAATTATCGACAGCGTGCTCCGACAACTCTTCGAGCGTCGCAAACTCGAGCGATGAGATATGGCACGCGGCGAGCACCACCGGTGGGGCGACGCCGGCGTCGTAGGCTTCTTTCCACCGCGCGGCGCAAACGCACCAGCGGTCGCCCGGCTGAAGTCCCGGGAATTGGTACTGGGGCATGGGGGTCGAGAGATCGTTGCCAGCTCGCTTTGAGAACGCGAGGAACTCGGCCGTCACCTGAGTACACACAGTGTGCACGCCAACATCGCCAGGGCCGGTGCGGCAATAACCGTCGCGATACCAGCCGGTGATCGGATCGGTACAACAACCGACGAGCGGTTCGCCAAAGACATTTTTTGGCTGTGGTTTTCGTTTTGTGTCTGGCATCGCTTTGTTCTACACGTTTTGCAAATCGTTGTTCCCGCCAGCGCGAGAATGTCTCGTTACGCCCGTCGTTGCAACGACTCGACCTGCTCGGCGGTCGGCTTCGTTGTTGGCTCGTCGATATCGTGGGCCGGTTGCTCGAGGCTTGGCTCTTCGCTCCGGGCGGTGAGGGCGAAGAAACAGGGGACGACCACAGTGCGGACAAAAAATGTGTCGATCAACACGCCAACTGAGAGCGCGAAACCAAGCTCGATCATTCCGCGTAGCGAACCTGTGGCCATCGAGATAAAGGTGCCGGCCATAATGATGCCACAACTGGTGATGATGCCACCCGTTTGGATTACGGCACGGCGGAGGCCAGCCCTCATGCCGAGCTTCTTTTGTTCTTCGAAGACTCGAGTGGTGAGATAGATGTTATAGTCTTGCCCCACGGCAATGAGAATGACGAACAGAAAGATGGGCACCTTCCAGTCGAGACCATCGAATGTGTCGCCGTAAAGCCAAGTGAAAAACATATCGGTCAAGCCAATCGTGGCGAAGTACGACAGCAAGACGGTGATGATAAGGTAAAGACAAGCGAGAAAGTCGCGCAGAATCACCAAAATGACGGCGAACACGGCAATCACAACACAAACCTGAATGCGCGTTTGGTCGCTGATTGTCACGGTTTCGAGATCGCGAATGCCAGGCGTGGTGCCGCCGAGCTCGAATTCGGTTCCTTTCCAATCGGCGAGCCCCTTGCGGATTTTTTCGTCGACTTTGGGATCACTGGCGGCCGCCCCCGATGTGACGTCGGCGAGCCGCGACTCGATGCGGTCGACAACCGTTCGGGCCGCTCGCGAGAAAGGGTCTTCGTCGAGGATGACTTGCAGTTGCGTGACATGGCCAGCGTACTCGCCCGTGTCGCTGATGAACTTATCGAATGCATCGGGACTGCCACTGACAATCGCGGTCGTGGCGTTGCCACCGGTGTGTTTGCCGGCGGGAAGGTATTTATCGCGCACGTCGACCACTCCCTCGGTCTCCATCAAGTAGCCGTGCAAGTAGGCAAGTGCGTAATTGTTTTCGGGCGCGTTGAGGTCGAGGTCTTTCGTGCGGGCGACGATCATCGTCGGCGCGACTTCGCCGGGAGCGTAATACTGGCGAATCATCTCGGTCCCTTGCACACTGCTGCGCTCGGGCGAAAGCTCGGCCATGAAGTCGTGCGAAACTTCGACCCACAACAGTCCCCAGACGATAAAGGGCAAGGCGAGCCAAGCGCTGGCAAACAAAATCGTCGCGGGGCGGGCGAGCACACAATCGGCGACCCAGCTCCAGATTTTCGAGTCGGCGGTGCCGCCGCTATCGCTGCCGGTCATCCGGTCGACGCCGAACGGCCAAAACACGATTTTGCCCAGCAGTCGCAGCAGTGCTGGGGCGAACGTCACACAGGCGATAAGTGCGATGAACAAACAAAGGGCGACAATCGGTCCGCTGTAGGCGAACTTGCCATAGTCGGCAAAGGCCATCGTCGCGAGGCCCAAAATCGTGGTGAACGCGCTGGCCGCCAAAGCGTCGCCGACGTTAACGAGCGCTCGCCCCGAGGCGATTTTAAGCGGGACACCTTCGCCGAGTTCTTCTTTGAAGCGGGCGATAAGGAACAAGCAAAAGTCGGTGCCCGCGCCGAAGAGAATGACCACGACGAATATCTTTGTCGTAGTAAATACCTTGAAACCACCCCACTCAAATGTGTCAGGACCGAGATACTGAGCACAGAGTGCGACGACTGAATAGGCGGTCAACAACGACACACCAATCGTTGCCAACGGAATCAGCACGAGCAGGGGCGAACGATAGATGACAATCAGGGCCACGGCGACCAAGATGACGGTCATGATTTCGGTGCTCTCGAGACTCTCGCGGACCGAGTCCTGCATGTCGCCGCCGATCATGGCTGAGCCTGAGAGGCCGATTTGCAAGCCGTCGGGGGCATCTGCTTTGGCCGCTTCGACCGCTGCTTTAACGCGATACAAGACGCCGACGTTTTCGGTGGCCATCATGTCGGTGCCAAGTTGCGCAAGCACCATGACCGCGCCCCCCGGTTGGTCGGCCGTGGGGCGCGACGCGAGCATGTTGCCGACGACCGGCGTTTGATCGGTCAACACGTTGCCAACGAGGGGCAAATCGGGGACGAGAGCGAGTTTGCCGGCCGTTTCGAGTGCGAACTGCCGATCGGTCTTCGTGAGTGGTTCGTTCTCGCGGGCAAACACCAGTACAATGCTGCTCTTCGCTTCTTCGTTAGGAAAGGCTTTATTGAGCAGCGCCTGAGCCCTGCGGCTGGTCGTTTCATCGGGGAGATAATCGAAGTCGCCATCAAGGGCGACTTGGTCCCAGGTGGGGGCCAAGTACCAGAGTCCGGCGGAACCGAAAATCCAGACCGCGAGGATGAGCCCGTAGTGACGGTTCGCCCAGTTGCCTAGGATGCGAAACATGGCCGGCCTGTTCGACGTGGGAATGGCGAGACCGCGGACCGATGCCGCGGAAAATGCACTCAAACAATTCATCGTACCGCCCCCCCTAAGCGACGCAAGCCGCAACCGGGGCGACGGACGGGATGGTCGGTTTAAGATAGGCAATCTGGCGCGACGGCACCCGGTGGCCATAACGCGACAACTCATCGGCAGCGTTTGAGTCGCGACCGCGAGGCTAGTGGGAGCTTGTCTCCCATCGCAATGGGTTGCCGGTTCGTTCGGTGCCGTGATAACCTGGGGAAATTTTACTATAACCGACACTTCGCATCTTAAACCCTAAGAATCGGAACCGACAAATACTGTGCCAAAACGCGAAGATATAAGAAAGATTCTCATTCTTGGCTCCGGCCCGATCGTCATCGGCCAAGCCTGTGAGTTCGACTACTCCGGCACTCAGGCCTGCAAAGCGCTCCGCGAAGAGGGCTATGAGGTGGTGTTGGTGAACTCGAATCCAGCAACGATCATGACCGACCCGGCGACCGCCGATCGAACCTACATCGAACCACTCACTTGGCAGATTGTCGAGAAAGTGATCGCTGCCGAACGTCCCGATGCGGTGCTGCCGACTCTCGGCGGGCAAACGGCGCTGAACCTTGCCATTGCTCTCGAAGCGCAAGGCGTGCTCGCGAAATACGGCGTCGAAATGATCGGCGCCAATGCCGACGTGATCGACAAAGCCGAAAGCCGCGACCGATTCAAGCAGGCGATGCACAAGATTGGACTCGACGTTTGTCGCGGAAAGACAATCAAGACGCTCGAAGCGGCCCGCGAATTGGTCGAAGAGGTGGGACTGCCGGCCGTCGTGCGGCCCAGCTTCACAATGGGGGGGAGCGGCTCGGCGATCGCCTATAACCGGGCTGAGTTCGATGACTTGGTGCGGCGGGGACTCGACCAAAGTCCGACAACCGAAGTGCTGATCGAAGAGTCGATTCTCGGCTGGAAAGAATATGAGATGGAGGTGATGCGCGACGTCGACGACAACGTCGTGATCATCTGTGCGATCGAGAACTTCGATGCCATGGGCATTCATACGGGCGACTCGATTACCGTCGCTCCGGCCCAGACGCTATCGGACAAAGAGTATCAGCGAATGCGCGACGCGAGTCTCGCCGTGATGCGCGAGATTGGTGTCGAGACGGGGGGGTCGAACATTCAGTTTGCGATTAACCCGGTCGACGGTCGGATGATCGTGATCGAGATGAACCCGCGGGTGAGCCGCAGCAGCGCGCTGGCGAGCAAAGCAACCGGATTTCCGATTGCCAAAATCGCGGCCAAGCTGGCCGTCGGTTATCGGCTACACGAACTGGCGAACGACATCACGCGAAAGACGAAGGCCTGCTTTGAGCCGTCGATCGATTACGTGGTGACCAAGATTCCTCGTTTCGCATTCGAGAAATTCCCCGAAGCCGACTCGTCGTTGACGACGCAAATGAAAAGCGTCGGCGAGACCATGGCGATCGGCAGCACGTTTAAGGAGTCGTTCCAGAAGGCGCTGCGAGGGCTCGAAGTCGGCGCGTTTGGTTTTGGCTCCGACGGCCTCGACCGCTGGTACACCGACAACCGACCCGATCGCGAAGAGATCGAGGCGAAACTGCAAACGGCCGGTCCCGACCGAATTTGGTACGTTCGCTACGCGATGAAGCTCGGCATGTCGGTCGCGGAGATCGCCAGTCTGTCGGCCATCGATCCCTGGTTTCTCGATAATCTGCTAGAGATTGTTGAGGTCGAAGACGAGTTGCGGAGCATTGCCAGCGGCACGCCCATTCCCGACGATCTCTTTCGCAAAGCGAAACGCTGTGGATTTTCGGATCGGCAGATCGCGACCATCTTCGGCATCAGCGAAGTCGAGATTCGCCGCGATCGACTCGCGCGCGGGATTCGCGCCGTGTTCAAGAGCGTCGACACCTGCGCGGCCGAGTTCGAGGCCTACACTCCTTACTACTACTCGACCTACGAAACCGAAGATGAAACGCCGGCGAAACAGCCCGGTAAGAAGCGGATCATGATTCTCGGTGGCGGGCCGAACCGAATCGGTCAAGGAATCGAATTCGACTATTGTTGTTGCCACGCCAGTTTCGCACTGCGCGAGCTCGGCATCGAGTCGATTATGGTCAACAGCAACCCCGAGACGGTGAGCACCGACTACGACACAAGCGACCTGCTGTTCTTCGAGCCGTTGACGGTTGAAGATGTGCTGAACATCGTCGACACGATGGATCCCGATGGGGTGATCGTCCAGTTCGGCGGACAAACGCCCCTCAACCTCGCGCGGGCGTTACAAGACGCGGGAGTCCCCATCATTGGTACCAGCGTCGATGCGATTGAAGGGGCTGAAGACCGCGAAAAGTTTCAAAAGCTGCTGAGCAAGCTCGAACTCAAACAGCCCCCCAACGGCATCGCCCGTACGATGGACGAGGCGCGCCGCGAAGCGACACGGATTGGCTTTCCGGTGCTGGTGCGGCCCAGCTTTGTGCTCGGCGGTAGGGCGATGGAAATCTGTTACGACAACGCCCAACTCGAACGCTTTGTCGCCGAGGCGTTTATCGTTGCTCAAGGGCAACCGGTGCTGATTGACTCGTTCTTGGAAAGCGCCACCGAAGTCGATGTCGACGCCATCGGCGACGGCGTCCATGTCGTTGTCCCCGGCATCATGGAACACATCGAAGAAGCGGGCGTCCACAGCGGCGACTCCGCCTGCGTGATCCCGGCTCACAGTCTGTCGGGGCTGGTGTTGGCCGAGATTCGCGCCGCTACCGTGGCGCTCGCGAAAGAACTCAATGTGATTGGGTTGATGAATGTGCAGTTTGCGGTGAAACAGCATGCCGAGGCGTATCAGCTCTATGTGCTCGAAGTCAACCCGCGTGCGAGTCGCACCGTTCCGTTCGTGAGCAAAGCGACCGGTATGCCAGTCGCCAAGATCGCTGCGAAGGTGATGGCCGGTGTTCCGCTCGCCGAGCAAGGTGTTACGAAAGACCCGATCCCTTCGCAAGTTTCGGTGAAGGAAAGTGTGTTTCCGTTCATCAAGTTCCGAGGCGTCGACATTGTGCTCGGTCCCGAGATGCGCAGCACGGGCGAAGTCATGGGCATCAGCCCGACGTTCAGCATGGCGTTTGCAAAGGCACAATTGGCGGCCGGATGTTTGCTGCCATCCTCTGGCAACATCTTTTTGTCGTTCGCGCCTCGGCATAAACCTCGCGCGGTCGAACTCGCGCGGCGACTCGTCGCGATGGGCTACACAATTCTCGCCACCCGAGGGACGGCCGACGTTCTCGAAGCCGCTGGCATCGAGGCCCAGCGTGTGAAGAAACTCAAAGAAGGTCACCCCAACCTGATCGACTTCATGGCCGATGACGCTGTGGCTCTGGTGATGAACACCCCCGTCGGCAAAGGTGCCCGCACCGACGAAGGCATTATCCGCGCCGCCGCCGTCTCGGCCGGCGTCCCTTGCCTCACGACAATGGAAGCAGCCGAAGCGGCCACCCGGGCAATGGAAGCGTTACGCGAAGAAGAGATGCAAGTGCAGAGTCTGCAAGAACGGTTTGCATGAGCACGCAGGCGCGAAAGCCAGCCAAGCGTGACGAGTGACTCCAGATTAATTTGGTCGCTTGATTCTTCGAGCGTTGTAGCGCTGAAAACGACTCCCGCGCAGTCGGGAATCGAGATCAGCGGGCATCAATTGCAAACAGAACTGGCAGAAGTTAGTTTTTCGGAACTCAAAGTTGACGAGTTGCTGGCAATCATGCTCGGTCACAAAGGCGAACTCGCCGCGCGGCTCTCGGGCGAAGATGCTTCGATATTTCCTGTGGGGGGATTTGGTCGAAGGCCTTTTTTCACCGTAGCCTTGGGCATCGCCCAAGGTAAAAGGAATCGAGAAATCACTTTGGCTGAAAGCCAAACTTTCGACAGACTCACTCACGTCAAAAAGAGCCCCGTACGACCTTAACGCGAGTACCCCCGCGTGTGTGCAGACGTTCAGTATTCCTCTTGGTGGATGCCACGAGAAAATATGGGTCGGAAATCTGTTCGAGCTTGCCCACGAATCTCCCAATGCAAAGGTTGTGCTCTAATGAATACGAAAATCGTTTCTGGCACTCTTGCTGCCCTGTCTTTTGCGGTCGCTACACAGGGGCAACAAATAATCAACATCGACAATCAGCTAAATACGAACACAAACAGAATCTCAATAACGCTCAACCCGGGTGACTATACCTTGTCGCCGATCTCACCCGACAATGGGCGACTGTTCTACGCTCGTCACCATCATGTCGGGTTGTTGGAAGACTGCGGACCGGATGGGATTTGCGCCGGTTGGGGGTGGGAATGGACCTAGCGTATCGAGTCACCATCAATTGGCTCCGAGGATGTTGGACCATTTCAACCAAGTGGCTTCCCAGTTCGATACGCGTCTCCAGAAATCGCCTTCGACCTTGGGGCAGTTCCGTACAATTTCACGCTAAACGACGTTGAGACAATCTATTTGTTCCAAGAGGATTGCTGCTACTTTGATAACCTTGGTGGCGTGTCTATCGTGTTAGAAGGAGACATAGCCGCACCACAACCGTCCTTTTTCGCTGGAAGGGGAAATTATTATGAATTCGTGGCAGGCAGGTACACTCACGGTGAGGCAGTAGCCGAAGCAATGTCTCGTCAATTTCGAGGGGCTCAAGGACATCTTGCGACCATTACCAGCGCTGAAGAAGATGCGTTTGTCTTCTCGCTAATGTCCGGTGACGCGTCCGCTTGGATCGGTGGCGAACGCATCGGTGATGAGTGGGCTTGGGTGGAAACAGAAGAAGGAGTTTTCTGGCGTGGCAACAGTCCCGGTACGGCAGTGCCTGGCGCCTACGCAAACTAAGATACGGGTGAGCCGAGTAATTCTTTCAACAACGAACCTTACATCTTGATCCGAAATAACTCCCGATCGCAGGACTAGAACGGCCAGCAAAATGACGTATTCGGCTACGTAGTCGAGTACGGAACCAATGTCCCGGAGCCAACGTCGATCGCGCTTCTTGCCCTTCTTGCAATTGCCTTTCCGCTTGTCCGATCTAACATTTGAATCGCGAATCTGGCGACGTAATGTCAACGATAGAGATTGAAACGGGGATTGTCGAATGGCAACGACGACTGCCAGCTTACCCCTTACCTGAGACCAACTTAACTCTTTGCTCGGGGCGTCGTTGAGACGTACCTTCGTGGCTCGCCGTCGCTCTGCGGGGTTGATGCGTCGCTCACTGGAGTTGGGTACGACGCGTTCAGTAGTTTCGAACAACCGAGCCCAAGAGCAAACCTGCCAGTGTTAGCACGAGTGCGCTTGGTTCGGGAACCGCTACGAATCCCGCGCCAGTCAGCGATGACGAGACCACGTTACCGAAATTTGACCGCCAAACTGCATAGTCTGCAGCATCTACCTTGCTATCGCCATTAGCATCACCAAGAGTGTACGGCGTGACGCTCAATGTTCCCAAGTTGTCTCGCCAGACTGTGTAGTCGGCCCCATCGACGATTCCGTCGACATTAAAATCGCCTTTCAGCAAGACTCGAAGTGTGCCATCGACCAAGATTTGTGAAAAATCGTACTCCAATTGGTCTGGAAGGTGATAAGCCCGAGGCGAAAACCCGCTCCAAATAGGTGGTTCGGAAAAATCGAGGACCTTGTAAGTGCCAACCTCCGGCACGCGCTCTTGCCATGAGAAATGTATCGCTGGATAAACTTCCTGCCCGAACACGGGCACGACGCGACCGTCGTCTGACAAGGTGTACCCAAAAACCCACTCGCCTTCGATGGAAATCGTGTCAGATTGGCCCGCCTGATTTCCGAGCGTGATTTCAAGAATCGAGCCGTCGCCAATTACCGTTCGCGGCCTTCTTTCAGCGTAAGAAGGCGACGATACTTGAAAATCCCAGGGACCGGGAACGATCGAAATAGCCCCCAAGTCATTCGGTCCCCCTGGAGAAATCACACCGCCGAGCGAGTAAACTCCAGTTAAAGTGGCATTCCCTGAGATACGCCCTCCCTCGGAAACCATCATCAGCGCGTTCGATACAACGCTGCCTCCATTTTCTATTTGGAATTCGCCACCAATACGATACCTCGGAATCTGTTGGCTTGGGAAATCGTTGATGATCGTTTCGAGCGTGCCTGATATGCTCGCACTTCCCGTGAATTCAAATTCTTCCGACGTGTTGAACTGCATCAGTCCACCCGATGCAACGACTAAGTCGCTATCCACGTAGGGCCGCGGGGGTTGCGGAAATGAAATTGCCCGCGTGGCAAATCGGCCGGAAACTATCAATGTAGAATCTTCGGTGACATCGAGCTGGCCCCAGGTGCTACTACGCCCTTCGTGCCCCCGGAGAGCAGTTGGCCCGAAGTTGAGCCTAGAATCAGGATGGGTCGAAATAGAGAGTGAAGTGCCAGTTCCCCCCGTTGCTCGAATCGGCGCAGTGCTGCCGAAGTATCCGTCTGCATAAACCTCACCGAATCCTTGGATCGCAACCGGCGGACGAGTGGCCGATGAAACAATGAAACCAATACCTCCAGAGGTCGACTGCCCGTTGCCTAAGATACTCGGGCTGGCTAGAAGCTGGCCGCCGGCAAGAACTATCGTAGATTGTTGAGCCCTAATCTCGCCGGCACTAATTCGTGCGGACGCACCGATTGAAATTTCGCTTTGCCCGAGTGCAAACAACTCTTCGGTGATTAACAGGGTAGCTGTTGGTTCAACAACGAGCGACGAAACGTTGCGTACTTCCAAGCGATCGACCGAAGCCGATTCCGTAACAATCGGTCCGAACCCGTTATCAACCAACGCATTGTCGAAAATGGTCGGCGAAGTGTTATCGCTCCAGTTACTGGATACTGACCAAGCGCTCAACTCGTTTCCCACGTATGTGCGAGTCTCGGCAACAACATTCCCTCGAATAAGCAACAGAGGCACGGCTAACGCCCAGTACCGCCGCAACTGATTAGCGAGACTTTTCATCGCTCGTACTCTCGCGCGGCTTTGACAATGTCCGTGGTTCTTGGGCACTTGAAGTCCCGTTGGGCGATTTTCGATGACGGCTTCAATTTAGCTGAATCGGGGCTTGTGTCAATATTCGCAACACAACAGCGTATTGAGAACGCGCAGAATATTGGCGGCACACGAATCACCGGAATGGACCGATTCTCGTAAAGGTCACCATGCGTAGCCACGGCTACGCCGAGGCAGCGCAAGGGTTGTGGGGCGAAACGCCTTTGGCGTAATGCTCGCTAAAACCAACTTCGTGCTAAGCGCCCGAAACTCCGCACCCGGTTTTTTCCGCCGCGCACGTCAGTAAGCGGAGTGCGTCGTGCCTCCGCATACTGACTTGCGCGGCTCGAAGGAGACGGAGAACTAATCTACTCGCCCAACCGTCCGAAACAAGCCAAGCACATATCGTCGCTTTGCGGAAAATCGCCGACGAAACGGCTCACATCGTCGAGCAAGTGTCGACCAAGCTCGTCGACCGAAATCGAATCGGCAGCGACTTGCTGGGTGAGCCGCTCCATTCCGTAAAGCTCGCGCTGGTCGTTCATCGCTTCGCTGAACCCGTCGGTGAAGATCGTCAGCGATTCGCCCGGCGCGAAAGCTGTGGTGAAGGCCTCGAATTCGAAGTCGTCGCTGACGCCGATCGGTAGCCCCGCCTCTTCTTCGCCGACTTCAATCACTTCGCCACTCGCTCGCCTCAACAGCGGGGCCATGTGGCCGGCGTTGACCAAAGTCATTTTGTTGTCGCGGGGATCGATGACCGCGACGATCATTGTCACGAAGCGATCGTCCCAACCGTGGCTGGCGAACGAAGCGTTGACGACCGTCACGGCCTCCGCCGGGTTAGCATAAGTCGCCAGTGCAAAGCGAACATCGCTCGATAGCCGAGCCATCAACAGCGCAGCCGCGACACCTTTGCCGGCAACGTCGCCGAGCACCACCGCCACCCGGCCGTCGGGCAGCGTGACGCAGTCGTAGTAATCGCCGCCGACTTGCCGAGCCGATTGGTAATAGTCGAAAAAGACGTAGCCAGGCAGCACAGGGGGATGGCGGGGCAACAATCCGCGTTGCATTTGGCTCGCCAGTTCAAGGTCGCGCTCGACCGCTTGCTGGGCAACGGCCCGCTTGTGCATGCGCGCATTTTCGATTGCGAACGAAGCCTGCCCCGCCACGGCAGCGAGCACCTCGAGGTCGTCGTCTGTGAATCGGCTGCGCTGGTTCATCGTGTCGATTTGGAGCACTCCGAGCGGTTCGCCTTCGCGGTCGACCATTGGGGCGCAGATCATCGAGCGAATCTGAAAGTCGGCGATGCTTTGGGCCATTCCGAACCGTTGATCGCTGGCGGCATCAGCCGACAGAATTGCCTTTCGCTTCGACATAGCTTCTTCGATGATCGTGCGACTAAAGCGCATCTGCTCATCTTGATCGGGCTTGCGATGTTTGTCGGCAACCGCCACCAGCGGCGCTGTGGGTGTTGGCCGCATGATGACGAACCCACGATCGGCTTGGGGAAAAACCCGGAATAGACTGTCGAGCACGCGCGGCAGAATGTCGTCCAAATCGATCGAGCCAGTGAGGTTGTTCGAGATTTCGACGAGAGCCGCAAGCTTGACTTCGGGCTTGGCCGACATCCGCCAACTCGTCGAGCCCCCGGAGAGATCGAGCGTCGCCATCACTTCGGGTGACGAGGCCTGATCGTCGTCATCGTCAACGTCGGTCTCGACCCCGGTATGATCGTGGAACAGCGTATTGAGCGATGATTCTTGGTTCGGATGCCGACCGCCGAGGTCGCCCGCGGCCGCGTCGACGAAGCGAAAAATCTGGTCGCAGATCGTAATGCGATCGCCGCTCGCCAGGGGAGTCCGCTGCTGAATCAGCCGGTCGTTCACCAACGTGCCGTTGCGGCTTTCGAGGTCTTCGATGAAATGGCGACCCCCGGCCATCGAAAACATCGCATGCCGACGACTGACGGCCGCCGCATTCACGAGTGGCAATTCACACTCGCTGCTCCGCCCAATCACGGCTTCGGCCAACTCGAGCTCGAACCGCTTGCCGGGCTCGAGGCCCTCGATCCACTGTAAAAATGCCATGGAATTCGCCACGAAATCAGCCTACGACAAATCGGTGTGAACCGCGCCCGCCAACGCTCGGCCCTTATTCTACGGTGGCGACAAGTCGGGCGAAAGTAGTTGCAGCCCCCGCGGCGCGGCGAACGGTGGACTTGATTTTTCAGACTCTCGGGCCTAGTTTCGGATACTCGTGTGCGGGAGTTTTTGGGGAGTGGTGTAATCGGTAGCACGACGGATTCTGATTCCGTTAGTCGGGGTTCAAGTCCCTGCTCCCCAGCTTTGCGCTTTGCGGCTGCGTGGCATCGCCGCGCCGGTCGTGTGAGTTGGCGTTACTCTTGTGCGTTCTTCACCAACTGAAAGCAGACGAGCCGGTCGGCGCCGCGCAGGTAAAGCTTTCCCCCTGCGATGACCGGCGCGACCCAGGCGTCGGGTGTAATCAGCGGGCTGCCGTCGGCACCAGCCGGGTCCATGCGGGCAACTTCGGCGAACGCGTCGGGGGTCGCTTTGATGAGCCGCACATTGCCGTCTTCGCCCAGGCAAACGAGGTGGTCGTCGGCGTAGGTGAGCGAGCAGCGGCCGAGGCCTCGTTCGCTCCACGCGACTTTGCCTGTTCTGAAATCGACGCAGCGGAGTTCGGCCGCGCCAGAATGGCGGCCACTCGATCCGTAGAGGTAGCCGTCGTGGTAGACGGGCGTGTTCCAGTGGAGTTGCATCGCCATGTCGCGGCCTCGCTGCTTGTCGCTCCAGACGACTTGGGCCGAGTTTTGATCGACTTCGAGCAGCGTGCTGCCGAGTTCGTAGGTTTCGGAGAGAAACACTTTGTTGCCGACAACAATCGGGGTTGAGGCGTTGACGCTTTCGAGCAATGCCGATCGGTAGGGGAACTCAAACGCCACTTGGCCATCGTCAATGCGCACGGCGATGAGTCCGCCCCGTGCGAATACAAGCACCAGTTCAACACCGTCGATGGTTGCAACAGTGGGACTCGCGTAACTCGCGAGTTCGTCGCCAGCTTTCCATTCGACTTTGCCCGTCTGCTTGTCGAAAGCGACCACTCCCGTTCCATTGGCGGCGACGTTGCCGTTTGCCGAGTAGACGTCGGGGGGTTGGCCGGCGGGGCTACCGCCGATGTTTGCGATCACGAGATCGCCGGCAACGATTGGTGTGCTGCCGACGCCGAAGAAGTTGGTGACGACGCCGAACGTCTCGCTTGTTTCGTTTTCCCAAACGAGCGCGCCGTCTTCGACCTTACGACATTGCAGCAAACCTTCAGCACTCATTGTGTAGACACAGCCCCCGTTAACCACCGGTGTCGAACGCGGGCCATTGTTGTAGCCGAGCATGTCGGTGTAGGCCGTCTTGTGCGACTTTGTCCAGAGTAGCTGGCCCGTGTCGGCGTTTCGGCAATTGAGCTTCACCAGTTTGTCGTAGCGGCCGTACTCGAAAAGCCGCTCACTGGCGACGGTGGGAGCGGTGTAGCTGACGCCGATCTCCGTTTGCCAAACGATCGGGAGTGGCCAATCGGTGCGGATGCCGGTGACATCGGCATGGCCGTCGCGATGGGGGCCGAGAAAGTCGGGCCAGTCGCCGGTGGTGCTCGGCTGGGCGGCGAATGCACAGCTAGCAGCCACTGCCGTGATGAGTAGGGCTGACGCGGTTGGTCGCATTGTTTACGTCTCGATGGGTGGGGCTTGCTCACTTGCTCGCGCTGCGCACTGGTGATCGTGGGGAAACGCAGTACTAGCACGACGTGCTAGCGAGTGAGGACTTTCGCCCAACACGTCACAGGCACGCTTGCTTGCGCTCGGTGCCTGTGAGAATGATAGCATACGGGGGCCAAATGCCATGCTTGTTTCGATTGATTCAACTCGAATGATTCAACCTGCGCGGCAGCAATCGCCGATGCCGAGGGTGTGGGGGGCCACACCGACGTGCGGAGGAGGATTTCAGCGTGGCCTTATTCGCCCAGACTGCCCCACTTCGTTGGGCTTCGCTGTTCGCGCGGCGTTCGCCGGTCGCTAAACTCCTCGCTTGGATCGTGGCCCTCGCGTGCCTCGCTGGTGCTAGTGAGCTCGCCACCCTCTCGACTGGCTGGAATATTTCGCTCCTCGACAAAAACGGCGGCGCTGCGGTGTTGATGCTACTCTCCCTCGTTGGACTGTTGGCGATTGTCGCTTACGAGCGACGACCCTTGGCCGACTTTGGGATGATCATCGACCAACACTGGGTACGCCGAGCCGTTGGTGGACTGATCGCTGGGATAGTCGTCTATGGCGGGTATGTTGGCGTCTGTGTCGCGTGCGGAGTTTTGATTGCGTCGGGCCACGGGGTGTCACCGCTGAATGTCGGCCGGGCACTGCTCGAAGTCGTGTTCGCGATTCCCCCGGCTGTGGTCCAGCAGATCATTTTCGCTGGTCTCTTGCTCGGAATTTTACGTCAACAAATGGGCCGCTGGCTTGCCACCGCCATTTCGGCCGTCGTGTTTGGCGCGGCGGTCGCACTCGGCAATAGCCACGGCATCGCGTCGGCTTCGGGACTCGGTTTGATGGTTGGTATGACGCTCTTAGCCGGACTGCTCGGTGTGCTGCGATTGGCGACTGGCAGCATCGTCTTTCCGGCTGGTGTGATGGCCGGTGCGTTGGCGTTCCGCCGCGCTGGGTCGAAGTTGCACTTGACCGAACTGGGCACCGACCAAGCGCTAATCGATTGGGTCGCGCCATTTGGTGATCCCCGACAAGCCCCAGCATTTTGGTGTTTTATGGTGGTTTGTATCGCCGCCACGACGTGCGTCGTCTTGTGGCGTGGCGAGCCTCGGCTCACGACCGACTCGGCCGCCGACGCGAGCTTCAAGCGGCTCAATCCGTTCTCGAACCTCCTGACATTCATCCCACTCGATCGCTGGGCCGTGCTGCTCGTACAGGCGCGGATTCGCATTGACTTGGTCTACGTGCCAAGGCTCATCGTTACTCTCATTGGCTCCGCGATTGGCACACTGCTTGCGCTCCCCGAGCGGTGGCTCGCGCCGCTACTCGTGCGGCATCGAGTCGACGACCCGGTGTTCGTGATTGGGATTCATCGCAGCGGGACGACTCATCTGCATAACTTGCTAGCGCTCGACCCCCAGTTCCGCGCACCGCGAAATTACGAAGTCTTTAACCCACACGGGTTCATGACCGGCTGGCTCACGACCGCGCTGATGACCCCCGCGCTCATGTGGCGGCGACCAATGGACTCGGTGCAGATGACGCCGTTCTCGAGCCAAGAAGAAGAGTTCGCACTCACCGCGATGGGAAGCCCTTCGCCCTACGCGGCGTTTTGTTTGCCGCGCGAACACGCTCGGCATTGGAAATACGCGCACGCCGAATTGTTTTCGCCCGCCGAAGCGGTTCGCTGGCGTCGCGACTACCAACTCTTCTTGCGCAAGATCACTTGCTGGAGTCGCAAGCGACCACTGCTCAAGAACCCGGCAAACACGGGCCGGGTGGCAATGCTCAGGCAGATGTTCCCGCGTGCGAAGTTTATCTACCTCGTGCGGAATCCTGATGCTGTCTATCGGTCGAACTTGCACTTCGCCAAGCAAGGCCTGATTGTCTTTCAATTGCAAGAACCGCACGTCGAGAACAATTACGCCGCCGAGTTTCTCGAGAACTATCGCCGGGTTTCGGAAGCGGCCGAGCGCGATCTCGCGAACTTGCCCGAGGGTCAGGGAGTCCGCGTACGATTCGAAGAACTCGACGAGTCGCCGATTGAAACAATCACCGCGATTTACCGGCATCTTGGTATCGAGCTGACGCTCGAGTACCGCCAGCGGCTCAAGGAATACACTGAGCGGAACGCCGACTATCGCAAAAATCGGGATACACCACTTCCGCCAGACCAAGCCAGCGCGGTCCGCGCAGCGATGGGTCCGTTTTACGCAGCCTGGGGTTACGACGACGCTCGAACCGGCCGCTACGCGGCGTAGCCGTTGAGCCTATGGCGCTAGCCGAGGGTGATGATTTCACGCTACTCGGTTTCCGCAACCGACCAGTCGCGGCGTTGCCGTGAGCTGGGGATGCTCATCGCTTTCCGGTACTTAGTAACCGTGCGGCGGGCGACGGTGATGCCCGCTTTGGCGAGCTCGTCGACAAGCGCATCGTCGGAGAGCGGTTTGCTTTTGTCTTCGCCATCGACGATTTCTTGCAACTTGATCCGCACTCGGTCCCAGGCAACTTCTTCGCCATCGGCGCTGGTGGTGCCGCCAACGAAGAATCGTTTGAGCGGAAAAATCCCGCGTGGCGATTGAATCCACTTGTCGTCGACGGCGCGACTGACGGTCGTCACGTGAACGCCCACCTTATCGGCGATCTGCTGCATCTTCAGCGGCTCGATGAATTCCGGCCCTTCGTCGAGGAACTTGGTCTGGTGATCAACGATCGCCTGCGACACCCGGGTTAGTGTGCTGCGGCGCTGCTCGATCGCGTCGATCA
The DNA here is from genome assembly GCA_041737535.1 of Pirellulales bacterium. Lineage (GTDB taxonomy): Bacteria > Planctomycetota > Planctomycetia > Pirellulales > Lacipirellulaceae > JBGSWC01. The sequence goes on along the minus strand of JBGSRO010000192.1, from coordinate 47,912 downwards.
GCCACATGGCCGCGTTCACTTTCTTCTTGATGTATTCCTGTGTTTCTTTGTCTTTGGTGTTGGCCGCCTCCTGCAACATCTTTCTCATCCGGGGACTAATGCAAAGCGACGGCACATCACGCCCTTCGAGCCTTACTTCGTAGACTCCCGCGTCGTTGAGGTCGACGAACACATCGGGGGTTACGTTGGGGACGGTCGATTCGCTGAAGTCGGCACCAGGCTTCGGTTTGAGCTTGCGCAGCTCGTCCCAAATCTCTTTGATCTTGTCGATTGAGAAGCCCGTCTTCTTACTGACGAGCGGCAAGCGATTGTTTTCGAGGTCTTCGAGGTGGTGCTCGATGAGCGTTCGCAACTCGTCGTACATCACCATGCCGGGCGTGAGTTGCAGCAGCAAACATTCGCGCAGGTTACGTGCTCCGACACCCGGCGGGTCGAGATGCTGCACCGCCGCGAGTGCCCGCTCGGCGAGGGCCAACTGTTCTTCACGCCACGTCTCGGCATTTCCATTGAGTTCGGCCGGAGCCGGCGGCAACACATCGCTCAGTGGCGTTTTGAGGTAGCCGTTGCTGTCGAGGCTAAAGATCACCCGCAACGCCATTTTTTTGAGTGCCGGGTCGAGCTCAAACCAACTGAGTTGGTGTTCGAGGTAATCGGCCAGCGTCTCGGGTCGCGACGAAATGCTCGCCATTTGGTCGTGTTGGCGGTCGCCGGCCGATTCGATTTGGTCGCGCGAAGGTCGGCTTCGTTCGTCGTAGTCATCGGGCAGATTCTCTGCCATGTTGACGAGTCGCTCGAAATCGTCTTCGTTGTTGTTTTTCTCGTCGACGACCAGTTCGCGCTCGGTATCGTCGCGACTTTCATACTCGGCTTCGTACTCATCGGGCTCGTCGGAATCGGTGAGCTGCTCGAGCGCCGGGTTGTCTTCCATTTCTTGTTCGATGCGTTCTTGCAACGCCATGATCGGCAGTTGCAAGATTTCCATCGACTGGATCATCCGCGGTGCAAGCACCTGCTTCTGAGCCATCTGCATCTGTTGACCGAATGAAAGCCGCATCGATGTTACGCCGTATGGTGAGCCGCGGTCCGACCGAGAGTCGGACCCGACAGGAATATCTTCGTTTGCCCGTGAAGGTGTGCCCCACGTGCCACGCCCCCAGCATACAACCGCCGGGGGCAAAGGGTCAAACCTTCTGCCCTAGCAGTTTAGCTTACTCACGGCGAATCGGCGTAAAGCGCTCTGTCGCTAGCCGAAAAATCAGACATCGCGCAACGAGTGTGCGAATCGCAGGAAACCGCAAACGGCGATGCCAAGCGGCCGCGCGGCGCGCACCCCACGCAATCACGCGGTCGAAGGCCCACTGCCGCCGAACTTCTCCATCATCCCTTCCAAGCCAGGCAGATTCATCCCGCCAGTGACTTCGGCCAATGCCTGCTGTTTGAGCTCCTCGACTTTTTCGCGAGCATCATTGAAGGCAGTTGGCAGCAAGTCTTCGATCAACTCGCGGTCGTTCTTTTCGACCAGCACCGGGTCGATCCGCACGGACAGCACAATCCCTTCGCCCGTCATGGTCACCTCGACCATACCGCCCCCAGCCGAGCCGGTCACGCGCTCGCTCTTAAGCTGCTCGGCCATCTGCTTCATGCGGCCCTGCATCTCTTGCGCCTGTTTCATCATGCCCGCAATGTTGCCAAGTTGGCCGAGGCCTTGAAGGAAGCTCATGTTTCGGTTGCCTTTCTCTTGAAAATAGGCTGAGGGGTGACTGGCAAGTCTTCCCGACATCGATTGCGATAGCTGGCTCAGACAGTCCGCTGTCATTTGAACATCAGCCAGTGACTTTATTGCTGTCCCTAAGAATAACCGCCAAGGCACAACGAGCGCCAAGGACGCGGAGGACTTGCTGCGCCCCCGTTGCGTCGTGGCGGTTAATTGTTGATCGACGGGCAACTGCGTTTTCGACTTTGATTTTCGTCGCGTTACTTCTCAGGCGACTCTACGACAGCTCCGCGCGTGGCGGAATGACCTTCAGCCGGCTCAGGTCGACGTCGAACAACTCCATGACTTTTTTTACCATGTCGCGCTCGACGACTTCGCTGGTCAGTTCGCGGCGTGATTTTGGTGGAGCGATCGGTTCGCTTGCCACAGCCGAAGCGAGCGCCTTATCGACGACAAACCTCACTGCGACAATTCCGTCGCCCGACTGAGCCAGCGCTCGTTCAATGGGCTGCCTGTTTTCGGGTCGCTCGCACTGGTCTTTGCAGAAACTGTTCTCGGGCGAGAAGATCACTTCGACCGCTCCATCGTTCGCCAGCGAAACCCGTTCGGCAAGCGCCAAATTGTCGGTAATGTGCCCTTCGATAGTCGACAGGGTTCGCTGCCAAAGCTGAGGTAACGAAGCGGCATCGAGCAACGCGCGTGACGTGGGCTGCGCCTCAGGACGGGTCTCCGGCCCGTTTGACTGTTTTCCGCCTGACTTTATCACGTCCGTATTCGCGTCAACGGTTCGCGTCGCGGGGCGAACATGTTGCTGGGCTACGGCTGTTTGCGGTGGTGCCGCTCGCGGCGCGGTGTTCGTGTCGATATTGGCCGCGATCGCCGCAAGGTTGTCGAGGTCGTGCAAGTGACAGATTCGCACCAGCGCTAACTCGGCCAGCGTGCGAGCATGAACGCTCACCCGCAAACGGGCTGCCGTCTCGTCGAGGATTGCCACGATGGCCAGCACCGTCTCGACGCCAAGCCGCTCGGCGAGCGTTTTGACGGCCGCGAACTGCGTCCGCAGCGCGAAGCGAAATTGCCGATCGTCGCACCCGACGCGAGCCGCCATGATGTCGCGGAAAAAGCCGATCAGTTGGTCGATGAGCTGACCGGCATCGGCCCCGTCGTTCATCGTGGCATCGAACTCGGCTAGCGCAACACTCGCGCTGCGATCGACGAGCGCTTCGACTAAGCTAGCCAATCGCGTCGCCGGAGCGATGCCGAGCAAGTTGTTGACATCGCCGGAAGCGATCTTACCATCGCAGCCGGCCAACAGTTGTTCGAGCAACGACTGGCTGTCGCGCATCGACCCGGCGGCGCGACCGGCGAGAATCGCCAGCGCCTCGGCATCGATCTCGACCCCTTCGCTCGCGGCGATTTGGGCGAGCCGATTTTCGATGCTCATCGCATCGATACCGGCGAAGTCGAATCGCTGGCAACGCGAGAGAATCGTGATTGGTACTTTTTGTGGATCAGTCGTTGCGAAGATGAACTTCACATGCTCGGGAGGTTCTTCGAGCGTCTTGAGCAGCGCGTTGAATGCCTCTTTCGAGAGCATGTGAACTTCGTCGATGATGTAAATCTTAAAGTGGGCGCGACTGGGGCGGATGTTCGCGTTTTGCCGCAACTGGCGAATGTCGTCGATGCCACGATTGCTGGCACCGTCGATTTCGATGACGTCGATATCGTCGCCCCCGGTGACGCTGCGGCAAACGTCGCATTCGTTACAAGGTGTCGGCGTCGGACCGCGCTGGCAGTTGAGCGCCTTGGCCAAGATGCGGGCGGCCGACGTTTTGCCGACGCCGCGCGAACCGGTGAACAGGTAAGCATGACCGACGCGGCCAGTCGCGATGGCTTGCTTAAGCGCGCGGGCAACGTGTTCTTGTCCAATTAGCTCATCGAAAGTCTGCGGCCGATAACGCCGGGCGACGACCAGATAATCGCCCCCCTTCGTCGAGTCGTTGGATTCGTCGAGCCCGTTGGCTTCGTCAAGAGCGACCGACATCGAGCGGACCGTTGCAGGGGGCAGATTCACACAACTAGCGGCAACCGGCGAGAGACCCCCACACAAAGAAGCACAGGCTTATGGCTGCTGCGTTTCCACCCTGACCAGGTTCGCACGGCCCCCATTGCAGGGGCCTCTCGCCTGCTGCCGCTACACAGTCAAGTATGGCGGACGGGGGCCGTGGGTCAACTGGGGGCGGCTCGTCAATCGCCGACTCGCAGACGCAATGCATCGATTTCTTCGCGTTCTTTCAGCCGCGTTTTGGTCGCTTCGAGTTTGCTGGCGACGTCCGCCAGTTCTTCGGTTGATTGCATTTTTTGTTTTCTGACATCCGCGAGACTCGCTTGTAATTCGTCGAGCTGCTTTTGCAGCGCATCGACCTTGGTTTGCGTCGCCGCTTGCGCTGCCTCGGCCCCCTTCATCGCCGCGGCCAACTGTTCGACCTTGGCACTCCTCTCGGCGAACTCGGCGACCAACTGCTGTGGTTCAGCGGCAAAGGCCGACTGTTGTGCTTGCAATTTGCCCGCGTGATTCGCACTGTCGGCCACATTCTGTTCGAGCTGCTTCACCTTATCGCGCGACTCGGCGAGCCCTTTTTCGAGTGCCGTGAGATCGGGCGGATTCTTCATCGCCTGCTCGGCTGCCTTCGCCCTTGCTTTCATTTCGCCGGTTGCTTTGCGCGATCGGTTGGCGGAATCGCTTGCCGATTGGACGGCGTCGCGCGACTCTCGGAAGCTCGCTTGGGCCTTCGCGGCAGCCGCCCTTGCCTGTTCGAGTGCGGTTGTGGTCGTGTCGACTTGCTGCTGCAATTCGGCTTCTTGTTTGGCCGTTTCTTCTTTCGCTTTACCGTCAGATTGACTTTCACTGTTGCCGTCGATCGCAACGCTCGCCCCCAGCGCGGCGAGTTGCTTTTGCAAGTCGGCCAGCTTGGTTCGTAGGCCATCGACCGAAGCCCGCGAGTCGTTCATCGCGGCTTCGGCTTTGGCGCGGATGTTTTGGGCTACGGCTAAGGCGTCAGTACTGGCCTTTGCTTCGGCATCGGCGGTTGCCTTGGCCGTCTGTGAGGCAGTGAGTTCGGCCTGCATCGCTGCCAACTTCTGCCGTTCGGCGGCGAGCCGTTGCTCGACCGCTTGCGAGTCCAACTTCGCCGCGGCTAGTTGCTTATCGAGTTCGGCTTGTCGGGCGGTCTGCTGCGCGATTTGCTCGGCCAGCGAGGGTGGATTTACTGCGAGTGTGCCGGCCGGTTGCTTCTGTTCGACGTTCACAAGCCTCACTTCGCCACTAAAATCGCCGACGGCAATCAGTTTTTCGCCTGTCGTCGCAACAGCCGAGAGCGCAATGTCGGGCATTTCGGTCAGCGAAGCGAGCTCTTTGCCATTTGAATCGAATAACTTCGCGCGGCGATCGCGCCCGGCGGTGAGCAGTTTACCGCTCGGCGTGAAAACAACCGACAGTGTGCCGCCACCGTGGGCATTGAACGATTTCACCTCGCGGCCATCGGGGCTCCAGAGCTTGACCAAGGTGTCGTCGCTGGCGGTGGCGACCAGCTTCGAGTCGGCTCGCCAACTGACCGATGTGATTGCGTCTTTGTGTCCCGATAGCGACGCCACTGGGCGACCGGTTGCCGCTTCCCAAAGGTAAGCGTTGCCGCCGCGATCAGCCGTGGCGAGCCACTTGCCGTCAGGGCTGAACTCGAGCGACGTGACCCAATCGGTGTGTTTGGCAATCTCATAGAGCGTTTCGCCGTCGGCAGTACGCAACACGCGCACTTTGCGGCGCGGACCACCGAGCGCAACGAGCGAGTGATCGGCCAGCACATCGGCGGCGAGCACCACGTCGACTTCGTCGCCAAGTGTTGTGAGCCGTCGGCCCGATTTCACGTCGAACAGGGCAACCTTGCCGAGCGCGCCACCCCGGCCGCCGGCGACCAAGAGCAGGTCGCCGTTGCGACTGAAACGAATGACCTGGGGCACCCCTTCGAGGAACGGGAGAATGCCTAGCAATTGTTGCGATTGTGCATGGTAAAGCGAAACTTGCCGTTGTCCGCCAATGGCGACGAGCGGAGCCCAAGGGCTCGCAGCCAGCGTTTGAGCTGCGCCGGCTCGATCGGGTGTCAACACGGGCTCGCACCACGCATCGACCGGCATCGCCGGTTCGCCGGCGGGTCGATTGTTCTCCGTCGGCGTGAACTCGCCAACGGCCGACTTTTTTGGCAGTTTGGCGACCGAACTCGACGTTTCGAGCAGCCCGCCGTCGATCCACTTGCGAATGATTTCGATTTGTGCGGCGGGAATCTTATCCGAGTCGGGGGGCATCGCCGGCGACTCGGTATGGACGATCACATTGAACAGCCGCGAGCCGTCGGCTGACCCCGGCTCGACGACATCACCTCCGGCTCCGCCGGCCATGATGGCCGACATGCTGTCGATGGCGAGCCCGCCACTCTTGCCGTCGGTGTCGTGACAAACGTAGCAATGTTCGCGAAAGATCGGCTGCACGTGATCGACAAACGTGATCTTCTCGCCCTCAGCCGCGTCAGCCGACGTTGCAAAAACCGCGGAGACACAGAGAGCATAGAGATACGCTAAGAAACCCTGCGACGAGAAAAATCGCTGTGACGCACTATCGATAGAAATAATTAGCTTCGATTTCATACCACTCTCTGTGTTCTCAGTGACTCAGTGGTGCAATCACCTAGTGATTGAACAAAAACTCGCGACTGTTGAGCACGGCCCAGAAGATGTCTTCGAGCTTGGCGCGAGGTTTCTCATCGCCGTCGAGCATCGCTAACAATTCGGTTCTTTCGCTCGTCGTTGGTTCGCGACTAAGGCAGGCGATATAAATTATCTCGACGATCTCGGCCGGGGTTTTGCCTGCTTCGAGCAACTTCTCGATGACCTTTCCCTGTAGAATTTTTCCTTGCACAGTCTGTCCGTTGAGCATGTGGAGTGCTTGGCTGAGCGTCGGCTCGGCCTTTACTTCGCAGGCACAAACCGTATTGCGGGCGGCACGGCCGAAAGTCGTTAAGAAGTAATTACTTGTTTTGCCATCGGCAATTTGCACAGCACGGGCACCGACGGGCAGTCCTTGGAACTTTTCGGGTGCCTCGGTCACCTGACAGACGCAATCGAGCAGCATCTCGGCCGGAATCCGTCGCGGCTGGCAGCGAGCGAAGTTGCGCGTGTCGTCGATATTCGAATCGTTGGCGACACTCGACCGCTGATAGGCATTCGAGAGACAAATATCTTTGACCAACCGGCGCAGATCGTACTTGTATTCGACAAACTTATCGCCCAGCGCCGCAAACAGCTCGGGGTTGCTAGCCGGGTTGCTGACACGAATGTCGTCGACCGGTTCGACAATGCCAACGCCGAAGAAGTGAGCCCACACGCGATTGGCCATGCTTTTGGCGAAGTAGGGGTTCTCGGGCGACGTGACCCACTTGGCGACCACCTCGCGGCGATCGTCGCCTCGTTCGATCTCGGGCTGCTCTTGACCGAGGAATTTCGGTGTCATTTGTCGTTTGTCGACCGGATGATTGACTTCACCATCACCGCGATTGAAGACCATTGTCTCGCGATAGTCTTCGCCATTCTTACGGCCAATCTGCGCAAAGAACGCGGCAAAAGAATAGTAGTCGTCCATTGTCCAGCGATCGAACGGATGGTTATGGCACTGGGCACATTGGGTGCGAATACCCATAAACGCCTGGGCGACATTCTCGGAAGTCTTGAGCGTGTCGGGCTCGATTTGATAGAAGTTGACTGCCGGGTTGTCGAACGAACCTCCACTGGCACCGAGCACTTCGCAGATGATTTCGTCGATCGGCGTGCCGGTCTCCAGCTTTCGCGTGACCCACTGCGAATAGAGAAACATCGGCTTGTAATCGACGCGGTTGTTCTCGGTCCGCACGAGCAGAAGTTCTGACAGTTTCATCGCCCAGATTTCGGCGAACTGTTTGCTTTCGAGCAATTCGTCGATTTTCTTCGCCCGTTTGTCGAGATCGCTATCGGCAACGAATGCGCGGACCTCGTCGACATCGGGCAAGCTGCCAGTGATGTCGATCGAAGCGCGACGGAGGAACTCAACATCACTGCACCGGTCGCTCGGCTCGAGGCGAAGCTTCGCCAGTTTGGCATCAACGAGCTCGTCGACATAATTGACCGGTACGTCGCTCGGCGGCTGATAGTCGAGCCCGGCCGGAATCACGATCACTTGGCTGCCGACGGTGAACGTGTCGAACCGCGACATGACGAATGCCTCACCCCGCGCACCGGCGGTCACGAGGCCCAGATCGTCGACGGTGGCTGAAACTTCGTTATTCGACTGGAAGGCGACCAAGTTGGTGACGTCACGGGTCGTGCCATCGCTGTAGTGAGCCACGGCCACGAAATGTTGTTTGACTCCTTCGCCTTCGAGCACCGCGCGCGACGGAAAGAGTTCGAGGTTCGTCACTTTCGTCGCGTCGGCCACGTCGTTCGGCGTGCCACGATCGATCCAGTCGCGGATCATCTGATAGTAGACCGAGTTGGCCTCGAATCGCTTGCCGCCACTATGGGGGACCGCGCCGATTGATTTCTCGAGCAGTAGGCTATCTTCGGGAATCGCCCGGTTGATGCGCCGGTTGGCCAGCTCACGGGTGAGCCGATGATGATCGCCAACCGGGTCGAAGCCGAATAGCGAGAGCCGAAAACCATCTTTACCCCTCGACGCGCCGTGACAGCTACCAGCGTTGCAACCGGCCCGCATGAAGACGGGCATGACGTCGTTAGCGAAGCTCACTTCGCGACTGGTCGCGACGTTCTCGACGTGAACGTCGACTTGCGACTGCAAATCGCCCAACTTCGCCGCAAGCTTCGCGGCACCATCGCCAACGGGCCGCACGATGTGTTGAGCGTCGACGCGAGCGACCGAGTCACTATCGAGCTTCCAATCGACTCGTTCGGTCACATCTTCGGTCACGCCATCGCTCCTGGTGGCGACGGCAATCACCGACTGATAGTCCGTGGCGTGCCCCAGTGAAATTGTCGGTGGATAGACGTCGAGCGAGACAATCGCCGCCGGTTCGGCAAAAGCTAACGAGCCGGTTGCGAGTAACGCGACCGAAAATGAAATGATTTTTAACATGGCAATTCTCAGTTGGCTTGCTGTAGGCTTCGTTAATTGCGTGCCTGAGCGGTCGCTTCGGGTGTGGGCTGATTGAGCGGTTCGCTAATTCGCTCGCTGATTGGCTCATCAACGCGTAGCTCACCGTCGCCCATCATGTGTTCGACTGGCTCGCCTGCTTCAGTGAGCACGACGCGGCAGAACAAACGCTTCTGTTGGCCGGGGCGGGCGTCTTTAGCGACTTGCAATTGAAAAACCAGTTTCGTGGTCTGGCTATCGATTTCGGCCGGTTCAGTCGACACGCCGGGGGACAAACCTTCGAGTTTGACAGTCGCGTTGCCTTCAAACGGTTTAAGCTGTTCGACGTCGATAGCGAACTCGACCGAGTTGCCCTGTTCGACGTTGACCTTGGGGAGCGTCATTTGCAGGTATGGCTCGCTGACGGTTAGGTCGGTCAACTCGGTCGCTGCGACGACGCGCCCCCCGACGTCGGCTTCGCCCACCATGACGATGGGCCAAGTGCGAACTGCCGCGCTTTGATCGGCAGTCAGCGGAATGAGAACTTCGTTTTCTTTCTGTTTGATGCGCAACGAAGCGTTCGACGAAATGCCCGCTGGGTTGTAGAGCATCTTCACCAAGATCGAGTCGGTAAACCCCTCGTCGCGCTCGGCGATGACCTTGAGATACTTGACGCCCCGTTGCACGAGCGGTGCTTTTGGAGCGACGAGAGTCAGCTTGAACGGAATCGCTTTGGTCGCGGTCACTGTCGCGCGGTCGGCATGATGACTCCACACGTCGCGATTGTTTTGACCACGTACCAGCATCGACATTTGATCGAATGTGGTTGTCATCGGCTCGCTTCCCTCGGTGCCAGTGGCCAAGAGTGTCGCGTAGCTGCCGCCCGGTGTCGCGTCGCCGGCGGCGTGAAACACCACCGGAATCCGGCTCTCACTCGCTGGCACAATTGGGCACTCGGCCGTCACACCGGCGGGCAAGTTCGACCACTCGATTTTGAGGTCGCCACCGACACCTTTGCGGCGGACTTCGAGCAGCGCTGTCGTGCGATTGCCGGCGGGAACATCGATTGTGGTCGCAACATATTGTCGCTGTTCAGCGAGGGCGAGTTCGACGCGTGCCGGCTCGGGGGCGACTTCAATCCAATAGACATAGTTCTCGCCGCCACGATCAAGGTGGTCTTCGATTTCGACCAAATAGTCGCCATCTTCGGGAACGGTGAACTGCGACAGACTGTCGGGATTTCCCTGATTGTCATCGTTGCCAGCCAGTCGACCCCCGCTTGCGTTGAGCACCCGAACCACGGCATCGAGTGGCGATCGCAAGTGGCGGGCATAGGAAGTGACATTCAGCCGATCTCCCTTTTTGGCCGCGAAGCGAAAGAAATCGTGATCTCCCGCCTTGTCGATAATGCCGACAAACACGCCGGGCGATTCACCAGACGTCGCGTTGTCGCGGCCATCGTTCGGTTCGACTTCGCGGGCAACGGGGAGCTGGGTGACGCGAAGAAAGTTGGGCGATGGAGCCGTGCCGGCCGTGTCTTGGGCGTAGACATCAAACTTGTCGTTCGCTTCCGCAGGAAGCTGAACTTCTTGTTGCCAAGCGGGCCGCCCGTCGCCGAGCCAAGTGAACGCAATTTTCTCGCCAACGCGACCGCCGGGGGGATAAACGGCCGCTGGCCGCGGGAACTTACCAACGTGCAGCCGATAGCCACAATTGCCATCGCCCCGATAGGCCGACTCGCGAAGCTCGATGGTGTAGCGGCCCGCCTGCGGAGCAACAACGACGCAGAAAGCATCTTGAAACGTAATCGTTTCGTCATCGCTCGCCGCGAGCTCGAAACCTTTGCTGTCGACAATTCGGAGCATCGGGTCGAAAAACGTGCGGCCCAGTCTTAGCCCTTCGACTTCCACCGCGAGGCGTTCTCCCCCGGCTAAGTCGATGGCGAAATAGTCGACATCTTCGCGTTCGACGACGCCGTTGATCGTACATCCGCTAGTGATTGGCTGTGGTGTTTCAGTGCTGCTATTTGGCTCGACTTCATTGATCTCGGGCAACGCGCCAACGTGAAACGTCGCGAGATTCGAGACACCGCTCGCCGTGCGGAAACGCAATGCGTGACGACCGAGCGGGCAATCGGCGGGAATCGAAAGCGTCGCTTTTGCTCGATTGTCGTCGACTTTCTCGATGCCGCTGAACTTGAGTCCCGAGTCGTCAGCCGTCATGTTGAGCAGCATGACTTCTTGCGGATCGAGTCCGATGCGACTGCCGAAGAACTCGACCGTCAATTCGGTTCCGCGCTGTCCTCCTTGCGGCCCAATGCGACCAAGTTGCGGGTCGGCCGCGTGAGCCGTCGCACACGCAATGGCGATGCCTATCGAAATTGTTCGCATGTCTCCACTCCCTTAATTCGCTAGACCGAGCCCACAGTCACTGCTCGTCGACACTTACGAAAGAATCTCGGGGCGCACTTTGCCGCCGTCGACAATTTCGATCGGGCGGGCTCCGGGGGCCATCAGTTCCTTCTCGGCGTTGATGCCGAGCTGGTTGTAAACGGTGGTCGCCCAGTCTTCGGGGCTGACCGGGGTTTCGTCGGGCTCGGTCGCAGTTGGTCCCGAGCTACCGACAACGGCACCGCGTTTGACTCCGCCACCAGCGAGCACCACGCTGAAGACTTTTGACCAGTGATCGCGACCACCCGTTGCGTTGATTTTGGGCGTGCGACCGAATTCGCTCGAAACGAGCACGAGTGTCGTATCGAGCAAACCACGTTCGTCGAGATCGGCGATTAGCGCCGCGTAGGCCTGATCGAACTCGGGCAACTGCTTTTGCATGTTGCCGGTGATCGAGTCGTGGTGATCCCAGCCGCCGTAGGTGAGCGTTACGAACCGGGCACCCGCTTCGACTAATCGGCGGGCGAGCAGCATCCGGCTACCGGCCGTGCCGCGGCCATAACGATCGCGCTCTTTGTCGGCTTCGGCACCGATGTTGAATGCTTCGCGAGCCTTTTGCGAATTCACTAGGTCGTAAGCCCGTTGGTAGAATGTGTCCATTGCTCCGATGTTGTCAGAGGCGACCCGCGTTGTGAAATCGCGATTGACGACATCGAGCATCGACTGACGACGGGCGAAGCGATCGCGGTCGACGCCGTTGGGGAGTTCGAGGTCGCGGACCTTGAAGTCACCCTGCACCGGATCGGCACCGAGCGTGAATGGTGCGAACGACGAACTCAGGTAGCCAGTCCCGGCAGCGGGATCGGGCTGATTGGGAATGCAAATGTAACCGGGCAGGTTGTTGCGTGGGCCGAATTCGTGGCTCACGACGCTCCCCATGCTCGGAAATTGGAGTGCCGGGCTGGGGCGATAGCCGGTGAACATGTTGTGTGTGCCCCGTTCGTGGGCCGCTTCGCCGTGAGTGAGCGAGCGAACGACGGTGATCTTGTCGGCAATGCCGGCCGTTTTAGGGAGCAATTCGCTAAATTGCTCGCCGTGAATTTTTGTGTTGATCGCTTGCAGTTCGCCCCGGTATTCGATTGGCGCGAAGGGCTTGGGGTCGAATGTTTCCTGTGCCGCCATACCCCCTGGCAGGAAAATGTGAATCACACTCTCGGCCCGCACCGGCGGAGCGACCGGACTCTTGGGAGCCGCCTGTGCCGAGCGAAGCGCAAAGAAATCGCCCAGCGACAGACCAAGTCCAGCAAGCGAGCCAGCCGCCAAGAAACCACGTCGACGAATTTGGCGATGAATAGTTTGTTGCGATTGAGCCATCTCTTAATCCTTCAAGGGGCGCAGCAAAGCGCCGGACCAATGGAAAACCGCCAACGCCAACAATCGGCGCAGCCGGATGTTGTCTGCCAAGTCGCGGTCGCGGGAGCGGCTCCGGACAGAGAACGCCAAGTCAGTGTCCGCAGCGCCGGGTGACCAAGTGGTAGGGTGGGAACTTCGATTGGTGGGAAAGCGTTGGGTGGGGCGAGATCTCGAATGTTCCGAACGACTTAGCGTCGTCTGTGCCGGGGTCTCTCCGAGAACTTCGCACTGGCAATATTCCGCCAGCAGGCGCAATGTAACCAACTTGGCTAGCTTTGTCAAAATTTTCTAACGATTTGCTCGCAGGTGTGCCGCGCGTGACTTCCCAGCCCGATACTCCTACAATACGGCAAGTTGAATTCGTATTCTTAACAACCCAAGCGTCCGGTCATGGAAAAATTATTGGCTCAAGTCCGTCGTGCTCACGTTCGGCTGCTCCTTGAGCAGTTCCTGCAGCGGTCGGTTTGGGGGCTCTTTGTGGCACTGATTGCCGCACTCGTCGCCATTGCCGTCCCGAGGTTGTTTGTCATCGAGGGCCTTCCGGCCGCTTGGGATCGCGGCTGGCTGTTCGGTGCGGCTGGTGCGGGCGTGCTCGTCGCTGCCGTTTGGACTTGGATTTCGCACCGCAGTCGAATCGACGCGGCGATGGAACTCGATGGTCGCTTCGGACTCCGGGAGCGGGTGGCGAGCAGCCTCTCGCTCAGCGAAGCAGAGCGAGCGACTCCCGCCGGGCAGGCGCTCGTTCACGACGCTGTGACTCGCGTCGAGCGGATTGAAGTGAGCGAGCGATTCCGACCCCAACTTTCGCGTCGGGCGCTGCTGCCGGTTTTGCCCGCTTGCATTGCCCTCTGTGTGGCGATGCTCGTATCGCCTCGCGTCGCGACCAGCAGCGTCGACCCGGCGATCAATGTGATCTCGCCCGAGCAGATGAAAAAGTCGCAAGAAGAGCTCGCCAAGAAACTGGCCGCGAAACGCAAGATGGCCGAGCAGCAAGGCCTGAAAGACGCGGCCGATGTCTTCAAGCAAATCGAAAAGGGGACCGAAGACCTCAGCAAGACCGGCGACCTCGATCGTAAGCAGGCGACCGTCAAGCTCAACGACCTCGCCAAGCAACTCGAACAACGCAAGTCTGAAATCGGTGGCCGTGAAGAGCTCCAAAAGCAACTGAACAACATGAAAGACTTCGGACAAGGCCCTGCCGAAAAAGTCGCGAGCGCCATTAAGCAAGGCGACTGGAAAAAAGCCCTCGACGAAATGAATGAGCTGAAAGACAAGCTCTCGAAAAATGATTTGACGAAAGACGAAAAGCAAGAGCTCGAACAACAGTTTGAGAAGATGCAGCAAAAGCTGGCCGCTGCCGCCCAGGCCAATCGCGAGGCGATGGGCGACCTCAAGAAACAGATCGACGAACAAAAGAAAAACGGCGATCTCGCCAAAGCGGCCGAGTTGCAACAGAAGCTCGATAAGCTGGCTGCGCAAAAGCCTCAAATGGACAAAATGCAAGAGCTCGCCGAGAAGCTCGGCCAATGCCAACAGTGCATGCAGCAGGGGGACGCCAATGGAGCTGCCGCCGCCATGCAGGAAATGGCCGAGCAGCTCGAACGGATGCAGCAAGAGAACAACGAAATGCAAATGCTCGACGAGGCCATCGAGCAAATTGAAATGGCCAAAGACGCGATGGACTGTGCCCAGTGCCAGGGCGCGGGTTGCGAAGCTTGCAACGGCGGCATGGGGCAAGCAGGTGCGGACGAGGGCGACCAAGCCGGCAAACAAGACGGCAACCAAGCCGGCGGCCAAGGAATTGGCAAAGGTCGTGGCAACGGGCGTCAGTCTGACGAAGAAAATGCCACCAACTTACGCGACACCCAAGTCCGCCAAACACCGGGCAAGGGCTCAGCCACCTTCGGCGGGTTGGTCGAAGGCCCTAACGTGAAGGGAAATTCTGGTCTCGCCGAGCAAGAGCAGCAAGGCACCCTAAGCGCCGAGCCCGCCGACCCGCTCACTGCCGAGCGGTTGCCCCGTTCGCGTCGCGAACATGCCGAGGAATATTTCAATAAGTTGCGAGACGAGTTGTAGCCGAATAGTTGGGTCGGGTGAACTAGGCAGAGTGGACAGCCTAGGGCACAGGGGGTTAGATTGCACGGCCTAAGGCTGACGACCATGCCCCACCAACAAACAGGCGACCCAATGATAAATCACCGTCGACTCGCGATCACGCTGCTTGCGATCGCAGTTGCGCTGCCCCCCGTCGCTAGTCGGCTACTGGCGAGCCCACTCGGTGATAAGGCTCGCGAAGCGGTCGCCGAGTACAGGCCAGTCGACGAAACCCAGCTTGAAGCCGCCCGCGCGCGTTTGGGCCAGGCGGCGTTACGGCTCGAGACGTTTCTCAAGCCCGGCAGCGAAAAAGGGGAAAGCTGGAAACGATTTCTCAAGTGGGAGGGTGTGCAAAAGCAACTCGACCCCGCTGCCGAGTTTGCCGGCGGTCCACTGCTCGAAACTCTCGCCCTGCTGCGTCGCAACGAGAACGGACTCGAACTCGCTCCGTTCCAGGAAGCGGCCGCAGCGATTGAGAATTACACGAACACGGCCGCCGTTGCTGGATTGGGCGACCAAGCAAAGCTGTTTGAGGTTCAACTGACACAACTGGCCAAGTACCTCGACCGACACGCCGAAACGCCCACGCCACGGTCGCGATACGAAATCGAACGGCGATTATACTTGCTCGAGAACATCGGCGCGCTGCCCGATTTCACTCGTTCGGTTCGCCAAGAACTCGCCCGACCAAATGCCTTTGTCGAAGTCAACGAGGGGGTTCTCGTGCGTCTGGTGGCCGAACCAGTCAGCGATGTCGGACCTGTGACCGACTGCATTCTTGGCACGAGCATTTCGGGAACCGGTTACACCAGCGGAACCGTTCGCGCCGAAACACGTCCCTCGGACGACGGCGCGATGATTCTGTTCGTGATCGAAGGAACCACACAGAGCGACACCGTTGGCACCAACGGGCCGGTCGTCATCCGCAGCGATGGAACGACCAACTTCACCGCGACCAAACAAGTCAAGTTCACCGACGAGACGTTTTGGAATTACCCCGCCACCGCATCGGCCAGCACCACCAGCATCACCCGCTCAATCAAAAAGCAAGGGGGTGGACTCGGCAGCCGCATCATCGAGAGCATCGCCCAACAGCGCGTCGCCGAACAAAAGGGCCAGGCCAACGCCATAGCCGCCGACCACGCCGAAGTGCGCATTGCTAACAGCCTCGACGACGACTTGCTCCCCCGGTTGCGAAAAGCGCGGAAGAGCTACGAACAGGAATTCCAAAAGCCCCTCGCCCGGGTGAACTCGAAACCGAACTTGCTGCACTTTTCGTCAACGAGCGATCACCTACTCGCGACCGCGCGGGTGAACTCCACAGGCGAACTCGCGGCCGACAGCCCCGCACCAACGATTAACCAATCGGGAGATGTCGTCGTAAAGCTGCACGAATCGGCTCCGGCAAATTTCCTGTCGGCGTGGATTGGCGGCGCGACACTGTCGCAGCAAACCGTCGACGAGTCCCCCTCGCTCGACGTGACTTTGCCCGATTGGCTCGAAGAAGCGATCGACGAAGCGCGTGCCAAACGCGACGAAGACCGACTACCCGAAGATGCCGATGAATTTCAACCCTGGTCGATTCGCTTCCGCCGCCAGCGACCGGTATCGTTCGCCTTTGGCGACAACTCAGTCGCAGTGACTATTCACGCCGCCCTCATCCAGGCCGGCAGCGACGCCTACGCCAACTGGGACGTCTCGGCCAAGTACCAGATGCACACTCAAAATGGGCAGCTCATCTTGATTCGCCAAGGAGAGATCGAAGTTATTCCCTCGGCCTTCGACCCGGCCGATGGGGGTCGCCTTACCAATCGCCAAGTCGCCTTAAGGGGCAACTTGGCCAAGGAAATCAATCGCCTCTCCGAGAACGGTCGCGGCTTTCCCGAGTCGGCCGAGATCGGCCCAATCGACCTGAGCGAAGATTCCGACAAACTCAACATGCTGTCGTTCGACACGCTCACAACCGCGAATGGCTGGCTCTCGGCTGTCTTGTCGATTCGCTAGAGTGTTCGACAGTGTGACAAAGAATTGAACAGGAGGAAACAGAGAGAGCAGATAAACTATCTGTCAAATCGCTCGCTCGAGACGACAATCGAGGCGGTCTTCAGCCAACACTGATTTGACCATCAACTCAGTGGCGGCTTGTTCAAGAAGGTCTGTCGGCAATAACGAACCGATCGAACTCCGTTCTCTCTGTTTCCTCCTGTTCAGAAAACCTACCTGTCGTTCCGAAACCGTTCCGCCCAGCGCCCTGCGTAGGCGTTCTTGCTCTTGCCGATCGCTTTAAGTGCTTTTTCATCGACACGATCGGTCGCTCCGAGTTGATAGAGCGTATGGAGCGCGAGCGATGCGGCCGGGTCGCTGGCGTCGGGCGTTAGCTCAGCCACAATGCGATTGAGCAGCGCGTCGCTCGGCCGTATCAAGTACAGCGCGTGGGCCGCTGTGATGCGATTGGCGGCATGGGGGTCTTTCAGCAATTCCTCAAGCGACGACTTCGCCGGCGAGGCTTTGCCCGCCAGTGCGAGGCAGCCTATAGCGCCCCAATAGCGCTCGACCGGGTGGTCGCTCTGCATCGCCGATTCGAGCTTCGGGATGTTTAGGACGGACGCGTCGCTCGCAACAAACGCCAAGTCAACGATCGACTCCCAAGGGAACTCATTCTTGTGAGCGTAGCGATAAATGTTGTCGTTAGTCGTTAGGTCGGCCCACATCGCTTCGGGGATCACCCCCAAGTCGCCCACCTCGATCATCGTATCGCGAAGCATTCTTCGCATCTGATCGGTTTGGCTCTTGTCTTTGGGATTGCGAGCCAGGTTGTTGACTTCCCAAGGGTCGACAGTCGTGTGAAACAGCGCCGCGGCTGGTTCGTTCGTGTTCCAGAACGCTTGAAACCGCTCTGGCAGATCACCCTCATCCATCGCCCGCAGCCAAGCTCGCCACGACGCGATGCCGTGGGGATATTCGTTTTGCTTCGCGGCCGGCAGATGAGGATAGAAGTTGCGGATGTAGCGATACTCGCCCGTGGTGATGCCGCGATCCATGCCCATCGCCTCGTCGAAACGGTCGGCAAACAGGAAGACTGGTTTCTCGGGATCAGCGGGTGCCTCTCGCTGCTCGCCAAGAAAGGGACGCCCCTGCATGTGGTCGGGCACTTCGACCCCCGCTAGTGAAAGCACTGTGGGAGCCAAATCAATAAAAGCCACCAACTCGTCGGTCCGCGACGGACACGCCGGCTCGTCTACTTTCTGCCACTTCTTGGGAATGCGGACAATCATCGGCACGTTGGTCCCGGTGTCGTGCAAGTAGCGCTTGCTGCGCGGCAGGATGCCGCCGTGGTCGCTGTAGTAGAAGACGATGGTGTCGTCGGCCAGCCCGGCAGCCTCTAGCTCATCGAGTCGCTTACCGATTTGCGTATCGAGCGCCGTGATTATGTCGTAATAAATTGCCGAGTCTTCGCGAAACTCGGGCAGGTCGGGATAGATGGGAGGCAGCTTGATGTTGGCCGGGTCGATGCGAGGGGTTTTTGGAATCAGGCCCTGCTTGCGTTTGCCGGCGATATTGCCTGCGAATAGCGAGCTTTCGTGCGACGTCGTAAGATTAAAGACCGCAAAAAAAGGTTTGCCCTCGGGCCGATTGCGATAGTGAGCGTTGCCGCCGTTGGCGTCCCAGTACGAACCGTCGTTGCCGTCGAAGTTGTAGTCGGTCTTCGAGTTGTTGGTGCAGTAGTAGCCGGCCTCACGAAGGTAGCTCACATAGGGACGAAACGTGTCGGGAATCACGTGCCGACTGCGCATGTGCTGTGTTCCCTGAGTGGGGGCGTAGACCCCTGTCAAAATCGTCGACCGCGCGACGGCACAAACCGGCGCGTTCGAGTAAGCGTGGTTGAACGTAATCGACTCGCTCGACAACTTATCGATCCGCGGCGTCTGGGCCTGTTCGTTGCCATAGCACCCCAGCCAATGAGCCGAGTTGTCTTCGGAGGTGATCCAAAGGATGTTGGGCCGCTCTGCGGCTTGGGCGACCAGGCCTGTAGCAAGAACGATGATGAAGGCGAATGCCCGTATCGGTGTCGAATGATGCATGGATAGGTGCCGGTGTGGGAGAGCGTGTGCCGACACCATGATAACCCAGTGGCTAGCCCATTCGCCAATAGAAATTCGCGTAGGCAAGACTATTCGAGCCGCGCACGTCAGTAAGCGGAGCTCAAGTGCAAGCTCCGCTTACTGACGTGCGCGGCTCGAGATTGGCGCTGACTTGTATTTAGTTCTCGACGATCGACCATGAATTCTCGTTGGGCGAGCCGGTGGCGTTAGCCACCGGAGATTGTGGCCTTGAACGCACTTGCATTACGCGCCGACGAGGCGTAGCTCGTCGGCTATGGGATCTGTCGCGAGCGAAATCGATGAGCTGCTAAACTTCCTTCTCATCAATCCAGTTCATCATCTTCCGCAGCTCTTTGCCGACCGTTTCGATGGGGTGCATCCGTTCGCGGCGGCGGGTGGCTTTGAAGCTCGGCGCGCCCGCTTTGTTCTCAAGCATCCAGTCGCGGGCGAATTGGCCGCTGCGGATCTCTTCGAGAATCTTCCGCATCTCGGCTTTGGTTTCGTCGGTGACGATCCGCTTGCCGCGGGTGTAGTCGCCATATTCGGCCGTGTTGCTGACGCTGTAACGCATGTAGTTGAGGCCCCCTTGATAGAGCAAGTCGACGATCAACTTCACTTCGTGCATGCACTCAAAGTAGGCCATCTCGGGCTGGTAGCCCGCTTCAACGAGGGTCTCGAAGCCAGCTTTCACCAGTTCGCTGATACCGCCACACAGCACGGCTTGTTCGCCGAACAGGTCGGTTTCGGTTTCTTCGGCAAAGCTGGTTTGAATGACACCGCCTCGGGTGCCACCGATCCCCTTGGCGTAGGCCATGCCGATGGCGAAGGTGGTGTCGCTGGCTCCCTCGCCCAATGCGATCAGGCAAGGAACCCCACCACCGGCGACGAATTCGCTGCGGACCAAATGCCCAGGGCCTTTCGGGGCCACGAGCAACAAATCGACTCCCTTGGGGGGCTCGATCAGGCCGAAGTGAATGTTAAACCCGTGCGAACACATCAGCACGTTGCCAGGCTTGAGATTCGGCAAAATGTCTTGCTTGTAGACCTCGGCTTGAATCTCATCGGGGAGCAGGATGTTAATCACATCGGCCTTTTTGGCGGCGTCCGCAGCCGACATTGGCTCGAAGCCGTGGCTCTTGGCGAGGTCGTAGTTCGCTCCGCCGGGCCGCTGGCCAACGACGACGTTCACACCGCTGTCGCGGAGGTTTTGGGCGTGGGCGTGCCCCTGGGAACCGTAGCCGATGATGGCGACGGTCTTGCCCTTGAGCGAGTCGAGATTGGCGTCGGCGTCGTAATAAACTTTAGCGGGCATTGGTGGGGCCGTATTTGTAAGTGATAGTTGCGGAACAAAATGACTAAATCCGAATGACGAATGACAAATGCATTGAGATTATTCGTCATTAGTCATTCGGGCTTCGTCATTTTACGATGACGCCCCAACGGCCGACCTGACCCCGGTGTGTGTCCAAGGGCGGTCGACCGAGCGGACCATCGCGATGCGGCCGGTGCGGGCGAGTTCGATGATGCCGAACGGGCGCATGATGTCGATGAAGGCGACGATTTTTTTCTCTTGGCCCGAGATTTCGATCATCATTTCGTCGGGTGCCACATCGACGACGCGACCACGGAAGATGTTCACCAGTTCGCGGATCTCGGTCCGCGACCCGGTGGGGGCTGTCACCTTGATGAGCATCAAATCGCGCTCAACAAACTCCTTAGCACTGATGTCGTCGACGCGCACGACAGTGACAATTTTTTCGAGCTGCTTACGGACCTGTTCAAGCACGTTGTCGTTGCCGACGACGACAAAGGTCATACGCGAGAGATCGGGGTCTTCGGTTTCGCCGACGGCGAGGCTATCGATGTTGTAGCCACGCGAGGCGAGCATGCCCGCCACGTGAGCGAGCACACCGGGGACGTTCTGGACGAGGGCCGAAAGTAAATGACGCATTCGCAGGGGTTCTCACAGGAAAATCGGCCCCCTGGGGGGACGGCCAAGTCGCGGCGCAATGTAGGAGCGAAAGCCAGGATTTTAATCGGCCGATGCGTAGTGGGCAAGTTGCCGCTGGACGCAGCCGAGAGGGGCTCGACGTGATCGCATTGCGAAACTCACTCGCACTCTCGCGCTGCGTGCTTGTATTTTCAGCCATCGCCGGCTTCCGTGAGGCGAGTGCCAAGGGTTCCATCGAGGAGCGAGTCGACAGCGAAGTCGAACAGCGCGTAGCCGGTAGAAATGCCATCGGGTCACGCGAACGAGGGCGCGTCCCTGCGACAAGGCGGTCGGTCTTTGTCGAAGTGGTTCAATAGGGGGTCAGCGTGGCGGCGATTTCAAGCGGGGCGATACAGGTCATCGCGAGTCGGTGGCATGCCAGAGAGACCTTTTGAAGCGTGTTTGGTGGCAACCACCTGGAACAGTTTGATTGAACCCGCCTCGAACCCACCGGCGGCACCGGCGAGGTAGGCGACCCACAAACGATACCGCTCGGGTCCAACGAGCCGGATGGCGGCCTCCTTGTTGGCACTCAGACGTTGGCACCAGTGCCTCGTCGTTATTGCGTAGTGCTCGCGCCACGACTCAATATCTTGAATCTCGAAACCGCTTTTTTCGAGGAAATCGGTCGTCATCCCCACCGGTGTCAGCTCGGAGCCCGGGAAAATGTACTTGAGCAACAGCTTGCGCTCGGGGCGGATGCGTCGGCCCGAACGCCGCGAGTTCTTCGCGCGACGCGCGATCGCGTGATTCAGCACGATACCCCGGTCGCGCAGCAGCGAGTTGATCTTGTCGAAGTAGCGAGGGTAATTCGCCACACCAATGTGCTCGGACATGCCGACGCTACAGACTTTGTCGTATGAGCCTTGGTGGTCTGCGTAGTCGCAGATTGACACACTCACTCGATCGGCGAGCCCGAGTCGATCGATCTTTGCCCTTGTGTAGTCGTGCTGCTGCTGAGAAAGCGTGATGCCGTGCGTCTTGGCGCCGTAATTCTGGGCGGCGTGACAGATGAGTGCCCCCCAACCGCAGCCGATGTCGAGCATTCGATCACCCGGGTTGAGTCGTAGCTTTCGACAGATCATGTCGAGCTTGTCTTGTTGTGCCTGTTCGAGCGAGTTGTTGGGATCCTTGAAGTAGGCACACGTGTAGACCATCTCTTTGTCGAGAAACAGCTCATAGAACTCATTGCTGACGTCGTAATGAAATTGCACGTAGTCTTTGTTATTTCGTCGCCGCTCGACGCGTCCCACCAAGTCATCCCGGAAATCGCTGCTCACCTCCGAGTCACGTGTCCGGGCGAACAGAAACGGCAACGCCGATTTCGCCAGCATCGTCTTGCTGATCTGTTTAAGCCGCTGGCTGTTCGATCGCCCCGTCTTCATCGCCGACGAGAACTCGATCAGATCGGCTCCTTCAAATGAAACGTGACCGGTGGCATAGAGCCGCGCGAGCGTTTCGAGCGTAGGTCGTCGCAGGAGCGCACCAACGACTCCCGCGCCGGAGACGGCGATGGTGTATTTTCCGTCGACCTCGTTTCCGAGTGGAACGACGCTGCCGTCCCACAATTGCACCGAAACATTCATGTCGAGGGGGTCGCGAAGTTCGGCCAGCACGCGCTTAATCGAACGCAGTTGCGCTTCGGCAGAAAAAGGGTGTCCCATCCGTAGGTCTCCAAAAAAATGAGAGCGAACGACTCGGTACAGGCGTCTTCAGGCCCATGCCTTTGGTCACTTCCGGATCGGAGGCTCGCCCCACAGAGCGAGTCGCGACGCCCATCCTAGCATGGTGATGGCAAAAAAACTTAGGGCCGATCGCGAATCAATCGCCTCGGCACCGCAGCCACCCTTGTTGGACCCCAGCCAGCTATTTCGCCTGGCCTGACCCCGACACATCGCCTTTCCACAACTTCCGCTCGATATTCGGGAAGTATTGTGTCCAGTTGCTATCGCTGTTTGGGCAGTCGGCGATCAGGCGGCCGAAGCTCGCCATTTTAGCGTCGATGTTATCGAGCAAGTTGAGCGCCACCGCTTCGAGCGTCATCGGCAGCTTGCTGCTGCCGTAGGCATATTCGCCGTGGTGGCTGATGATCATGTGTTTGAGTTCCATCGCCAGCGTCGGCGGAAACGACTCGCCGCCAAGCTTCACCGCTTCACGAATTTTTTCGTCGAGCAGGGTGATTGCCATCACCATGTGACCGAGCATCTGCCCCTCGTCGGTGTAGCTGATGTCGCGATCGTACGACAACTCATCGACCTTCGACATGTCGTGCAAAAACGCCCCCATCAATAACTTGTCGGCAGCGAGCACCGGATAGCGCGGCGCGACCAGCTTGACTAGCTCCATCACACCGACAACGTGTTCGACAAGCCCACCGGCGTAAGCGTGGTGGTTCTTCATGCCAGCCGGAGCGCTGGTGAATTTGGCCATGAACGACTCGTCCATCAAGAAACACTCGGCTAAGTTCCGCAGCGGTGCCGATTGCATCCCCCGCAACAGTTCTTGAAGCCGCTTGGCGAAGCGGTCGATTTCTTCGGGCTGGCGAGTCATGAAGTCGCTTTCGTCGACCTCATCGGGACGAGCCTTGCGAATGCTGTTGATGATGAGCTGCATGTTCCCCTGGAAGAGTTGGGTGCTGCCGTCGATCATCACATAGTCGCCATTCTCGAAGCCCTTGTAGTCTTTCTCGCTGGCATTCCAAAGTCGCGCGTCGATCGACCCACTCCGATCGGCCAACCTCATTTGCAGATAGAAGTTCCCGTTGCGATTGGGGCGGAGGTTCTTGTCGCAGGCCAAGAAAGTCTGCTGCACCGGCTCGTTGTGGCCGAGTTGGGTGACGTATTTTCGCTCGGAAGTGGGCATATCGCTCGATTTCGCTGTCGGGGGTTTGACGATGCGATCTCTACCTTACCAAAAACGTGCGATACGAAAACGTCCCCGCGAACCCGTTGGTTCAAGAACCAAAGAAAGCTGGGCCGGGCCTCGCCAATGGCTATCGCATTCCATTAAAATAGGGAGACGAGGCGTTCGTAGCTCAATCGGATAGAGCACCGGTCTTCGAAACCGGGGGTTGCAAGTTCGAATCTTGCCGAGCGCACTGGAGAAACCTCTGCAAAACGGCTCGTTTGTGGGGGTTTTCGCATTGGTATTCAATTGCCTGCTTCGTGTGCAGCCCGATTCCGCGTGAAAACGAGTGTCCCGATAGCCGCCTCATTCCACCGCTGCTGTCATTGCTGCCTTCGCTGCGCTCTTTTTTCCCGCTTTCAGACCCCCTGTGAGATTCATTTTTCCGCGGTCCACCACCGTACGAAAGTTCGCAGCGACTGCCGACCGCTGCATTAACCTTGGGTCTTCATCGGCCCATTTATCGCTTCATCAGGACGTTCGCGAATGGCAATCGACCCGGCTCAGCAATGGCTACTCGGTGTTTCGATTGTTGTGTATGTCGCCGTGATGTACGCCATCGGTTTCTACGCCGCGCGGCAAGTCACCAGCGCCGAAGACTTTATTGTGGCGGGGCGGCGATTGCCTTTGTCGCTGGCGTGGATGACGCTGCTCGCCACATGGTTTGGGGCGGGAACTCTGCTCACGGTGGCCGACGAAGTGCGAGCCGGTGGGTTGCGCCGCGCTGCGCTCGATCCCCTCGGTGCGGGGACTTGCTTACTGCTCGCGGCGCTGCTCGTGGCCGGTCCCATGTGGCGGATGAAGATCTTGACCGTACCCGACTTTTTTCGGATCAAGTTCAGCGCGTCGGCTGAGCTGACTGCTGCATTCATTCTGGTGCCGAGCTACTTTGGCTGGATCGCGGCCCAGTTTACCGCGATGGCCGAGGTACTCGAGCTCTACTTTGGCTTGCCAATGGTCGTCGGCATTTTGGTTGTCGCGATTGTCGGGACGGGCTACACGCTGCTCGGCGGCATGTGGAGCGTGACGCTCACCGACGCTCTCCAAGTCGTGCTATTGCTGGTCGGGCTGGTGGTGATGGCTGTCGTGGTGCTTGGCGAATTGGGGAATGGGAGCACGGCAGCGGGAGTTGCGAGGTTGGCTACCGAAACGGATCCCGACAAGTTGGTCTTAGTGCCGACATCCGACTTGAAAGTATTTTTCGGTTGGCTCGGCGTGTTTGCGATTGGTGCTTTGGGCAACTTGCCTGTGCAGGATTTGATGCAACGGATTTTTTCTGCCAGGAGCGATCGAACGGCAATCTGGGCCTGTGCGATTGCCGGGGTCATGTATCTGTTGTTTGGGGCCATTCCTTTGGGGCTGGCGTTAGCGGGCAATTTGATATTTCCCGAAGAAACAAAACTCAAAATCCTGCCCGCGCTGGCGAGTCTGTTTTTGCACCCCGCAGTGGCGGTGGTGTTCATTGTGACGCTACTCTCGGCCATACTTTCGACCATCGACAGCGCGATTCTCTCGCCCGCGAGCGTGCTCGCCCAGAACGTGTTTCCACGTTTGGGCTGGACCGATTCATTACGCAGCAACCGTATCGCCGTCTTGCTGATTTCCTCGTGTAGCGTGATGTTAGCGCTCTTCGGATCGAGTGCTTACGAATTACTCGAAGAATCGTATGCGCTGACGATGGTAGGACTGTTGGTGCCGCTACTCATGGGAATCTATGGGCCGCCGACAAGTGGACGACCAGCGATTGTCAGCATGATCGTTGGCGTGGGGCTATGGGCATTGCATTTTGCCTGCGGATGGGAGTTTTTTCTCGCCCCGGTGCCGGGCATTGGAAAGGCCGAGCTGCCCGTTTCGTTGACGGTGACCGGGTGGGCACTGGTCGCCTATGTTGTCGTCCAAATGGCGACCACCGCTGCTCGGCGCGTCGACGAAGAAACGCCGAAGTGACGGGTCGAGAACGCGAGGGAACGATGCTCAGCGACTGCCGGCGGTCGCGGTTTCTTGCTGCGACCCTTGTTCATTCGACGTGCAATCCGAGGTCGAACTAACGCTCCAAATCGAGAACGTATTCTGGTTTGCCCGCTTCGACAGTCACATTCAGCGAGGTGCTCGCAGGGCTACCGTAGGAGCGGGGAATGGGACGGTTCTTGAGCGAGCGAAGATAGACGCTCAGTTCGCGTTGTTTGCTCTCGCTTTGCAGCTCGACTGGGATGTCGGCTTCGGTCACGGTGACGATGCTGTTGGCCTGGCAAGCACCCGGTTGCCCGCTGCATTGCAACTGATAATTGCCCTCGTCGTCGGTCACGCCGGTCGCGATAAACTCGGGGCCAAAATCAATTTGCGGAATAAATCGCACCTGGGCATTGGGTAACGGCGCACCATTGAGCGTCACGACGCCACGTGCCTCGACGATGGGTGGAGGGGACTCGCCCATACAACCAGCAAAGAGCACAAACACAGGAGCTATGATGAGAAAGCACAACTTCTTCATGCGAGCGATCTACGTAGATTGGACGGCGACAGCAAATGCGTTCAAAGATTCAGGTCGGCGATGTTGCCATCGGCACGCATCGAAAGTCGCTGGAGATTGACGAGGTCTTGGCTGCTATCGAGAGTCAGGTATTGGACTGAGCCATCGCACATCACGAAGTTCGCACCGCCCGGATGACCGCTTCCAAAATTCGTCTTCCGGCTGGAAACGCCAATTTGGGCCATCTGCGAGTTGATGGGCCAGTTTGTGTCGGCGAGATTGTCTTGTCCCGAATTGTAATTGGTCCACGCCCAACCGCGAAAATCGGTGAGCGGCGTCGATTGGTTCCAGGTCGGATCGCTACTGAAGCGTTCGCCGGCGAGCAACGTGTTGCTCGTGCCATCGGTGATTTTGCGAATTGCGACTTTGCTATTGTAAAACATCACACCGTCGAACGTTGCTTGGGCTACGGGCCACGCTTTGGTTCCGGCATTTGCGAAGTAGCTGTTCGCACCGAAGTAGTAATTGCTGCTGTATTTGACCGTCGGCGGCAGGATCACGTCGCTGGGGCAGAGGTAGCCCTCAATGACAGTCGCTCCGGGCGAATTGATGCCAGTCACGTTGGGATACTCACGGACCGATAGATCGAATTTGTCGTATACCGTATTCTGCTCGATGTAGGGCAAAATCCACGTCATCCACGATCCCCACTTACCTTCGATCGGTTGCGGCGGGCAACCGTCGGCCTTCCCGCCGGGACAACTGCTCGGAAAGATGCTGCCCGATTGTGAACTGACCGGGACGCAAATTCCTGGCGGATAGAACTTTCGCGAGTCGTGAAAGTTCAGACAGGCGATGCCAATTTGCTTCATGTTGTTCTGGCACTGCACCCGGCGCGCCGCTTCACGGGCGGCTTGAACGGCCGGCAGCAAAAGCGCTACCAGAATGCCAATGATGGCAATCACCACCAGCAGTTCGACCAACGTGAACGCGCTCGGCGGCGGTGCTAGCCGGAATTCGCGGTCAATTTTTCGGTAAATCATTCGTTTCTCGGTAGCTCCGTCGGCGTGTGTTTTCCGCCCTGAGTCGCCCGTTTGAGATAATGGTAGCCGAACGGATTGAGCTTGAACAGCAACATGCGCTAGCAATGCCAGCAAAATTACCATGATCGGTTTCTAACGATTTGTCAAAGTTTAACGATTGGGGGGTCGATATCAGTTGTGCTGAGTATTCTGGCGGGCGGATGCGCTTCGTGCGCAACCTCTCAAAAGAGTGCCTGAGTCCCGGGGGGGATGGCGGCCAACGGGTCGCGAACCGAAAAACCACAACGATGTCGAAAGCCATGTCCGGGATGACTGGTCACGCATTCGACAACTGAGAAGCCCTCTGAAGTCAGGAAAGCAACGTCATGAAACGCGAAAACCGCGAGCTCTTGTGCGTGTTATTGGCCATGGTGATGCTGGCCACCGGGTGCCATCCTCAGCAGCCCTTCTATTTCATGGAAGATGGCGACCTCTCGCACTACGTCGACGTGGCGACTGACATCGAGTATCCCGACGTCGAACACCCGACGCTCGACGAAGTAACCGGCGCTTTGCCACCGCTCACGCTGCGCAACAACGAAAACTACGAGATGTGGGACCTCACACTCGAAGAGGCGACTCGCATCACGCTCTGTAACAGCCAAGTGATGCGCCAACTGGGTGGCCGGATTGCTAGCAATGCGCCCGAGACCCTCTCGCGAACGATCGTCAACTCGGCGTCGGTCACCACGACCTTCGACCCGGCGCTTGTCGAAACGGGGAACGGGGCCAGCTATGGCTCGCAGTTCGACGGTCAAGGTGTCGAATCGGCACTAGCCGCGTTCGATGCACAGCTCAACTCTAGTATCACTTGGCAGAAGAATGATCGCCCGGTCAACATTGCCGGTGCATTTGCCGGATTTCTCGCACCTCAGTTCCAGCAAGATTTGGGTGCCTTCAACACCAGCATCTCCAAGACGGCCGCGACTGGTGGTCAGTGGGGCGTTCGCAACATCACCGACTACGACCAAAACAACAACACCAACCGGGCCGCGCCCAGCGATTGGGAAACGAGCTTCGAGACATTCTTTTCCCAACCATTATTGCAAGGCCGCGGTGCGCAGTACAACCGCATTGCTGGCCCTTACTCGTTCGAGCAATACGCCTCGAACCAGCAAAACAGCTTCGACGGTGTGATGATCGCCCGCATTCGGACCGACCTGACGCTCGCCGACTTCGAGGGGGGCGTTCGCAACTTGATGCGCGACGTCGAACAGTCGTACTGGGAACTCTACTTTGCCTATCGCGATCTCGAAGCACGCAAGTATGGCCGCGACAGTGCGCTCAAAACGTGGAAGAATGTCAACGAAAGGGCACGCGTCGGACAATCGGGTGGCGCCGCCGGCGATGAAGCCCAAGTTCGAGCCCAATACTACCAATTTCGCGCGCAAGTTGAACAAGGCCTCACGGCACTCTATCGTGCCGAAAATCGATTGCGCTACATCATGGGCCTCTCGGTCAGCGACGGCCGGCTGATTCGTCCCATCGACGAACCGACCACCGCACCGGTCGACTTCGACTGGGCCAGCGTCCACGGCGAAGCCATCGTTCGCCGCGTCGAAGTCCGCAAACAAAAGTGGCAAGTCAAACGCCGTGAACTCGAACTCATCGGGGCCCGCAATCACTTGCTGCCACGTCTCGATGCAATCGGTCGCTACCGGTGGTTTGGTGCGGGGGACGAGCTGATCGACGACACCGGGATTCCCCCGTTCGCGGAAGGGTCGAGTGCCTTCGAGACACTCACCGGCGGCAACTATCAAGAATGGGAACTCGGTCTGCAGCTTTCGGTGCCGATCGGCTTCCGACGACAGATGGATACCGTCCGCCACGTGCAGTTGTTACTCGCTCGCGAACGCGCCATTCTGCAAGACCTCGAACTCGAAGTATCGCACCAATTGGGCGATGCGGTTCGCGACCTCGCCGGCAACTATGTGGTGACCGAAACCAACTTCAACCGACGCGTCGCGTCGATAAAAGAGGTGGAGTCCTTCGATTTGCTCGTTGCAAAGGGCATCGGTGGAGCAAACAACAATAACATTGACCGTTTGCTCGAATCGCAACGCCGACGGGCCGATGCCGAGTCGGCGTACTATCGCTCGCTGATCGATTACAATCTGTCGATTATCGAAGTCCATTTCCGGAAAGGTTCGCTGCTCGACTACAACGGGGTCTTCCTCGCCGAAGGTCCTTGGCCCGGCAAGGCCTATTTCGACGCCCTGCGGTCGGCTCGTGAGCGTGACGCCAGCATGTATCTCGACTATGGCTACACCCGGCCGAGCGTCATCAGCCGTGGGCCCCACGCTCAGGCGGATGGCGGGATGTTCGGAGTTACGACGGGCGAGTTCTATGAAACCGAACAGCAACCGACTCCCGCTGGCCCCGAGGTCATCATGCCCGGTATGAGCGACGGCGCGTCGCAATTGCCCCGGCCACCAGCAGTGTTGCCGGGACAGTCGCAAGCCATTATGCAAGTCGGCTACGAAATGCAGCCGCCGAGCCAGCCGCCGACCTCGTCGGCAAGCAGCAACTATTCCACAGCGGGAGGGACAGTAAGCCCTGCGTCTTATGAACAACCGTTGCAGCGGCAACCGTCCGATACGCGGGCCGCTTGGACGACGCAGCGACAATAATCACAGAGCCTCGCGAACTCGACATCTCGAACCCCCGACCAGCCGAATTCGTGGTCGCGGGGTTCGTTCGTTTGGTGAGTCGCGATACTATGGTGGCGTGTCTAGCAACTCAGCAGCCCACGCACCATGTTTCTCACACTCGACGGCATCGATGGTGTCGGAAAATCAACGCAACTGCGGCTGCTCGTCGAGTGGCTCGAAAGCGAGGGGCATCGCGTTGTCACGTGCCGCGATCCGGGCAGCACACCGCTGGGCGAGCGGCTTCGCGAGATCTTGCTGACCCACGACGACGCAACGCCAATCGCCCCTCGTGCGGAAATGCTGCTCTACATGGCGGCCCGGGCGCAACTCGTCGAACAAGTCATCCGCCCCGCGCTCGCGCGCGGCGATGTCGTGGTGAGCGATCGCTATTTGCTGGCGAACATCGTCTATCAGGCCTACGCCGGTGGGCTGGTGGTCGACGACGTGCGAACCGTCGGCGCGGTGACCATCGCTGGTGTCGTCCCCAATCGCGTCTATCTGCTCGACCTGCCAGTCGCACTGGCGAACCAGCGAATGGGACCGACGCGCGACCGCATGGAATCGCGCGGCGACCCCTTTCGACAGCGGCTCCGCGATGGTTTTCTGGCCGAAGCCAAACGTGACCCCACCGTCATTTGCGTCATCGACGCCAGCCAATCGGTCGAGGCGATTCACGAGCAAATCCGCGCAGACTTCAGAACGAAGCAAGAATTAACTCGCTAATTGCGACATGGCACCCGACAGTGCGCGCAAACCATCACAACCGCAGTCGAGAGTTTTATTGGATAACAAAGAGAATTAACCGCCACGACGCGGCGAGCGCCAAGAGCACAATGTCAAGACTAAAAAATGAATCCCGCTTAACTTTGGCAGTCTCGCGACTGTGCCGTCGAGCTGCGCCTCGTCGGAGTCGCGAAGTAGTGAGTCCACCACTGTGCAAACTTTCGTTGATGCCACCGAGTTATTCGTAGGTCAGGATCGTCGTCAGTGTTGCATCGCGGTTGGCGACAAAGCGAATCCAGTAGGCCGAGAAGCCTTCGGAGAAGGTGTGCCGCACCGTGGAGTCGCTCGCCACTTCGAAGTGATCGTAGTTGACCCAGGTTCCGTTTCCGAGCAGATCGACTTGGGCCGTCACACCAATTGCCTGGTCGCTAGTGGTCGAAATTTCGAGTCGCTTACGATCGTAACCGGTCATCAGATAAGCGTCTGAAGGGGTATTGGCAGCGACCTTCGTGTTGCACCATGGCCCGCCGATACCGCGTGGCTTGCCCAGTTGCCAAACATCGTCGATCGCTCCGACCCACAGGGCGGCAAGGCTATCGTCGGAAACAATGATGTGCGGATTTTCGCGGCTCGCCCCCTCGGCGACACCACTCAACACCAGCAGCCCGCGAAACGAGCAGTAGTCATGAATCAATCGGTTGTGCGTAGCGACCGGACGCACCTTGGCGAACCCTCCCGCATTGTCTGCCGGCAGTTCGTAGAACGTGCCATGGGCGTTAAACAGATCGCGTTCGGTTGCCACTTCGCGAGCAACTCGATATTCGCCCAATGGGTGTGCATCGAGTGCGCGGGCTCCCTTTGGCAGTCGCCAGCGGTGGCCCGCGTCGTCGACAAATAAAATCGACCCCTTGTCGACCGTAAGTACTGCGGCGGGAATCTCTGAGTGTTGCTTGGTGTACTTGTGCAACTGTTCGTCGTCGATCCGTCGAAGCTGCAGTTCAGCGTCGAGTTCGTAGTAGCCGATGTCGTTGTTCAAATAGTCGACTGCGGCGAGCGACAATGTTCGCTGGTTACCGCTGCGCGCTCGAATGACGCCCCCCACTATTTTGTCTCCGAGGCGAGCCAGCCCATGAAACAAGTCGGTGGCTTGGGCTGCGCGTTGGTCGATGTTGCGAAAGCTAAACAGCGCAGTGAGACTTTTCGCGTCGCTCATAGTTCGCAAACGGACCCAGCAGCCCGTCTGCTCCGCAGCAAATTCGATGGTGTGCAATCGCGATGGTTCGATGGCAAGTTCGTCGAGCGGTTGCCAATCGCCGGTTCCGTCGCGGTCGATATCGAGTGCAACACGCACATTCCGCGAGCCGTGATGCGCAAGTTGTAAGCTGCGTATGTCGTAACCGGCAAACAAGAACGGATCCGAGACGCTTCCCGCGACCAAATCTTCGTTGGCCCACACAGCCCCCCGGCCAAGGGCTGGACCCAACTGGTCGAGTCTTTCTGGTTCGACAAACCACAGATTCGACTGTGACTGCGGTGCTGCGATTTCGCCCTTGGCGCGACGTTTGTTCAAGAACTCATTCCGTGCTGTGTCGTCGCAGCCCAGCACTAGGCGATCGTTCCAGCGACAAAAGTCGCCCACGACTTTCAGATAATTCGATCGAGCCACGATCCCGGCCGTTTGGCCCGGAGCGAATGTGGGTGGAAACCGCCAAAACGTGCCATGCATGGTCATCAGAAAATCGCGTTCGCCAATGTCACGAATACGCGGCCACTCTGTGTTCCAACCGTGCGCACCGTCATAGCTGTGCGAGCCTTTTGGCAAACGATAGAACGACCAGCCCGACCCGGCAGCTCGGACACCCAAGAGCAGCGATTTTGCGTCCCAGCCAACTGCCCAGATAGGGTCGGATGCTGGGGTCGAGTTGCCCGTTATGCCGCCAGGACCGGTGACTTCGGTAAACTGATTGCGACGCACAACCGTCCAGGTGTCGCGCTTGCCATCCCACTCGGCCAATACACCCGACGGCGTTGTGGGATCGCTCTTGGCGACGGCACCGCGTTCGCCATTGTTGGCGTAAACATAAAGACTCTGTCCCGAATAAAACCCCTTGCCGTGGTAGCCGGGCAGGTTCGCTTTGCGAGCGCTGTGGGGGTTCATTTCGTCTCCCCACAATTCTGTCACTTCAAGCGAGTTGACATCAAGTTCGTAGATCCCCTCTTCCATAGTTGCATAAACGACCTTGTTGGCCGAATCGAAGAGGTGGAGCGCTGTTGCTGTTGGCCTGCCGAACATCCGCGAGTAGGGAACGGCCCGCACCTGGCCGCGCGCGTCGATGGCGTAGGGGCCGATAAACAGTTGCTGCGACGGCAGATGAATGAGCCGATTGGCAGGTGTGCCGCCAATCGACTCGGGGTGAATGGTTTGCGACAGCTCAGGCGAAATCGAGTAGAGTTTGTCGTCGGAACCGTGAGGCTCGTGGGGAGCGTAAGTCACGACCCACAGTTGCCCAGCCCAGGGCACAACCGCACCCGTGCCGCATTCTCCCTGCTCGTTGAACATGGCGAGGTGCGGATAAATGCCCGACAAGCTGGGGGGCTCAGCAAGCACCGTGCAGCTCACGCCACCATACAGCAACACCAAGCCAAAACGCCAGATTTGGAACATCGTGTCTTGCCCTCTGCGTTCGACGCCAAGTGAACTTCCAAAAATTCATGCTAATCGGAGTCGCCGTCAAATGCGAGCAGACAACACGTGTGATTTGCGCGGCACGGAAAAGTGGCGAACCGGGACAAATTCGTAGCCGGACTCGCAAGAGTTCGGAAGCCAACGAGTGACGCTCTGAAGTGTTGCCACTTCGGCTACATGGCGATGCGACGGGTGACTTCGTAGCCGGACTCGTAAGAGTTCGGAATCCGACGAGTGACGCTCCGAAGTGTTGCCACTTCGGCTACATGGCGATGCGACGGGTGACTTCGTAGCCGGACTCGCAAGAGTTCGGAATCCGACGAGTGACGTTCCGACGTGTTGCCACTTCGGCTACATGGCGATGCCACGTGTGGCTTCGTAGCCGGACTCGCAAGAGTTCGGAAGCCAACGAGTGACGCTCCGAAGTGTTGCCACTTCGGCTACATGGCGATGCCATGGGTGGCTTCGTAGCCGGACTCGCAAGAGTTCGGAATCCAACGAGTGACGCTCCGAAGTGTTGCCACTTCGGCTACGCCTAAGTTAACGACTGATTGCCCTCTAAACTTTCGCCCAAGCCCGACTCTTCGCACTATCAAGCACCGCGTCGCAGACCTTTTGGGTCTCGAGCGCGTCGCGGAACGTCGGGCCGGCTGGTTCACCGCCATCGAGGCTTTGCAGGAAATCGGCCACCTGATGGACGAAGCTGTGTTCGTAACCAATTTGCAATCCCGGCACCCACCATTTGTCCATGTAGGGGTGTCCGCCACCGTGGTCAGTGACGTGGATCGAACGCCAGCCGCGGAGTCGACTTTCGTCGCCATGGTCGAAGTACTCGAGTCGGTGGCAGTCGTGCAGGTCCCACTTGATCGAGGCGTGTTCGCCGTTGATCTCGAAGGTGTAGAGTGCCTTGTGACCCCGAGCGTAGCGAGTCGACTCGAACAAGCCAAGCGAACCGTTGGCGAAGTGACACAGGAAGCTGCATGCGTCGTCGATTTCGACCTTCTCTTTTTTGCCAGTGAGATTGTGCATGCGTTCTTTGACAAACGTCTCGGTCATGGCCGTGACGTCGGCCACGGGGCCGTTGAGCCACAGGGCCGTGTCGATGCAGTGGGCCAGCAGGTCGCCGGTGACTCCCGAACCGGCCGCAGCAGCGTCGAGTCGCCACAGGGCGGTGCCCCCTTGAGGCAGGTCTTCGGCGATGGTCCAGTCTTGCAGGAAGTTGGCCCGGTAATGGAAGATGCGGCCCAGTTTGCCTTCGTCGATCAGCCGCTTAGCGAGCGTCACGGCCGGCACGCGGCGGTAGTTGTACCACACGATGTTGGCGACCCCCGCCTTGTCGACCGCTTCGCACATCGCCTCGCCATCGGCGACGTTCATCGACAGCGGCTTTTCACACAGAATGATTTTGCCAGCCTCAGCGGCGGCAATAGCGACCTCTTTGTGCAAATTGTTGGGCAGGCAAATATCGACCGCGTCGACATCGTCGCGGGCGATGACCGCCTGCCAGTCGGTTTCGACCGACGCATAGCCCCACATGTCGGCAAACTTCTGTGCCGCTTCGGCGTTTCGCGCACAGGCGACTTGCAACACGGGGTGATAGGGCAACTCGAAAAAGTTGCTCACGCGATTGTAAGCGTTCGAGTGAGCACGGCCCATGAAGCCGCAACCGATCATGCCGATACGTAGTGGTTTTGACATTTTTGTCTCCATTTCGTTGTTTTGGCGAGCCGGTGACGTAAGTCACCGGAGTTTGCCACAAATCGATACTCCGGTGACTATCGTCACCGGCTCGCCTTTGTGGTTTAGTCCCATCCATGAGTGTCGCGGACTTTAATCATGACATCGAGAATGTTGTTCCAAGTCTGGGGCATTTCGAGTGTGGCATTGGGGAACATGCAGCCGTCCCAGCAGATGTGTTCGATGCCTCGCGATGGAGCGTCTTTGAGCCAGTAGCCGGCACAGCGAACCATGTCGAGCTTGCCATTGGGGTCGTCGGCGGGGCAGTGTTTGCCGGTCTTGTCGTGGGCCCCGGCGCCGTGGACTTGGCCATCGTTTTGGGCGACGTGAAAGTCGATGGTCCACGGCCTGAGCTTTTCGACCATTTGCTCGTAGGCGGCATAGAACTCGTCGTCGCTGTAGCCTTCTTTCAGCAGCGCGTGTTCGGGGGCGTTGTAGCCCATGAGATAGAGATAGGTGTGAGCGAGGTCGGCTTGGAAGCCAACGACCTCGGGCATGCCGACCGCTTCGAGCAGGTCGAGCATGTCGCGCCAACTGTGCATGCCGGCCCAACAGATTTCGCCCTCGGCGGCGAGTCGCTCGCCGTGGTCGGCGGCGATTTTGGCCGCCTCGCGGAATGTGGCGGCGATTTGCTTGGTGTTGGCCGCCGGGTCTTCGCGCCACTTGTCGACGCCAAACTCGGCCGAGTCGATACGAATGACGCCATACTTGCGAACGCCGTGGTCGTTGAAAACCTTGGCGATGCGACAAGCGACCTTTACGGCATCGAGGAATTTGCCGCGCGCGGTCGCGTCGCCCATCGCCGAATCGCCAACGGTACCGGGCCAAATCGGCGCAACGAGCGAACCGATGGCAAAACCGTAGCTCTCGACCTTGTCGGCAATCGCGCGCAGGTCGTCGTCGCTGGCGGCCGGGTCGGTGTGGGGATGAAACAAAAAGTAGTCGATGCCATCGAATTTTTGGCCATCGACCTCGGCCGCGGCCGTTAGCTGGAGCATCGAGTCGAGGCTCAGCGATGGCTCTTGGCCGGGATCGGTTCCCTTGCCAACAAGTCCGGGCCACATGGCGTTGTGGAGTTTTGGTTTCTTGTGAGTCATGAGATTCCTAGTTCGAAGAATTGCGGTATGCCAGTGGCTTAGTCAGCGCTGCTTGTACTGACGCGTCGCCACCGAATCTCACTGGCAGAGCCAGTGGCACACTTTGCGTTGCTACGTCGCATCACCGACATTGGGCACGCTGTCGAACGTATCGGGACCAAAATACCGCAGACCTTCGAGTGGTTCGTTGCCAGTATTTTCGATTTCGATACCCCGTGTGGCGGCTTCGTAGCTGATGAACACTTCGTCGTCGGTTTCGGCACCGAAGCGAATCATCGTCGCCGTTTGCAGCGACAGCTTGCCCATTCGGCCTTTGCCTTGGACGGTGATCCAGCCACTTGCGCCGGGATCGCGAAGCGTGCATTTCGCTCCGGGCTGGAGGGTAAGCCGCTTGCTAGAGAAGAGTTGCTTGCCGTCGACGAGTCCGTAGACAATCCAGTCGTCGCTCCAACCGTCGCCCGAGTTGGCCGTGATCGGTTCGAGGTAGTTGTTGGCCTTGAAGTTGGGGTCGACGTTCTTCTCCCAATCGAGCTGGCCAACGATGAAGTCGATGTCTTGGTGTTTGTCGGCGGGCATGTCTTTCACGAGCAGCGACCAAGGGACGTAACGCCCCTCGACGATGTTTTGATACATGCCGAACACATCGCTTCCCCACTGTGGCTCATAAGTACACAGCGAACCGGGAGCGTGGAGCACACCGGGCGGGATCAACCACCCGCTTCCGCGCTTCAGCCGATAGGCTTTCGAGAGATCGAGAATGCCATTTTCACCGTTGTTCCAGTTCTCGATGCACTTGCGCACTTGGTCTTTTGTCGTGCCCGGTTCGAGTCCCATGAACGTGTAGGGGAAATTATTGTCGCAATTGTTGTACTGCGGAGCGAAGTAATAGCTCTCGGGTTTGCCTTCTTGGCCGACCAGTTTGGCATCTTCGAAACTCTGGTGCATGTGATGAGGGATTGGCCCCATGTTGTCGAAGAACTTCGAGTAGACGGGCCAGCGCTGATACTCGCCAAACATCGACTCGCCAATCATTCGCTTGCCCGCTTCGGAGACGGCGTCTTTGAGCTGGAAGTGCTGGCCCTCGAACAGCACGAAGCTTTGCCCCTCGTGCCAAACGCGACCTTCGTTGGCGGCGTCGGTCGTGCTCGCGAACCAACGCTCGTCGATGCCGCCGCGCTCGGCACCGTAAGAGTAGTAGTCGCTGGGGTGAAGCCGAATCCGTTTGCCCGGATGCAAAAAGCTGCGTGGCACCCAGGTGGGCGACAGTCTCAACAAGCCTTCGCCCGCGTCGAGCGCCCGATCGAGCACCTTGCCCACGTTGCCGCCATCAACAATATTCTGCATCATTGCTTGAGTCCCCAGAAACGAATGAAGAAAGTCTCGGCCCGCATCGGGTCGAAGTTGACTAGGTCGATTTTCATTGCCGCGAGCAACCCACTTTTCTTCCCGCATGTGCCTCATTCGCAGGAGCAACAATGGCTGCTAGATCATGGAGTTTATACGGTTCGAGCGAGCCGTTCCAGTCACAGGGGGTTTTTGGCGAAGGCGATTGCCGGGTCGTCGCCCATCGGCTGAGTGGCGGGCTATCCGGCGGGGTCGACGTGCTCGACGTCACCTGCGGCGGCACTCAGCTACAGATCGTACCGACGCGAGGGATGGGCATCCGACAAATGGTTGTTGACGGGGTTCGCATCGGCTGGCAGTCGCCGGTCGCTGGTCCGGTGCATCCTGCATTCGTCAATATCGGGGAACCTTCCGGGCTCGGATGGCTCGATGGGTTCGATGAGCTGCTGGTGCGGTGCGGACTCGAAAGCAACGGCGCGCCCGAGTTCGCCGACAATGGTCAGTTGCGTTACGGACTGCATGGCCGCATCGCCAATCGCCCGGCGAGCGACGTGACTATCGCCATCGACGAAGTGGCCGGTACGGTCGTGATCTCAGGGGTCGTCAGCGAAACTCGCTATTTGATCAGCAATTTGCAGCTCACCACCACGATCACGCTCGAACGGTCGAAGTTGGGATTCGGGGTTGGCGATCGAATCACTAACCTGCTGGCAACACCGGCGACGGCGCAACTGCTATATCACATCAATATTGGCCTGCCATTGCTCGGCGCGGGAACCGAGCTTATCGCCGCGCCCCGGACCGTTGTCCCTCGTACTCCGGCGGCGGCTGCGGGCATTGCGAGTTGGCCCTCGATGCCGGGGCCCGCTCCAGGGGCGGCCGAGCAGGTCTTCTTCATGGACTCGTACGACAACGATGGCACGGCGTCGGTGCTGTTGGCTGACGCCGCTCGCGACCGGGGCCTAGAACTGTCTTACGACAATCGCAGTTTGCCTTGTTTTTCGTTTTGGAAGA
This sequence comes from Pirellulales bacterium, assembly GCA_041737535.1. Taxonomy (GTDB): domain Bacteria; phylum Planctomycetota; class Planctomycetia; order Pirellulales; family Lacipirellulaceae; genus JBGSWC01. The sequence continues at coordinate 9,332 of JBGSRO010000192.1, read as the reverse complement.
ACCCCATCGCCGAGAGCGATGGCTATGTGGCGGGCATCGAACCGGCGACGAATTATCCGAATCCGAAAACTTTCGAGCAGCAACAAGGCCGCGTGATTCCGCTCGCCGGGGGCGAGTCGTGGGAGTGTTGGCTCGCGATTGAATTCTTGGCGACGCGCGCGCGAGTCGCCGCGGCGGCTGAATCGATTGAGCGGTTGCGTGGGCAGACTCCCGAGCCAACGATCTACGATACCCCGCAACCGGGTTGGTGCGACGGGGTGTCATAAACGCAGCCACCACCGTCAGACGGTGGCTACAACGAGTCTTCCGAAGGCTCGTCGGCGACGCGATCGGTTTGGCTCGCGATAAAATCGTCGAGCCGCTCGGCAAGCGCCACGTCGTTGAGGGCAAGAATCCTCACCGCCAGCAGCGCGGCATTCTTCGCGCCGCTGGTGCCAATGGCCAGCGTACCGACCGGCACACCGCCTGGCATCTGCGCAATCGACAAGAGCGAGTCGAGCCCTCCCATCGCATGGCTCTCGACCGGCACACCCAGCACCGGAAGCCGCGTCAGCGACGCGACCATGCCGGGCAGGTGAGCGGCTCCACCGGCCCCGGCGATTATCACATGCAGACCTCGGTCGGCGACACTCTTGGCGTAGTCGAACATCCGCTCGGGTGTGCGATGGGCCGAGACGATACGCGCCTCGTTAGCGACGCCAAACTCTTCGAGCAAAGTGGCCGCCGCGCGCATTGTGGGCCAATCGCTCTGCGAGCCCATGATGATTCCGACGAGTGGCGGATTGGCAGCCAAGTTGGTCATTTTGCTAACACCAGCGGACTAAACACGATGTAGAGCGTAATCGCACACGCGATGCAAATCATGCCGGCGATAAATGCTCCGTTACTCGACTGGAGGTTCATCGTCGTATTCGCTTCAAATGTCACTGGTTCTTTTAGCGGCATGATTGCCGTGAGTATCGACATCACAATGACACACAACACGAGCGAAATGGCCATCCAATTCAAGAAGTTGTTAAGGAACGGTACGTCCGCGAACAGTTGTGTTGCGTCCGACAAATACCACAGCCCACCATAGACCACGATGTTGGTTAGCAACCCCGCCAACCCACAAATTCGCGGAGCGCGACGCACCAGCAACCCATAGCCAAAGACGGCCAAGACTCCCGGCGAAAGCAAACCTTGGCCTTTCTGAATAATGGTGAATACCGAGTTTGAAATATTCGGATCAGCGAGCGCCGGTGCCAACACAAACGCTAACACTGCGAAAACCACCACGCAAACGCGTCCGAGGGTTACTAGCTTCGATTGACTCATGTTAGGCACGAGGAACTTATTGCAAAGGTCCAGTGTGAAAATCGACGCAGCGGCGTTCAACATGGCCGCCAGCGAGCTTATCACCGCTCCCAATAATGCCGCCATCACGAAGCCGAAGATACCCGTATTGCGTGGCAATTTGGCGAGCAAAAGTCCTAGCGCGGTATCGTATTTATAGGCCACGAGGGCTTGTTTCGTGACTCCTTTTCCGGCGGCTTTGGCAGCGTCTTGCGTCGTTTTGTTATACGCCTCGACTTCAACGGCCAATGCTGGATTAACGTGCTTCCATGCGTGATCTTCTGTCGAGCTAAATATCTGGAACTCGGCCGGTTTCGCCTCTTCATATTCCTTGCCAAGCATCGGCAGCACATAGGGATTCTTCGCCTTCGACGATTTTAGTTGCTCCTTGGTTTCATAGGTTGCAATCAAGTAGGTCGGCCCTTTGTGTGCATCGATCGCTGCGTCGCTTGGTTGTGACCCGACTTCGACAAAAGTCGTTGTTGGATTGGCTTTTTGGTAGAGCGCCATCGTCTTTGCCGCATCGCCACGAGCCTCGATGCGCATATCCTCGGCATAAAGATTGAAGGCCAGAATGCCCGGAATCACAACGACAAACGGAATCAGTAGTTTCAAGTAGGCGGCGAACACGATGCCCTTCTGGCCTTGCGACAGCGACGACGAGCCAAGCGTGCGCTGTGTGATGTATTGATTGAGTCCCCAGTAATAGAAATTGGGAATCCAAACCCCTAGCAAGAGTGCCGTCCAAGGCAAAACGTTGTCGCTGGCCGGCAAAAACATATTGAGCTGCTTGGAATTCAAGTCCATAAAACGACCCAACGGACCTTTTTCAGGATCGAGCGTTCGGACGGCCACCTCACCGGTACTTACGTCGACGACGGCCGATGCCGTTTCGACCTCTGAGAGACTACCAAAGGCAATCCACATAATGATGGCACCGCCAATAATCAGCGCGGTCCCTTGCAGTAAGTCGGCCCAAACGCTTGCCTTGAGCCCCCCCGCGACCACATAGGTCATGGCAATCAGCGCGATAAACAGAGAGGGTTGCCAAAGGCTGATTTCAGTATCGAAACGTGCGCCAATGGTCTGAACTGTGAGCGCGCCCGAATAAGTCACCGCACCTAGCAGCAACAAGTAAATCACGACTGTTAAGAGTGCCATCACTAAACGGGCGGCCGAGTTAAAACGGTACTCAAGAAATTCGGGCATCGTGTAAATGCCGACGCGCAAGAAGTAGGGCAAAAACGCAAACGCGACGATTGTCAGCGTCACTGCTGCGAGCCATTCGTAACTCGCAATCGCCAAACCGACGTGGCTGGCCGCTGCCCCGCTCATGCCGACGAATTGCTCGGTCGAGATATTCGCCGCGATCAAAGAGAAACCGACGAGCCACCAACTGAGACCTCGCCCCGCAAGGAAGTAATCCTGCGCGTCTTTTTCGCCATCAGACTCGCGACTCTTCCAGAGTCCCACGCCGACCACGGCGACAATGAACAACACGAACACCGCAATATCGATTGGACCCATCTGCGCCGCTCCCCCCAGTGTGCCCGCGCTCGCACGGGCGGCCGCTGAGTCGCCGGTGGGAGCGCAATTGACGAAAAGTTTCGTTGCCAGCGGACGCCACCCGCCGAGGGGGAGTACCGCAGACGAAGCGTCGATTGTAGCTGGCAGCGGCAGGCGTTGTAAGTCGTTTCGGGGGGTCGCGAGTCTTTTTTCGTCGGGAAGTTCCCGTCATTCCCGCCTGCGAGCCGTTATCTTCGGCAGCCAAAATGGCAACACTTTGGAGCGTTATCGAAGTGGCTCCGAATTCTCGCGCATCCGGCGACAAGTCTGCTACTGCACGAGCTGTTCGACTTCGCCGCCGGCATTGATTTCGATTTCGCCCGAGTCTTCGAGCCGACGGATGATGTCGACGATTGTTTGTTGCTGGGCTTCGACGGCCGAAAGCTTCACCGCACCCAGATATTCCATCTCTTCGCGCAGTGTCTCGGCGGCGCGCTGCGACATGTTGCCGAGAATTTTTTCTTTGAGTTCTTCGCTCGAACCCTTGAGTGCGAGCGCCCACTGCGAGTTCTCGATGCTCTTTAGCAACAACTGGATGTCCTTGCCCGAGAACTTGGCGATGTCCTCGAACACGAACATCAGCCGACGGATTTCTTCGACCAACTCCGGATCGTCGCTGGCCAACGACTCCAAAATCTGTCGCTCGGTGGCACGATCGCTAACGTTGAGCATCGCCGCGACGCTGTCGACGCCGCCGGCATTCTGGAAACTGTGACTGACGACGCTCGACATCCGCTTCTCGAGTCCCTGCTCGACTTCGCGGATGATTTCGGGGTTGGTTTGGTTCATGCGCGCCATCCGCCGCACCACGGCAAGCTGTCGCTCGGGAGGCAGGCCGGCCAGAATGTTCGCTCCCAGCGAGGCCGGCAGGTGCGAAACGATCAGCGCGATCGTCTGTGGATGTTCGTCGACGATATAGGTTAGCACGTTCTGGCTATCGACATGACGCAAGAATCCAAAAGGCAAGGCTTCGATGCTTTGGCGAATGTTTTCCAGCGTGTCGTTGGCCCCATTACCGAGTGCTTTGCGGACAAGATTCCTCGCAAGGTCGATCCCACCTCCCCCACCGCCACCCGCAGGGTTCGAGTCGGCAAACTCGCGAATCACTGCTTCTTGTTCGACCGCTGGCACCGTTTTGGTGCGGGCAATCTCAATCGAAACCTGCTCGACCTGCTTCGCATCGAGCCGCGACATCAGCGTCGCCGCATCCTCTTCGGGCAGGCTCATCAACAGCACGGCAGCTTTATGCAGGTCGGGCATGGTCAGTCCGAGACAGGCGGTATCGGCAAGCTAGCATCGGATTACGATGCGCTCCGCTGCGCGCGTCGGCGCGATCTTGAGTTGCTATCGGCATGATTGACTTTGCCGATTGAGGGGAATTTGCCGGATTCCGGTACGCAGCACAGTATCCAAGACTGTCGAATTCTGGGCGCCGCCCAGAATTCGCGCGGGGTTCCCCTTCGAACAGGGTCCGAGGGGGAGGAGCCCAGAGGGCACAAGTGAGACACTCCGCTGGGAACTCACTCGCTGACGCGTCGTGCTTGCATTCTCGCGAGCTCTCATCGGCCGCTCGCGAGAAACGTCTTTGCTGCCATGCTCAATAGGCACCCTGAGAATAGGTCAGTTCGTAACTGTGCGTGTAGATTTCAAAGACGAGTCCGAATGGGTCTTCGACATAAACCATCTTGTATGGCTTTTCATTCGGGTAATATGCTCGAATCGGCATGCGTTGCTTGCCGCCATTGGCAACGATTTTCTCTACTAGCGCCTCAATGTTCGGATCCTGCACGCAAAAGTGGAATGTGCCCGTTTTCCAATACTCGAATTCTTTTGGCTTCTCGTTGTTTCGAAACTCGAACATTTCGATGCCAATCTTGTCTCCCGTCGAGAGGTGAGCGATCTTGAAAGATCCCCAACCTTCGCCGAAAACGTCGATGCACATCTTCCCAATCGCAGTGTCCGCCTCCTCGATCACGACCGTCGGTTTCATGATCGTGTACCAGCCCATGACTTGCTCATAGAAATTGACGGCTTCGTCGAGATTCGGGACCGATATCCCAATATGAGAGAATGTTTTTGGGTACGTGTTGTTCATTGTTTTGGTTCTTCCGTTTCTGTGTGCGTCTGATCGTCTACGGACCTTTTGATTCGTGCGACTTCGGCAGCATCGAGTGACCATGTCGCCTCGACCTTATTGTGGCGAAATGTTAGCTCTTCGAGTGCCGCATTTGCAAGTTCTCGATTCACGTGTTTGATACGAACGACAACTGCGCCCTCAAGTGTTACGCGGTTCGTCGTATCGTTTTCCGCACCGTTGTTTTTCGTGGTCGTCGGCTTGAATGGAACGTCATCGAGAACATCCCACATTTCCACGACAGGAGTGTTATCGGGCACTCCCCGAATCCCCTCGTAAACGACCTTGCCATCTGACTCGATTTGGACAGTAAGCAGGCGTTGCCCCGGCATCGGAGCGCATGACAACGACGTTACCAAAAGACACAGAAGTGCGGCAGAACAACTTGGGTGTGAGTTGGTCATATGTGTGCTGCCTCTCGGTCAAGATTGGTGCTGGTGATGGCAGAACTCCCCAAGCTCACCTGCCGGCGAGGTGAGGGACGCTAAGAATATGGGAAAGCAAAGGTGCCCCGCTATTCAGGTGCAGCCGTTGGTTCGGCCGCGTGCTTGGGTGGTCCGCTCGACGAGGTACTCTCATTGCGGCGCGGCAGTCGGACGTTGAACACGGTGACTCCCTCGGCAGAACGCACATCGACTTCGCCCCCGTGCGCGCGGGCAACTTCGCGCACGATGTACAGTCCGAGCCCGAGACTGCCGTCCGTGGCGTGGCCCTGCCCTGCCGCAGAGCCGCGCTGCAAGGGGTTAAAAATCTGGTCCAGATCAGTTTGCACGATAGTCGGCCCGCTGTTCGTGACCTCGATACGGACATCGGTCGATTCGCTGACGATTAACGTCCGCACCGGAGCGTCCTTCGTCCCATACTTGATCGCGTTTGTCACAAGGTTGCGAAGCACTTGCTGCACGCGCGGGCCGTCGAAGCGGCCCCCAGAATCGCCAACCACGTCGAATTCGAGCAGGCGGCCCGGGTGCGCCCTGCGAAGCTGTTCGAGCTCGACCGCAAGCACTGTTGCCAAGTTGATTTCTGACAGTGTGATGTTGAGGCCCAAGCCTAGCATGGTTCGATTGAAATCAACCATGTCGTCCAACAGAATCATCATGGCGTTACCGGCATCGGTCAGAAAGGACGCCGCTTCCGAAACGTTAGCTCCAGCGTTTAGCGTCTCCAAGTAATCGGCAATCATCACGATGGTGCTGAGCGGGCTGCGCATGTCGTGACTCAACATCCCGAGAAACAAGCTGCGCGCTTTATCCAACTGAACGGTGAAAAACTCGATAGATTCGGTAATTGCTTGGTCAATCGCCTCGTTGAAGCGGACGACATCTCCCAGGCTTAAATCGTCGGGCCGATAGGCATCCATCCATCGGCGAAGGACGCTGGCGCGTAGGGCGCGATACTCGGCCACGAGTTCGTTGATGTCGAAGCCGCTTTGCGCCCGCAGGACGGCGTGCGTCTCTGCAGCCGTTTCTGGATCCCCGATCAATTCCGGTGCTAACCCCTTTGACTTGTCGGCCTGAGCTCGCTTTGTTTGAGGAGTTGACAAGTCTTTCGCGACTGCCGTCAGAATCTGTTTCGCGTGGTCACGCACGGCTTCGGGCGTCATTCTCGCAGCGGTCGAGATATGGACGGCGGCAAAAGTGTCCCACTCCTGCAGAATGCCTTCCATGTCATGAATGATGAACTCAGCTAGTCGCATGTCTCGTCCTTGTTGCAAAACAGACACTTACTCCAAAAAATGCCGGACCCCAGACGCCTCGCCGCCACCAAGAAACCAAGACTCCAGAACCCGCGTCATCGGCGGCTCTGCTTGACCACCGCGGTCGGCTCAGTCTCCTGTGTCTGAAGCGGAAGCGATGCCGCGAGCAACAACACATGCATGGCCATCGATTTCATTTCGAGACAGCCTCATGGGTGAGACATAAGAAAACCTGAAGCACAGTACCACATCGCACTCGACAAGAAGACATTGTACAGACTTCGGGCGATTAGCACCCGACCGTTGCCGTGCCGTCACGCGACGGAGCGGCGGCCATGTCTCGAGGCTATCGTCGGCCGAGTACGCCCGCAAGCAAGTGCAATGGTGGCGACGTGCCGAATGCCCTGCCGAGTTCAGACGAGCGATTGCTGACACCCCAGCGCGATTGGTGCATACCATCCATCTTCGCGACACACGGCACGATTGACTTTGCCGATCCGGGGGAATTTGCCAGATTCCGGTACGCAGCACAGCATCCAAGGGAGTGCAATTCTGGTCGCTCCCCATTTCGTCCGGGATTCCTGTTCGTTGAGCGCTGAAGAGTCATACCCCGTTCGGAGCTCACTCGCGGGCGCGTCGCGGTTGTATTTTCACGCACTTTCATCGCCCCCAAGGAGCTGAGGGATGACTGGCCAACAACTTCCTTACTTCGATTGCGATATTTTTCTCAAACAACCGGGTGCCGTTTGAAAATCGGGGAGCTAAGGAAAAACCGCCACGACGCGGCGAGCGCCAAGTACACAGCGAAAAAGCTCACCAAAGGATCCTGCTTAATGATACCCTTGTGTCAGAAACTCAACGTTACGAATGCTGTTTTCGATGGCAAACCAGCCGTTGATTGAGTTTTCGAGGTAAGTACGCGCGCGAGTATCAATCGACTTAGCAATTCACTGCTGGTTCTGATCGAGAGCTGTCGCGCCAATTCCGCCGTGTACTTGGCGCTCTTTGCGTCGTGGCGGTTAACTGAACTACGACCGGCAACAAATGTCGGGGCAGTTTGCGAAATCGGGAAGTTAATTCGCGCGCGATCCTGAGTCGAGCCAACGAGTCGGGGAGGGCAAATTGGTGTATAATGAGCGAACACCAAGAAGCAAAAACGCCAACCGGAGGACCCAATGCCCCGCTCCCTTTTCATTTGCCTTTTGTCGATTTTCGCCATCGCGTCGCTAAGGGTCACTGCAAGCGAACCTCACTACTTTGGCGCACAATTCGGAGCGTTGCCTGAATTCGAGTTTTGCACTTTTATTGTTAGCAATCGCTCTTGGGAAAAAGGGCGAGCCTCCGCCAAGATGCTTGGGTATCTAACATCCACGCACCGCGACAAGGAGGCTCGCTATGGAACTTGTACCCGGATTTATGGTTTTGCTGCAAGGACTCTCGACGACGATGACCACGCCGACCTTCGCGAGCTTCACGACGCTCAGCGTGGGCTGGGTGCTTGCCGGCCGGCGGACGGTGACGCGGATGATCCTGGCGGCAGGCGAATTGGCCGACAAACATTATTCGTCTTATCACCGCGTCTTTAGCGACGCTCGCTGGTCGCTCGACGCGGTGGGGCTGACGGTGTTCGACTTGATCTCGCCGCTGCTGGGGAAAGTGGTGGTGCTCGGCATCGACGACACCTTGGCTCGCAAACGGGGCCTCAAGATGTTCGGCTGCGGGATGCACCTCGACCCCTTGCTTTCCAGCCGTGGCTACAAGGTGATGAACTGGGGGCACAACTGGGTGGTGCTGGCAGTGATCGTCGAGCTCCCCTTCCGGCCGGGCCATTTCTATTCGTTGCCGATCCTGTTTCGTTTGTACCTCAACAAGGCGAAGGCCGAAAAGCATCGCCGCGTTTATCGCAAGCGAACGGAACTGGCGGTCGCCATGCTGCGGGTGCTGTCGAAACACCGTGAAAACCAGCGTTTCCACGTGGTGGCCGATTCGGCGTACGGCGGCCAGAGCGTGCTGGGGGAATTGCCTGCGAACTTCGATTTGACCAGCCGCTTGGGGGGTAACGCGCGGTTGTACAACGCGCCGCCGGCCAAAACGGCCGGGCGTGGCCGGCCCCGCATTCGGGGAGAAAAATTGCCGACGCCCCACGCGATGCTCGACGGGCGTTGTCGGCACGTATCGCTGAGAATCTACGGCAGAAGCCAGCAAGCGCGGCTGGCCGATTGCGAAGCACGCGTGTTCGCCGTCCCCCATCGGAAGCTCCGCGTGGTGGCGGTCGAAGCGCTCGGTGGAGGACGCGGGCGGGAAGCGTTCTATTCGACCGCTCACCAAGCGGCCGCCGAAGACGTGATCGGCTGGTACGCCCAGCGGTGGAGCATCGAAGTTGCTTTCCGCGACAGCAAGCAGCACCTCGGGTTTGAAGAGCCGCAGGGTTGGTCGCGCAAAGCGGTCGAGCGAACCGCGCCGATGGCGATGCTGTTCTACTCGCTGATCGTACTGTGGTTCGCGCGAGAAGGTCATCGCCATTATCGGCCGCTCGATTGCCCATGGTACAAGTCCAAAGCCGCCCCCTCCTTCGCCGATATGCTCGCCACGCTCCGCAGG
>JBGSRO010000175.1:0-30536 GCA_041737535.1 Pirellulales bacterium | reverse complement strand
ATCCGACATCCGCCAACTCGATCCTCGAAACTCCTTCCTCATACCCGTCACCTCCGTGCCGTTGAGAAGAACAGAATGCTCGATGATATGTACGCATGCTAGCGATCAGTTGGTTCTTATGGTTTTGAGATAGGTTCTAAGCCTCGATTTCGCTTCATTGCGTAGCTTGTTCGCCAAGTCGGTTGCTTGGTCAACTACCGTCCGGCGATCAACGACATAGACCAGCCGGGAGGGAGCCTTGTCCGGGTGCTTAGTGCGCGCGATGAGCCAGATCGCCATCACCATCGTCTTGCCCAGACCGGTGGGTAAATCGATGACCTGGGGCAAATCGTTACCAGCGTCTGGCGGAAAGTGCTCATTGTACAGCCGCTGCTGCCAGGACATTGGCCGATGCCCCGTGAGCCGCTCGAATAGTGAATCGAATTCGTCTGCCATTGGTCCCGCCGTTGTTGCCGCCACTACCGGTGGTGTCAGCTTGCCAACCACTGCGGTCAAATGCAAGCAGTTACGGTCGAAAGTGTAGATTTTGGTGTCACCTGGGCTGCCATTTCGCATCGACGGCTACGATTAGCGAAAGCTATCCGACGACAAGAAGGTCCACGCCGTGGGTGATTACGATTGCGGGCCGACAACGATGCCGATGCGTAAATGACGCGTGAATGGCTAGCCGCATTGGGCAAGTCGGTCGGTGTCGACTGCGAATTCTGAGTATTGTGAGAGCGCTTTCTGGGAATCTTGTCGCTGCCGCTCCATTGTGTGCCGTGAGGACGAGGTGCGATTTCGGTTCCCCACGACGCGTACTCAGAAACCTCAGAACTCGCGAAATCTGACCCGGTCGATCGACTGCCATTTACTTGCTGATGAGCTCTCGCTGCCCCGCGCGAGTTAATGACTGTGGCCGTGCAGTATCGGGGCGATGAGGGTTTCGCAGCCCGTCGTCGCCAAGAGAAACGCACCGCATGAGCTGGAATCGGCCTTAAATGCCCATCGCTGTCGTGTCCGATCAACGATGAGCCGCGTCGGCTGGTAATTTAGTGGCGGTCATTTTCAAGCTGGGCAAGATAGGGAGGCAATGGCAGTCGTTGGCAGGATCGCTAAAATCGCCTTGGGGCTAGCGCGACGGTGCGAAAACGGTTTCCCGGCCGCTGCCCCTTTCTTTAAATTCGGGACGACACGGAACGGGAACCGATCGTATGGATGAAGAGAGCCGGTTGGCTGCACAGCGGCGCATTGCGAACACGGTGCAGGGACTTGTTGGCGACGCGAACGGCCTCGCAGCGTTTCGCGAGCAATGCCGCGAAGCAGTGGATAGCGAATTGGCCCGACTTCCCGATGCGACCGCTGACGGTGAAACCAATGAGTCCGATGGCGATCCGTTATTACCGCAACATCCACGCAATGAGCAAGTCTTGCTGTTGTTGGCAGCCATTCACGACGGGTATTTTGACTTAAACGCGGACAGTACTGCAAAGCGGATCGTGCGACCTGAGTCCGAGTGGACGCGCGACGATGTTTTTCTGCTAAATCTGTTTACGGCGATGCAGGTTCGGTTCGACGAACTGGACGAAGGCGATTTCGCCCGGCTGGAAGAGTTTCTCGAATCACACTTTACGTCGAAGCTCAAACTAAAGAAAACGCTGAAGCCACCAAAGCCCAAAGCGAGCAGGCCGCCAGCAGACTCAAAAACTATACTGGTCTCGGCGCTCACGAAGCACCATCGCTACGCTGATGGAAGTTGCCTCAATCAAGAGCCGATCGGTTGCAATGCTCTCGCCAAATCCGTGGGTCTATCAGGCGGCTTGGCGTCGAGATTCTTCAAGAGGTACTTCAAATCGCACAGAGATTACGAACGCATTTGTGCGAGCAGCGAGTCTCTGATTGCGGCACTAAAACTTCTCAATGACGAGTACACGCCGGGCGTACTGTTAGGAAATCTCTCGGAGCAGGTCGAAGGCCACGACTGAGGCATCGAGATGGTGTTTACTCGGGATAGTGTTTACTGTTTACAGCCAAAACAGTAAACACTCTGCGAAATTCTTTCGCTCGCTAGACCCTGCGAAACAAGGGGGTTTCGTGCTGTTCACGCCACTGTTCACTGCGTAAATCGTGAACGCTCCCGTATGGGCATCACGCCGCACGTCGTGGCGTCCTGACCCCGCTGGAGTATTCGCGATGCCTGTTCCTTATTCCGACGACAAGTCGACCGCTGCGGCCGACCATCTAACCGACAGCCTGCTGACCCCCCGCCAAGCAGCTGAGGCGCTCCAAATTTCGCCCCGAACTCTGTGGTCGCTGGGCAACGACGGCACCATTCCGATCGTGCGTATCGGTCGCCTGACGCGGTATAGCCGCCGATCAATCGAGCGATTCATTGCCGACAAGTCGGCGAGCTAGCTTTCCCCCTCCCCACCAATCACAACGACCCGCGTGGCACGTTTAGCGGTGTAGCCACGCGGGTCATCAATAAAGGTTTCTGATTATGTCATCTTACCACAACGATCCCAATCCTGAATGGCGACAAGCCTCAAAGAGTGAAAATTGCCCGATCTGCAAGAAGCCCAACTGGTGCTCAATCACGGGCGCAACAGGCGACCCTGAAGCCGCCGTCTGCATGCGGGTCGAGAGCGATAACAAGCGGCCAAACGGTGGCTGGCATCATCGGCTCAAGGAACGCGAGAAACGACCATCGAACGGAGCCGTAAAGCCGTCGCTAACATCAACTTCACTGAGCAAATCGAAACCCAAACGTGCTCACACATCGCCAAAGGTCGCGATTGCATCGCTGGAACGTAAACTCGGCAAGCATTCGGCGCAGTGGACGTACCATAATGCCAGCGGAACGCCCATTGGCGTTATTGTGAGATGGGATAAACGCGACGGCAAAGAGATTCGCCCAATCACACGCAATGAGCCGACTGATGGCGGCTTTTCTACGTGGCAAATCGCCGGAATGCCAATCCCGCGACCGCTATATCAATTGCCGTCCCTCGCCGACGCCGAGCAAGTGATCGTAGTGGAGGGTGAAAAGTGTGCCGATGCACTGCGAGCACTTGGCTATGTGGCGACGACCTCGCCTCATGGAAGTAAGGGTGCAGGCATGGCCGACTGGTCGCCACTCGCTGGCAAACAAGTGGTACTGATGCCCGACATCGACGAGCCAGGCAACGAATACATCGACGCGGTAGTGGGCTTGCTAGAGCATGTGTCGCCTGCTCCCACGGTGCGAGTTCTGCGACTCGATAGCTTGCCCGATCGATCGCCCATGCCCGAGGGGGGGGATGTCGTTGACTGGCTCGCGGCCGGAGGCACTAAGGAACTCCTTGCTCGGATGCTGGAAAGTGCTGAGGAATGGAAGGCCAGTTCGCAGGTATGGCCCGAACTCCAGCCGTTCGATCAAGATGCACTGCCGGAGTTTCCCACCGAAGTATTGCCGCCGGTGCTGCGAGAGTTTGTCGAAGCCGAATCGCTGGCAACACAAACGCCCGCAGATCTGGCGGGACTACTGGTGCTGGCCGTGTGTGGCGCTTGCATCGCCCGTCGCGTGGAGGTGGTTATCCCAGAACACGATTGGCGGGAGCCGATCAATTTGTTTGTCACCGTCCTATTGGAATCGGGCAATCGGAAGAGCGCCGTGTTTGCCGATGCGGTGAAGCCACTACGCGAAATCGAAGCCGAACGCATCGAAGCAGCAAGACCGGCAGTAGCTCGTGCCGCCAGTGAAGCACGAGCCAACGGGGCGCGATTGCGAGACTTAGAGAAACGAGCCGCCCGTAATGCCGACGTCGAATCGCTGCATGAAGCTACGGAACTCGCGGCGGAGCTTGCCCTGATGCCAAAAGTCGTCTCGCCACGATTGATCGTCGACGATGCAACGAGCGAGAAGTTAACGATGATGCTTAGCGATCAAGGGGGGCGGTTAGCCAGCATGTCGCCGGAGGGTGGTGTGTTCGACCTCATGGCGGGCATGTATAGCAAAAGCGGCATGCCTCAGTTTGGCACCTACTTGATGGGCCATAGCGGAGAAGACTTGATTGTCAGTCGTGTTAGTCGCGAGGAAGTCAGCGTCAAGTCGCCGGCGCTGACCTGTGCCTACGCGATGCAACCGCAAGTCATCGATGGGCTGGCTGAAAATGCTGCCTTTCGGGGTCGCGGATTGTTGGCTCGATTTCTTTACGCCCTCCCAATTAGCTGGGTTGGCTCGCGAGAGATCGGTCCGCCCCCCGTTCCCGAGGCAACTCGAACAGCCTACCGACACGTAGTTCGCGAGCTGTCGGATTTCGATGGCGATTATAAATTGGGCCTCTCGCCCGCAGCTTGCCGCAGGCTCCTCGAATGGGAAGCCGAGATTGAACAAATGCTCGGCGACGGTGGCGAGATGGAAATCCTCAAGGACTGGGGCAGTAAGCTGGCCGGGGCCACGCTGCGGCTGGCGGCTATCATGCACTGCGTCGAGCATGGCGTTGCGGGCAACATCGGCATCGAGACACTTGAGGACGCGATCGAACTGGCTCGCTACGCCATTCCGCACGCGGAGGTCGTGCTGAATAAAATGGGCGGCACCGACGACAAGCAAGATGCCGACGCTCGCTACATCTTGAAATGGATCGAGCGGAATTCACACGCAACCTTCACCAAGCGCGACGCACAACAGCACGGCAAGCGGCGATTCCCGAAAGCGACCGATATTGATCTGCCACTTGGGGTCCTCGTAGAGCGTGGCTATATCCGAGAGCAAAAGACCGTCGCCAACGGACCGGGGCGTCCTGCATCGCCCGTATACAAAGTGAATCCACTTCTCCACGGACCACGGGCTGAGCATACGGACATTTCCCAATCGCGTCCTCAATATTCCCAAAAACCTGCTGCGGAATTGCAGGCTGACAATTCTGGGAATATTGAGAGCGCTTCCGGCGATACTGAAAACGGCCCCCGTGAGAGGTTCACGGTATGACACTCTCCGAACTCCTCGTATCCATGAACCGGGTGATGGGCAAAATTTCGCTCGACGCTGATGGCAACAGTTTCACGGTCGATGCTCCCCGAGGAGCAATTAATGACACCGTGAAGGCTGCCCTTCGCGTGCATAAGTCGACGCTGTTGTTGATCTTAACGTCGGACGATCCGTCGATGACGCTGCTCTGGCAGTTGACGCTCGATCGACTCGCCGACCAACGTGCTTTGCCAGAGGAAGTCCTTGCCGAGTACCGGCTGGCGACGGCGCGTTGGGTTCCGTACGTCGACGATTGCGATTCCGAAGTCGTTATCAACCCCGATGACGTACCAATCTGCCCAAACTGCAACCAATACGCCGACTGGCAGAACCCTCTCGGCGAATGGCGATGCAACAAGTGCCAGCCGCCCGTTGAACCGTCGAAGCGTTGGCGACGACTGCGTGAGCAATGTGACAAAACGATTTGACGCGATATTGCGCGCTTGTTTGCGGGGAGTTACGATAACATGCAACCAACTCACTGATAGGAACGAAACGATGGCAAGTGTGTGTAACGATGGTGGTGGCAAGAAACGAATCACGTGGGTTCACCCGCTCGACAAATCGAAGCGGCCTTCGATTCGACTCGGCAAGAAAAGCAAGAGTCACGCCGAGACGGTAAGAATCCACGTAGAGAACCTGGTGGCCGCCCAGGCGATGGGCAGCTCCCCAATCCAAACGACGGCCACTTGGGTGGGCGGAATACCCGATGATCTGCACAGCAAGCTCGCCAAGCATGGCCTCGTCGAGCCGCGCGAGCGTGGAGTGCTGTCGAAGCTCGGCCCGTTCTTACGCGACTACATCGCCTCGCGTACCGATGTGCGATCGCAAACGATGATTAAGTACAACTCGACGGCCAAGCTGCTCATCGAACGATTCGGCGACGACAAGCCACTGGCCGCGATCACGCTGGCCGATGCCGACGCGTGGCGCAACCACCTGCTCGGGCAGGGGCTCGCCGAAAACACCGTACGCAAACGAGCCGCCATCGCGAAAGTGTTTTTTAATGCCGCGATCAAACGCGAACTGCTCGCCCGCAACCCGATGCGCGAACTCAAGTCGACCGTAATGGCCAACGCCAAGCGGTTCCACTTCGTGACCCGCGAAGAAATTGCCGCCGTGCTCGATGCCTGCCCCGATGCCGAGTGGCGAGCAATCGTCGCTCTGGCTCGCTATGGTGGCTTACGCTGCCCGAGCGAACTCGTGCCGCTTGAGTGGGAGCATGTCAATTGGGAACGCGGCCGACTGACCGTGCAAAGCCCGAAGACGGCCCACCATGCTGGTGGCGAGTCGCGAGTGATTCCTCTATTCCCCGAATTGCGAGCGGTGCTCGATGAGCTATGGGAGCAACCATCACGCGGCACCGTCCACGTCATCACCCGCTACCGCAACGCGGGCCAGAACCTACGCACGCAATTCGAGCGAATCATCAAACGCGCCGGCGTGAAGCCGTGGCCCAAGTTGTTCCAGAATTTGCGTAGCACTCGCGAAACGGAACTCATCGAGACATACCCGGCCCACGTGGTAACCGCATGGCTCGGCCACACAGAATCGGTGGCCGCGAAGCATTACTTACAAGTGACCGGCGAACACTTCCAACGAGCCGCCGAAGAAGTGGCGCAGAAAGCGGCGCAGAAGGCGCACGCATCACCTCGTTCTGATTCGCAATCGAACGACTCGCAGTCGAAAAGACCCGTTGTTTTGCAGGGTCTTGCGAGTGGTGAGAACATAGTGAACACGGGTACAGTGCTCCCTCTTGGACTCGAACCAAGAACCTAATGATTAAGAGTCATTTGCTCTGCCGATTGAGCTAAGGGAGCGGCAACATCAAGACGAGTAATCTGCTGCCTTGATTTGCACGTAATTGTACCGAACCGGGGGCAGCTTGCCAGGGGGAATGTTGGCGAGCCGTCCCTCTTGGGTGCCTGTCAGCTTTTGCACCGCCGAGTTGCCCCCGAATTCGACTGTCCCGATTGCGGTCGGACTTGCCGAGCGAAACAAAAAAACTCGGAAGGTGCTCTCCGTGGATGGCTCTGTCGAGCTGATCGAAAAAATTGGCCCATTGCACCCGCTGTCGCCGGGATTGTTTTCCCTCAGGGTGAAGCGCTTGGGCTCGACCCCGAGAGTCGACGCCTGGCCTGAAACGAAACATGGTGATTCTCAATGCCGAGACGCGCTCGTGCAAACGGGCCGCTCTGGTCATGAAGAGTGTGCTCGGCCTCGATGTCTCGACCAACATCATCAAACGGTGTCGCAGGGGAAGTCGGCAACGACCTTGAAGCGGTTGCCAGCACGGAATGGGACGCTGTGCTCTGCGGTAGCCCAATAGGTGACGCCCGAGACACTGGGATTTTGTTCGACAAAAAGGCGGATTTGATTCGGCTGCGCCCGTGACGCGTTGGCAGTCACAAACGCAATCAAATGCGAGGCAAATAGCAAACAATTACGACTGCCGTAAGCATAATTTTGATTGCCCTATGTGTCACTTACTTCTTGCTCGCTTTCCCCCAAGTATTCCTATTCATGCCGCGACATGCGGCGAAGAAAATCAGGTTCGAGGTCTTTGAGCGCGCCGAAGTGCTGTTCGAATTCGGCCCTTTTCTCGTCGGCCGTGGTGGTTGCCAATGGCGACTTTTGCCTCTGAGCTTCAAGATAACTCACATATCCATCAGGTCGGTAACGGATGAGGTAGTAGTTGAGCGCCCAAGCGTCGGCGTAAGCGTCGAGGGCCGTTGCTGGGTTACGGAGCCGAGTGCTGCCCGTGATTAATTCTTGGAACTCTTCGGACTTCCATTGCGCGAGATGGCCGCGAAAGACTTCGAGCCGGGGATAGTTGACTTTGCCGACTCCTGTCCAACCGCGGCTGCTGGTGAGGTCGGGGGCCTCGAAGTAAACGGCCATGCCTTCAATGAGCCACAACGGAACATCGGCGAAGCGAGAATGCAGTCCGCAATTGAAAGCGACTTGATGGGTCGCTTCGTGAACGATTGTCGCCACCAGCGGTACAGCCGTTGGTTGGGCGAGCATGTGGTTGATTGTCTTGAACGAGGCCCGCTCGTTGCGGTCGGCGCGGCCCGCCTCGGCACCAGTCAGGTCGTACATGTTAACGCGATTAGTGGCGAGGCTGTAGTACCCAATCACGCTGCCGGCCGCGCCGCCGAGTTCGCTTTTGCTCGCACTGCGATATTGGTCACGGCTAGCGTAGACCACCACCGGCAGCGGAAACTCGGGTTTTGTGAGTTCGAATCCTTTGGTCGACCAATACCCGGTGAACGCGCGGTGAAGGCGCTCGAGCAGCGAACTAGTCCACTTCGCGTAGGTGAGCGACGTGTCGTAAGCAATCACGTAGTGAGGTGTCGTGTAGACTTGAAACCCGTCAGGCAATTCTGCCAGCAGTTGCTCGCCCAGTTCGTCGGGCGTTAGCGGCCTGAAGTTCTCGACCGCGACTTCAGCCTGCAAGACTTTCGTGGCTTCAATGATCGTCTGCGCTCCAGCGGACGATTCGAGCAACATGCCGCCAGCACGATCGCTCACAACGACTCGGCCGATACTGACCTCGGTTTCGTCAACACGCTGCCAAGTGACTTTCACCGCCGGCTCGGCAGTCGACTGAGTGGGTGATTCAGCACCTGCGGACGCTATGAAGAAAGTTCGTCCGATCGTAGCGATTACGACGATCGCCAGTCGACCGATGCGAAGTCGAGCGAGTCGGCCGCTCAGGTTTTCGTCATCATGCATCATCGTAGTGGCTTAGATTTGGGCATGTCGGTTTGTCTCTCACTATCATTGTAGCTCGGCCGATTGGTGACGGGCTATGGCAAAGTCAATCATGCGAACGACAACCAACAATCGCGGTACGCCACGCTTTGGCCTGTCGTTAATCGAAGTCATGATCGTTGTAACGATTCTCGGCATCATCGCGGCAATCGTGGTTCCACGCGTCAACACGGGAACCGACACGGCCAAGGAAAAAGTCAAACAGCACGACATGGCCCAGCTCAACTCGGCCATCGAGCGCTATTACATCGAGAATTCAAGCTGGCCGGCTACGCTCGCCGACCTCGTACCCAACTACCTTCCCGATGGCGTTCCGGCGAATCCCACCGGGGGCGCGTTTAATATCAACGCGACGACGCATCGAGTGGAGTGAACGCCTAATCGCGGATTGCTCTCCGACCAGACGATGGCACGATACTCCGATTCGTGGACAGTCAGTTCGGAGAACGTTGCCACACTGAGTTTAAGCTAACACGGCTTGTAACTTCTTGAGCGTCTCGGGTTGGTCGAACTCGAGCTTGCCAAAACCGCGCACGGCTCCAAGCTTAACGGCGGCGTCTTGATGCTCGTCGTAGTTAGTCACGATCATTACCGGGACATCGGCAATAGCGTCGTCGGCTTTAATCTGGCGAAGTATCTCGACACCATCGGTGTAGTCGCGGTCGAGTTTGCGATTAATCAGCACGAGGTCGAATTCACCACCCTGTAGCGCGGCGAGCGTGTCTTCGGGACCATGCACGCGCGTCACTTCGCAGTCGAAGTGTTTGGCGAAGTAGGCACGAATCGTGCTGTGGTCGGGGTCGCACTGGCCGACGTCGAGAATTTTTTTCATGGTGGGCTAGGGGGGTCGCGTGAGGGGGTCGTGAGTCTTTTTTGCTGGTTCGTTTTGACTTTGCCAACAAATCGAATACGACTCTGTGTTTTCAGATCGGGTCACGAGCTGACGGCAAAAAAGACTCCCGACCCCTTCCGGTCAACTACTCCGAAACAGGTTCGGCACCTTTTTTGATCGCGAACAAATGCGTGCGGTTGGCGATAAACAGCGTGTTGTCGCTGATAATGGGTGTGCTGTAGACGCTGTTGCCCATTTCGACTTCGCCGTAGTAGGGAACCATTTCGCCACCGTCGTCTTTCATCGCGACTTTGGGATCGCCCGAATGGCGGAAGATGGCGACTTGGCCATCTTCGTCCCCAATGTAGACCTTGCCATCGGCGATCAGGGGCGATCCCCAGACTTGAGCGAGCATGTCGTAATGCCAGAGCACCTTGCCCGTCTTGGCGTCGAGGCAATGGAACAGACCGCTAAAATCGGAGATATAGAGTACGTCGTCCTTGATGGCGACGGTACCGCAACTGCGGTGCATGGTTTCTTCGAAGTCGATTTCGCCGTCGTCGTTTTGGTCTTGTTCGCTGAATTGCCAAACAGCGGCACTGTTCGGGTTGGCCCGTGCGAAGTCACCCTCTTCGGGGTCGACTGCCTGGATCCGCTTGTGAGCAATCGGAGTTGACGGATCTTTCGCGTTGAAGGCGAGTTCGGTGCTGACATCGCCTCGTTTGGTGGGGTCGAGGCACCAGAGGTGCCCAATTCCTTCGCCATGTTCGGGGTCTTGTCCGACTGCGACGTAGACGAGTCCATCATAAACGACCGGCGTAGCGATGATGTTGTTCCGCGTACCACGTCCGCCGAGAATCCACTTCGAGGTTTTCGGGTTGGCGTCAAACTTCCAGAGCAGTTTCGCACCGCCGCTTCCGTCTCCCTTGGGGTCAAAGCTATAGACCCAACCATCGCCACCGCCGAAAATCACTTGGGGCACGCCACCAAGCTCAGCATAGGTCGGGCTCGACCATTGACCATGCAGGATGTTGGTGGCGGGCGACTTGTCTGTCCAGAGCACCTCGCCCGTATTCTTGTCCATCGCCATGAAACTGGGGGCGTTTGGCGCTGGCAAGTTGATGTGCGACTCGTCGAGGCCGTTTGAGGTGTTGACGAACAGAATGTCGCCGGCCGACGTGACCGAGCAACTACACATGTTGTGCTGAGAGACGCCGAGTGTGCCCATCATGTCGAACACCCAAATCACGTCGGCTTCTTCTTCGACCGGGTGCGTTTCGCTGGTGTAGGGACCGTTGTTTTCGCCATCGTAGAATCCTTCGGTGTCGAGGCAGCGAACTTCGCCTCGGCTGGTGACGAACCAGAGCCGCTTGCCTTCGACTAGCGGAGCGCAGCAGATGCCTTGCAAAGGCCAGTCGTGAACGCGGCCCGTCTTGAGTTTCTCGCTGCTGTGTTGCCAAAGGAACTTGCCAGTCTCTTGATCGAAGGCAATTAAACAGCCGAGGTCGACGTCGCTTGGGTAGCGTTCGAGCCAACCGCCACTGTTGTTGGTGCCAATGAAGACCTTGCCGTCGGCGACCACGGCGTTTCCATATGACTGCGAGCCGAGCCGGTTGACCCACTTGATGTTCTCGGCCGCCGAAGAGTCCCACTTACCCGTCTCGGGGTCGAAGTCACCGACTTCCCATTGGGTCGGCAGGTTTTCGCCTACGGGAACGTTGTTACGCAGCGAGTCACCACCCCATTGAGCCCATTCTTTAGTAAGCCCGCCGGGAGCTTCGGCGTAAGTGAGTTGAGGAAAGACGCAGAGGGCTGCGATGAACAAGGATCGTTGCATGAAAGTTATCTCGATTTCGATTTGTGTTAGTTTGGCGTCACTTCAATATTGTCAACAAATGCCTCGGCGTCTTTACTGCTGCCGAACAGACCCGGGGCACCCTTGTAGTTGGGAGCTTCGTCGATCATTTCGAACATCCAGTCGTTCGGCTCGCTTTCGTCGCGCGGCCACACTTTCGCCATCACGCGGCAGACCCCGGCGTCGGGGTCGGGCTCGACGCGGAGCTTGGTGCTGTACCAAACGTTGGGCTTGAGATCCATCGCCTTGCTCGCCTGCGTCCGTCGGTCGTGAGTACACCAGCTATAGAGCCGTACCTCTTGGCTTTGGCCGAACAAGGTGAGCGTATAACAACTGTTGATGAGCCCAATATCGGGCAGCTTTTCGGCGGTCGCGGCGATAGAGTCGGGCACCTCCGGAGCCGCCGCCCCCGGGTCGGCGTCGCTCGAATCTTCGCCGACGGTCAGCAACACATCGGCCGTGATGGTGTAGTTGTGCATATCGGGCAAACCCATCCACATTTGGCTGCGGGTGCCGAGCTTGGTGGTTGGTGCACCGGGTTTCGTCGGTAGCTCAGTTGGCTTCGCAATGAACTTACCGTTTTCGCCCTCGCGAACGACGTAGCGAACACGACCGCCGACCCAAGTGAGCGGCACATCATCGGCTTCATCGAAAGTGAATTTCCAAGGTAGTGGTGGCACAACTCGGATGCGCGCGGTACCAGACATGTCGCCCAACTTACAGGTCACAAGCGCACATTCGTGAGCACCACTGGCCGAGGCTGAATACTTGCCGCTGGCGTCGACTTCGCCCGGGCCGTTGACGGTGAACTCAATTTCATCGGGCGAGGCGTCGCGAATATAGAAGCCGTGGTCGTCGTAGAGCCGCACCCGCATGGCTTGTTCTTGGCCCGGAGCGAGTGTGGTTTCAAACGGTACGACTTGCAGGTGGGCGACCTTGGCGTCGGCTTTCGCGTCATTAGTCGAATCGGCCCAGGGGTACGGGTCAAGTTTCTCGGTCGTCTCGTTGGACGCAATGCTGTCGTTATTTCCGATGCAGTACATCGTGTCGGACATCGGCAGAAAGATTCGCCCGTGCGACACGATCGGCGAGCCATCACTCGCTTCGCCGGCGATGCGAAGTTTGTGAAGCGTATCAAGTTCGAAGTCGGCACCCTCCCCCGATGGCTTGAGCGTGTAATAGCGACCGTTGTTGTCGCAGAGGTACAGTTTGCCATCCGCAACCAGCGGTGTGCTCCGCATCACGGTGCCAAGCGCTTTCTTAGCGAGTTGCTTTCCCGAATCGGGATCGAAAACAAAAAGTTTGGCGCGGTCGTCGATCACGTAGAGCCGATTGTCGAGCATCACGGGCGAGCTTTTGCCCGCCATCACTTCGTAATTCATCCACAACTCTTTGTCGGCTAAGCTCACCGGCCTTTTATCGGGGTCGATATTGCCGTCGAGCGCGACCACAGCACCCATCGTGTTGCCGACCATGTTCTCTTCGCTCTGGCCCATGAAAACTCGGCCATCGGCTGTGACAAGCGGCGACACATTAAGCCCACGCCGCGAAAAGGGGTACGACCAAACCTGCCGTCCAGTCCCCGCCTCGAGGGCCCACACGCAACCATCACCGGCCGCGAACACCAACACATCGCGGCCACCAAGCCGTGCGATCGTCGGCGTGCTATATGTCGTGTCGTCGGGAATGAGGTTGGTGGTCCCCAACCAGCGATACTCGCCGTTGCGTTTGTCGAACGCCAGAAACCGATGCGCAGGCTTGGCCATCATGCCCCATTGCGGTCCGTCGCCCCAACCAATCACAACCGAACTGGTGATGACGGTATCTCCATAAACGACGGGAATGTTAGTGCGACCGCCATAAGTGCTAAGCAGTCCGAACTCTTCATGCAAACTCCGCTCCCAAACGACATCGCCCGTCTTGCCGTCGAGACAACAAAAGTATCCGCAGACGCCCTGGACATAAACATAGCCCGTCTCGGGATCGGCCACGCAGCTGCTCCAGCCGACACGTGTGTCGGGGACGTCGGACAGATAGACATTGAACACATGTTCCCAAAGAACATCACCTGTCGCGGCATCGGCGCAGGCCACTTTTTCGCCTTCAAGGTTCGTTTCCGGGCGATCGCGAACAATCGTATAGAGCCGCCCGTTCAACACGATCGGTGTCGATCGCCCACCGAGCTTGTCATTTTTCCAGAGCAAATTGCTACCCTCGCCGCCACGAGGATCCCATTTGTCTGGCAAGTTGGTTTCGTTTGACGTGCAGTCTTGTCGTGGACCTCGCCAATTTGGCCAGTCGTTGGCGTCGCTGGCAAACAGCACTGTGCTTATTGCGAGTACAGCAGCAGTCGTGGAAAGTGTAATAAGGCGTTTCATATCGAGCAAAATCCGAAAATCAATTTACGGGAGAGAGAGCATGGTAGCCGGGCTCGCCAGACTTTGGGGCGTTCTCGATCATGCTCCGATTTGTTGCCAATCGGTCTACTAAGCTTTTGGTCTACGGATTCTAACACGTTTGCGTTCGGTCGACTACGAGCGATGCGGCCGACCGACCCCGCACAATCGTTACAATTCAACCAGCTTTCGCACGCGTCAAAGCTTGCCCGACAGTAGTCATAAACCATTATGGCAAAATGAGTTGCGATCATTCAAGCCGCTTTCAAGAAGCGGCCGATACCAAGGATTGTTGCGAGTGAGCATTCGCCTGAATGCCCAACCCGCAGCGACCCCACCTGCGCTGCTGACCCGCCTTTAATTGAATATCGAGTCAAGGAATGGCTCGACGGGCAGCAGGGCCCACGTTGTAACCCCCCACTAGCGCACCCGCCTTTGAATGACCCAGGTGTGTGGAACCGCCGGCCAAGGTGTTCCGCGAGCCCCACTACACCGCTCACCGGGGGAACGGCCGTCTGGGAAATCGCACACTGTTGCGGATCCTCGGCCCCGGTTCCCAAGACCACCACGGGATCGATCAAAGACCGCAACGGGCGGTTCCAGCAACTAAAGGAGATTGTTCGATGAAACGGAACGTATTGGGAGCGCTCGTAATGAGCTTCGCTCTGGCGAGCCAGTGCTTCGGCTTCGGCTTGCTCGACAAGCTTGGCGGTTGCGGTTCGTGCTGCGAACCCAGCTGCTGCGCAAACGATTGTGGTTGCGAGCCTAGCTGTTGTGCTGCTGACGATTGTTGTGGCGACTCGTGCGGCTCGTGCTGTGCGCCGAAGTGCTGCTTGCTCGACCGTTTGATGGGTCGCGTCAAGAACATCGGTTGCGGCAACGGCTGCTGCGAACCTTCGTGCTGTGCTGATCCCAGCTGCTGTGCTGCTGACAGCTGCTGCGAACCTAGCTGCTGTGCTGCCGACGATTGCTGTGGCGATTCGTGTGGTTCGTGCTGTGCCCCTAAGTGCTGCTTGCTCGATCGTTTGTTCGGTCGCATCAAGGGCCATGGTTGCTGCAATAGCTGCTGCGAACCCTCGTGCTGTGCTGATCCTAGCTGCTGTGCTGCTGACGACTGCTGCGAACCTAGCTGCTGTGCTGCTGACAGCTGCTGCGAACCTAGCTGCTGTGCCGCCGACGACTGCTGTGGCGATTCGTGTGGTTCGTGCTGTGCTCCCAAGTGCTGCTTGCTCGACCGCCTGTTTGGTCGCATCAAGAGCCGCGGTTGCTGCGATAGCTGCTGCGAGCCAAGCTGCTGTGCCGATCCTAGCTGCTGCGTGAGCAGCGGTTGTGGTTCGACCACCGGTGGTTGCGGTTGCGAAGGTTCGGAAATGTCGACCCCCGCTCCGGCTCCGACGCCAGTTGAAGCCGAAGCTCGGATTCGTCCGATTCCGCCCCGTCCGATGAGCGATCCTAACGCCGCTGTCGGTCGTCAACGCGACGTCGTTCGTACCAGCTTTGCTCGCTAAGTGTTTTTGACGGTTGCTTAAGATTCCCCCTTTCGGCCTGTCCCCGGTGCCTCGTGTGCCGGGGGCAGGTTTTTTTTGTTGGTCAATTGCGCAAGATCGATTTAGGCGCGGTGTAACGAAGAGCTCGAGAAGCACGCCTGCCGGAATCGCGCGAGTACGCTTATTCCGGCCTACTCTCTCAAGACCAAGTCGTAGCCGAAGTGGCAACACTTCGGAGCGCGACCGAATTTCGTCGACTAGGCATCGCAGTTCGCAGCAACCGGTCGAGCACTGCGCGCGGCGCTCGCAATCCCCTCGGCATCGAGCCCCAGGTCGGCGAACAATTCTTCGCGTTCGCCATGTTCGACAAACTCGTCGGGCATCCCGAGTCGTTTGATGTGGGACGTGCCGATTCGTGCCGCGTTGGCCGATTCGAGCAATGCGCTGCCGAAGCCGGTCATCAGGGCACCTTCTTCGACGGTGACCACGACGGGGCATTCGCGGATCGCCCGGTGTAGTACCGCTTCGTCGAGTGGTTTTACGAAGCGGGCGTTGATGACGCCGAAGTCGAGTCCTTCGGCAGCGAGCACCCCGGCCGCTTCGATGCACTGAGGGAGCACCGCGCCGCAGGCGATGATCACGCCATCGGTTCCCCAGGCGAAGACTTCGCTCTTGCCTAGTTCAATCGGCGCGCGATCGCCACTAATCGTCACCGCTCCCGCCTTGGGATACCGAATCGAGCAAGGGTGGTCGCACTCAATGGCGAAGTCGAGCATCATTGGCAGGTCGTGTTCATCGCCAGGGGCCATCACAACCATGTTGGGGAACATCCGCAGGTAGCCAATGTCGAACATGCCGTGGTGGGTCGGGCCGTCGGGACCGGAAAGGCCGCCTCGGTCGAGCATGAACGTCACGGGCAAATCTTGCAGTGTCACCTCCTGGAAAATATGGTCGAACGCCCGTTGCAAAAATGTGCTGTAAATATCGACGATGGGGCGCATCCCAACCTTGGCCTGACCGGCGGCAAAGGCGACGGCGTGGGCCTCGCAGATACCGACGTCGAAAAACTGATGGGGATAATCATCGCGGATTTTTTCGAGCTTGTTCCCTTGGCACATGGCGGCCGTGATGACGGTCGTACGAGGGTGCGTGCCCAGCGTGCGGTGAATCGCTTCGCTCGCAACGTGAGTGTAGGTCCGTGAGTTGCTTTTCCGCATCGCGACGATGGCGTGCTCGCGCCGTTCGAATTGTGGCGGTGCGTGAAACAGCACCGGGTCGTCGGCGGCGGGCTTGAACCCGTGGCCCTTTTCGGTCACGACGTGCAACATCACCGGCCCGTCCATCGCTTTGGCCATGCGGAGATACTTGCTGACAAGTGCGATGTTGTGACCGTCAATGGGTCCAAAGTAGCGCAGACCCAAGTCCTCGAACAACATGCCCCCGTGCAGTCCCGCTTTAGCCGCTTCTTTAAGCTGTGCCAAAAATCGCTCGGCCGAATCACCCAGCACTGGCACGCGCTGCAGCACCCGAGCAACTTCTTCTTTAAGGCCGGTATACATACCGCTCATACGGAGCCGGTCGAGGTAGTCGGCCACACCGCCGACTCGGGGACAGATCGACATTTTGTTGTCGTTGAGGACGAGCAGCATTCGCTTGCCGTCGCGTTTGATGTTATTGAGCGACTCGTAAACCACTCCGGACGGAAACGCGCCATCGCCGATCACGGCAACGGACCAACGGTTTTCGTGTTCACGGAGCAACTTGTCGCCACTGGCAAGCCCGAGTGCCGTCGACACGCTCGAACCGGCGTGGCCGGTGACGAACAGGTCGTAGTCGCTTTCTTCCGGGTTGGGGTACCCCATCAGCCCCCCTTTGGTACGGATGGTGGGGAATTCTTTGTAGCGACCGGTCAACAGCTTGTGCGGATAAATCTGATGACCCGTGTCCCAGATCAACCGATCGTGCAGAAAATCGAACGTGCGGTGCAGCGCGATGCACAGCTCGACGACACCGAGGTTCGAGGCGAAATGAGCACTGCGGGCGGCGACGAGGTTACAGAGCGTCTCGCGAATCTCGGTCGCCAGTCGTTCGAGTTGAGGAATCGACAACGTGTCGAGATCGCGCGGCGAATTGATGGTAGGGAGAATTGGCTCAGGCGTTCTCATCTAGCGATCTCTTTCGAGTAGCGAGGCAACTAAGTAGTCGAGGCAAATCGCTTGTTCACCGTAGCATTCAATCGCACGACGAGCATTGGCAACGGCATCGGCGGCGTGTTGGCGAGCCGCCTCGACACCCAGCAGGCCCGGGTACGTAAGTTTGTTCATGTCAGAATCTTTGCCCACCCGTTTGCCGACCTTTTGTTCGTCGCCAGCGACATCGAGCAAGTCATCGGTGATCTGAAACGCGAGTCCGTAATTGTCACCATAATCACGAATCCGGTCGAGGTCATCTTGACTCCCTCCGCCGACGAGTACGCCCAGCTCGAGCGAGACGAGAAACATCGCCCCGGTCTTGCGGCGGTGAATCGCCTGAAGTTGTTCGAGCGAGTTGACGCCAGCGGACCCGATGAGGTCGTCCATTTGTCCGCCAACAAGATTCTCGGCACCGGCAGCGTGTGCCAGCCGCTGCAAACACGCGACCGCGACTTCTGGTGGCCGAATCCTTGCGATCTGCTCGAAAGCCCTCGCTTGCAGGGCATCGCCCACGAGAATGGCGGTCGCCTCGTCGAACTGTTTGTGGCAAGTCGGCCGCCCGCGACGCAAGTCGTCGTCGTCCATGGCGGGCAGGTCGTCGTGAACGAGCGAGTAGGCGTGAATCATCTCAACCGCACAAGCGGCCTCAATTGCGTCGAGAGAACTGCCGCCGACCAACTTGTTGGCGAGTATTGTCAGAGTTGGTCGTAGTCGCTTGCCGGGAGCGAGAACGACGTATCGCAGTGCTTCGGCGAGCCTCGGGGGACAACCCTCGCCGAATTGCAGCGCCACCTCAAGCGCCTCGTCAATCAGCGACTTTAGCCCACGCAGCGTCAACGAAACGACCTTCTCCATATCTTTGTTATAGGCCAAGAGTTCGTGCATGTATTCGAGAGGCCAGGGCTGCGGTTCGGCACACGTTTAACAGCAAATGGGAAAGGCGATTAACGCTGGTTCGGCGGAACCCCGCTTATTCTAACCCAACAGAGGGGAACGACTAGCGACCCGCCTGCTGAGCGATCAAAAGAGTGACCCGCCTTCGCCCGCTTCGCGGGTGCGGCGGCGCGACCGCGATTGCTGTTTGGCCTCGAGCGATTCGTCTTCGCTGTCGTCGTAGGGAGTTGTGGTGGCGTTGCCGTCATCGTCGATGCGGCTGAGGACTTCGATCCGCCGCTGGGCGCGGCTGAGTTGAGCATGGCACGTTTTGAGAAGCGTAATGCCCCGTTCGTATTGGCCCAGCGCATCATCGAGTGACAGGTCACCCGACTCGATTTGTCCAACCACTTCGGAAAGCGAGGCGAGCGCTTGCTCGAACGATGGTTCGGCTTCGGATTGCACTTTCTTCTTGACTTTCTTCTTGGCCATAATTCGTTTGGAGGTCGTTGGGATGATACGAATCGCTACGCTTCGCGAACTTCGATGACGCGACTATCGATCTTGCCGCGGGCGACTCGTGTCGTCAATTCGTCCCCCGCGCGTACGTCACACGCATCGCGAATGATGCGACCGTTACGGCTCGTGGTTACCGAATATCCCCGGCCAAGCACCGAAAGCGGGCTCAGGGCTTCGAGTTTGGCCGCGACTTCGGCGAATTCTTGCCCGGCCTTGGTGTAACATGTCTTGATCGCGCGACCGGCGCGTAATTCGAGTTCGTCGACCCCCCGTTGCCGATCTTCGATGAGAATCTGCGGCCGCATGAAGACGCGATACTCGGCCAATCGCTCGAGTCGCTGGCGATTGCGGGCGAGCAAGTTTCGCGTGTTCGTCTCAATTCGCGATCGCCACTGAGTCAAACTCTGTTGCAATTCGGCCGCTGCCGGAGCGACCAGTTCGGCCGCTTCGCTCGGCGTGAGCGCCCGGCGATCGGCAACGAGGTCGGCGAGTGTCACGTCGATTTCGTGACCGACGGCCGAGATAACCGGGATTGTCGACGCGGCGATCGCTCTGACGACCGCTTCTTCGTTAAAGCACCACAAGTCTTCGAGGCTGCCGCCGCCGCGACCTACGACGATCACCTGGGGCGGATTGGCCAACCGACTGGCGGCGCGAATGCCGGCGGCGATCTCGTTGGCCGCACCGTCGCCTTGGACGCGAGCGGGTACGATCAGCACGTCGACACCAGCCCAGCGGCGCCGGAGCACTTCTAAGAAGTCGCGAATGGCGGCTCCCGTCGGGCTGGTGACAAACGCGACGCGCCTAGGAAAACGCGGCAGCGGCCGCTTACGTTCAATTGCGAACAACCCCTCGGCCGACAACTTATCGCGAAGCTGTCGGAACGCAAGTTCCAGCGCACCGACGCCCCGCGGCTCGGCTTGCGATACCACCAGTTGATAACTGCCGCGCGGCGGATAAACATCGAGCCGTCCAAAGCAGAGCAGTTCCATGCCGTCGGTCAGGTCGAACCGCAGCTTCGTCGCCGTGCCGCGCCACATCACGGCGCGAATCTGGGCCAATTCGTCTTTGAGCGTAAAGTAGCAATGTCCGCTGCTGGGTCGCGACAGGTTCGAGACTTCACCCGCCACCCACGTTGGCGGCAAGTTCGTTTCGAGCAAATCTTTAATGCGCGCGGTAAGTTGTGCGACGCTCAGCGCCTGTGGTTCTCTTGCGCCGATTTCGAGGTCGGTCGCGTCATCATCCATGACAATTGGCTAAGGTTCGAGGCACATGAATGCAGGGCGAAGCGAAGTTTGATTATCACCCATGCGCCCCAGCGAGAGCAGGGGGGTTGGCGCTAGCCGTTCTTCGCGACCGCTTCTTGCAAAGCGCGCATCGCACGCAGCAATTGGCTCGCGATCCGTCCCCCCCACCAAGTGCCAAGCACCATCATGGTCCCGCCAGCGATTGTGGGCAGGCTCACGGCGCTCGTCGCGTTGACCAGTAGAAAACCACCAGCAGCCAGTACGATGGCACTGAGCGACAAATTGATCCCTGCGCGGTCACGGAACTGGCGAAGTTCGGCGGTGCCAATCGCGCATCGGGCCGAACTGTTCGCCAATTCGCGGAACGCACTGAGGTCTTCGGCATTTTCGGCAGCCGTCGACTTTTTGAGCTCGTCGAGACTCGCAAAGGGGGCCAACACCGGCTCAGGGGTCAACGGTGTCGTAACGACTGATGCCACTGGCTTCGATTGACTGGCGATTGCTCGCGGCTGCGAAACTGTCGGTTTAGTGGAGCCTTCACTCTTGTCTTCGCTGGTGCCTCGCAAACGCTGCATCATCTTTTCCATATAGTTGTCGAGCGACTCCTCTTCGTCCACCGCCGGCGTCACAGCAGCGACCGTTGGTGCGGGCATTGGTGCATCGAGTTGGTTCGCACCCGCCTTCGCTTCGTCGTCCTTTTGGCAGTCTTCCTCCAGCAAATGAGCATAGCGATCAATGAACGATGAGGGTTGATCGTTGTCATTCGTCCGTTCCTTTGCTTTCGCGGCGAACAGCGCATCGACTCGATCAGGCGAGCCTAGTTCAGCTTGGTTAATCGACGAATCAACCAATTGCGAGTCGTCACTCATCGGCAGAAACTCGGCGACTTCGGCGTTCGCCCGAAGTTCGCTTTCGCTTTCCGTTGGCGTGAGGGACTCTGCAAGGCCGTCGCCCAGTTCGTGTGCTGGCGACCTGTTGGCTTCCGTTTCCGCTTCCGTGCTCGTTTCAATGACACTCGCGGCAACGGGCAAACCCCACAGGTCTGTCGTCTTGTGGCTGTTTTCTGGTGTCTCGATATCCCAAGACCACGCGGTATCCGAGTTCGGGTGCCGAGCGGACTGTGCGTTTTCGGGCTGTTTTCTTGATGCTTGTTCTGACTCTGCGCTGGCAGATATCGCGTCGCTCAGTGGCTCGTCGATGGCGACGTGCTCAGCCACAGTGTCGTCATTTGACAACTCGACCCCAGAGGCCTGCGCAACGTCTGGCACTGTGGCGATCGACAACAAACCGGCTTCACTCGATTCCAAATCGAAAGCTCGCTCGCTCAAGAAGAGTGTCGCATCGCAGTTCGCGGGTTCTCGATCATCGTCTGTCAGCGACTCGACTTCACTCCGCGCGGAGACATCGGCAGCGAGCAACCAGTTCAGCTCGCTCGTCGCTGGTGCTTCGCGGGAAGTGTTTTGATTGAGAATCTCTTCAGCAACATCACTTGCACCTGATGCTCCGTTTGCTTCGTTTGCTTCGTCGGCCAAAGCGCGGCGTCGATGAAGTTCCGCGAGGGTATCGGCCGCCTCCGCGAGACTCTCCTCAAGCAGTCGGCATTGTTCTCGATTGTAACGGAGTGCGCTCAACAAGCCTCGGCATCGGCACGACGATCGACGTCGCTGTTCTCGGCGAATGGCTCGCACATCGGCAATACCAGTCGCTCGCTTTTCCTCGCAATCGGCCAAAACTTGAACCGACAACGGACCAGCCATCGCAAACGGCGAGACCTCGAAGACAATCCCAGCAATCTCTAGCTGATCCCCTTCGCTCAAATCGGCTTCGCTGAACGAATCGCCATTGAGCCGCGACTGGCCACCCCAACGACGAATTCTGTAGCGGCCTCCCTGCTCTGTAATCAAACAGTGCAGGGGGCTTACGCCTTCGCCATCAACGCGGAGCGAACAGCGTGCCCCGGCACCAATGGTAAAACGGTGACCGGCGATTGGCAGCAATTCATCGCTCGCCACATTGCGAAGCGCGAGAGAGTAGATGCCGGTGGATGTTGGCTTGGTAGAGAGTCTCGGCATGATGTTCAACAACTGGCAACGCGGTGGAGAATCTTGAGGGGGGGCAAACGGGCGGCTTATCTAACGCAAACCGCCTAAATCGCCTAGTAACAGTTAGCCCAGGAACCCTCGCCATGCCGCCCGATTGTCGTCGATGGGTGAAAAACCGCCTCGATGAGGTGGTTCGGCTGAACTCTTTGGCACGACTTTGCCGATTTTTCCTAAGCCGAGATCATTCGCTACGCCGCCTCACGAAAACTGTCCGGCTGAGTTCTTCGCGGGAGCGTCGAAAAGCGAAAAAATCAAGATTTGCCACAAGTCGTTTCCTAGAAAAGACTTGTGTCGAAAATCCGGGTGGGGGGTGCATTCTTGGCAAAACGCTACCTAACCTACAACTCTACAGCCACGAGATGCGTACTATAGTTATGTTGCCAGCCTGAATCACCGTCTCCATTGTCTTCAATGATGGTGGCCCAAGTTGGCCTAACGCAATGACTTACGAGTGTTAGCTCGGCAAGCCGATGCAATTTCCGCGAGAGAGGCAATTTGGGTCGAGTAGCGCGTCCGGTCGCTGGCCACTCGTCCCTCAAGCAGGCGAGGTAACACCATGTCACGCAAAGACGCACTCAAAAAAATCCACGACGTTCTCGTCACCCGTCGCGATGCGCTACGCAAAGCGCTCACTGGCGACCTGAGCCTGTTGCGGCAACTACGCGACCAATCGGGAAGCGATGTGGCCGATGCCGCGCTCGATTCTGCACATGAAGAGATTTGCTCGCAGCTAGCGGAAATCGAGAGCCGAGAACTATCGCACATCGAGCGAGCACTCGAGAAGATGCGCGAAAACACTTACGGCGAATGCGAAATCTGCAATTGCAAGATCCCGCTCGCACGGTTGCAGGCGTTGCCTTACGCTACGATGTGCATCACTTGCCAACGTGCCGAGGAACTGGGCGAGCTCGACGCTCGTCGCGAAGCCAACTGGGAACGTGTGATGGATACCGGTTATCACGAAGCCGACCTGTCGATGTCGGACCTCGAAATTTAACGAACCGGAAACCGCCGTGGCCTTCACTTGTCGCGAGAATCATCGGCTGGATGAAAAGTACGCGTTTTTTGCAGCACTTGCATCGCTTATTTTCTGTGCCTCGTTCATTTCGCCGGCGATAGCTCAACAGCGTGAAGCCGATTTTTCTAGCGACCAGAAGCGCGAACGCGACTACAACGAAATCGATCGCGAATACGAAGCACTCAGTCGAGAGCTCGGGCTCGTCAAGCGTGTCGTCAAGGTCATCACGCCTTCGGTCGTGCATATCGAAGCAAGCCCGGTTCGTCGCGAGAGCCTAATTCGTGGCGACGTACAAGAGGCCGGCTCGGGTGTGATCGTCGAGCTTCGCGGCCAGACTTACGTACTCACCAATCGACACGTCATCAAACACTCGTCGGCACCGAACATTCTCGTTCGTTTCGCTGATGGAAATGCGACCAATCCCGAGCGAATTTGGAGCGACCCCGAAACCGATGTGGCGGTAATGTCACTTCCGCCGGGTAAATACCCGACGGCACGGCTCGGCGACAGCGGCGAAGTCGAGATTGGCGAACATGTGCTTGCTGTGGGGAGTCCCTTCGGACTGAGCCAGAGCGTCACCCGCGGCATCATTTCGGCTAAGGGGCGGTACAACCTCGAATTGGGCAGCGGCGAAGTCACGCTGCAAAACTTTCTGCAAACCGACGCCGCCATCAATCCCGGTAACAGTGGCGGTCCGCTCATCAACTTGCGCGGCCAAGTCGTCGGTCTAAACACGGCGATCGCCAGCAATAGCGGCGGCAACGAGGGGATTGGATTCTCGATACCGATCGACATCGCCGTTCGCATTGCCGGCGATTTGGTCGAACGCGGCGAAGTCCGTCGAGGCTATTTAGGCGTTACGCTCGACGGCTTATTCGACGAGCGCCGCGCGAAGGCAGCCGGGCTCCCTCGGCAGATGGGGGCCCGCGTGAAAGCCACCTACGCCGGATCGCCGGCCGAGAACGCACAGCTTCGTGCCGACGACATCATCTACATGTTCGGCAGCACAGTGGTCGAAGACGACGACCATCTCATCAGCCTCGTGCAGCTCACCGAAGTCGGCCGAAAGATTCCCTTGGTCGTCCGCCGCGATCGGCAAGATCGACAGATCGTCGTTGTCATCGGCGACGAACCGGCAAAGGAGTGAAGCGGTTTGCCTTTGACGTCGAACTTTGACGTCGAACGAGGGCATAGCAACCAAGGGCCTGGGGAACTTAGGCGAGCCGTCGACGTGAGTCGCCGGTTTTCTTGAGCAACGCAGCATTAAAGAGGTTTATTCCGCACGTTCGAGCCTGTTGAGAATATCGGCATGAACCTCGTCGACTTCCATATCGACCACCACGTCCATGTTCGGCTGCTGGTCGGTGCGAGTGCGGCGGTCGAAGATTGTGGTGCCGTAGGTGAGTGTACCGGTCGTTTCGACGTCGCCGTGCAAAGGAGTTGTCTCGAACCACTCGGGGCGGATCGCGAGCATGATTGCCACCACATCGTGCAAGTAGATTCCCTCAATGCCTAGCTTCTGGCGATAGGTGCGATAAGCGGCGGGTAGTATTCGCTCGAGCAACAATGCCGTGCGAGTCTCTTTTTTCTTGAGGACATCGAGCAACTCAAAGCCCATCATCAGCCGCGACGTGACATCGAGCGGCACGAGCGTTTTGGTCATTTTCGAGCGAAACACCTGTTGCGCCGACTCGGCATCGCAATAGATATTGAACTCGGCTGCGGCGGTGATGTTGCCCGGTCCGCCAAGCGTGCCGCCGAGAATAATCAGGTGCCCCACCTGATCGGCAAGCAGCGGATCGGCCCGCAGCATGTCGGCGATGTTCGTAAGTGGACCCGTTGCGACAATCGTCACTTCGCCCGGCGATTGGCGGATTTCTTCGCAAAGCACTTTGAGCGAAAGATGACGGTTCACCAGTTCGGCGACTTGTAGTTCGGCCCCACAGAGTCCGTCGGGGCCATGGAGAAATCGCCCATCGGTTCGCAGTACCTGTTCGTTAGCGGCAGCACCAATGCGCGGGTGTCGCGGTGGATCGAGGTTTTCGATCAACCCCTGCACATTGATCGACGACTGGCGGGGACCAACGTTGCCGCCAGTGGCGGTGACCGCGACAACTTCAAGTTCCGGAGCACTGAGCGCGACGCAGAGCGCTACCGCGTCGTCGATTCCGGGGTCCATATCGAGTACAACTTTGCGCGCCATCGGCGGGCCACTCCTTGGTCGGGTCGCGGGCATAGTAGACAATCGTCTCATCATACGCCGCTGGCCCCCAAATCGAAACCACGCCCCCATCGCCATGTCCGACCTACTGCAATTCGCTATCGATAAAGTCGACAAGGGGGAAGACCTGACGCTCGCGGAATCATCGCAAGCGATCGATGCGATGATGGTGGGGGAAGCACTCGAAACGCAGATCGCCACGTTGCTGTTGTCGCTAGCCGAAAAAGGAGAAACGGCCGACGAAATCGCCGGGGCGGCAATGAGCCTACGCCAGCACATGACGCCCATTCGCACCTCGCGGACCGGGCTGGTCGACACCTGTGGTACCGGCGGCGGCGGTTCTCAAACATTCAACATTAGCACCACGGCGGCCATCGTCACGGCCGCCGCCGGCGTGCCGGTCGCCAAACATGGAAACCGCAGCATCACGAGCCGCAGTGGAAGCGCCGATGTGCTAGCCGCGATGGGGGTCAACATCGAAGCTTCGGTCGCGCAAGTCGAACGTTGTCTCAACGAACTCGGGCTTTGTTTCTGTTTCGCACCCCTCCAGCATCCGAGCATGAAGCACGTGGCGAACGTCAGGCGAAGCCTCGGTCGCCGCACGATTTTCAACATCTTGGGGCCACTCGCCAATCCGGCGGGAGCCGAGTATCAACTGCTGGGGGCCGGCATTCCCCACCTTAGACCATTGCTTGCCGAAGCCGCGCAAAAACTCGGCACGACGCGCACGCTCGTGGTCAGCGGCGCCGATGGACTTGGCGATGTGACAATCGCCGGCAAAACGAGTGTGAGCGATGTCAGTGGCGGCGCGATTGGCGAATTCAGTTGGAGCCCCGCTGACTTTGGAATTCGAGAGCAATCGACCGAGTCGCTAACCATCGAAACTCCCGCAGAATCGGCCAGTCTGATCCACAGCATCTTGGCGGGCGAAGTGGGACCGGCTCGCGATATTGTCGTGATGAACGCCGCTGCCGCGCTCCTAGTGGCCGGAGCAGTCGGTCTGCCAAGCGAAGGCGTCGCACAGGCGGCCGCGGCCATCGACTCAGGAGCGGCCACGCGACTGTTGGCGAAACTGGTCGAGTTAAGTCACGCTCGCTAGTGGATTGTCAAATGCGAGTTTTAGGATTGTGTGCCACTGGCTCTGCCAGTGCAAACTGTTGCAATGTCTAGAGTTTCGCCGCACTGGCAGAGCCAGTGGCACCCGAAGATTGGGCGTTGACAGTCCACTAGGCCAAACGGGCTAAAGCTTGGGTGCTGGCCGCGTCGGTTTCTTCGGCGGCACGTTCATCATTGGCCGCGGGTTGTTGTTGCCGTTGCCGGCCATCTGTTCGCGCGCAACGAGGTTATTGAACTCTTCGGTCCATTTCCAACCGAAAGGAGTCGCCAACTCTTTGGCAGCGAGCATCGCCCAAGGGGTGCCTTCGTGATTGGCGACGACCCGTTCTAGGTACATCCGCGCCATGTCGGCTTCTTTACTCAGTACGCTTCCTGAACTGATCTCATCCGACGGTTTTAATACCCAAGTGTCGTTCTTTTCGTCTTCAAATTTGAGCCCTTGTTTGGCGAGGGCAAGCATCGTGTTGTAACCCTCGGTGCGGACCTTGGTCGCGAGCGCGCGGCCCAGAGCGAGGTCGTAACCCGCTTGCCAGCGAAGCGTGATTTCTTTCTCGCGATCGGCTTCGCCTTGTTGAAGCACGTTGACCAATTGAATAAGCCTCGGTTCGAGTTTGGCAGCGGCACGTTGCGCACGCGAGAGATCTTCAGAAAAACGAGCTTCATCGATCTTGGGGAAGTTGAGCCGCACGTCTTCCATCGGCATTGTCCATGACATCTGCGACGCTTGCACCAAAGCGACACGAGCCTTGTTTTTTGCCGCGCGGCTCTGATATTCCTGAATCGTGATGTAGTCGGGGCGGTACATCCGCATGATTGCCGGGTCGAAGAACTGGGCAATGTGGGTTGCCATGGCGGTTGTTTGTCCCCGCGAGACTTGACGACCGAGACCACGATCGGGATGGACCGAAAAATACATGCCACCGGTCTCATACGTAAGCCGCGAGAGCCCAAACGGTCCAAATCCCGAGTCGATCCGCTCGTCTTCGGTCCCTTGCCCCAAGAAGCCGAGTTTGATTCGTTCGGGATAAAGCGATTCGGGGCCTTGGTCGACTGCGACCCACTGGGGTGTTTGGTCGTAGTTGGGATCGGGGTCGACATACTTGACCATCGCTTCTTGACGACCGAACGGCGCGGGGACGCCAACAACAAAGACGGGCATTTCGTACTTCCGGCAGGTGGCGACCGCCGTGTCGAGATTGCCCGTGTCGTTACCCGCCTCGTCGGTGAAGACCACCAACAGCACGTTGCGGCGCGGTTCTTTCGTTCGATAGTCGCGGTACTTGTTTGCCAAGAACGTCACCGCTGCGAAGACGTTTTCGACGCCAGCATCATCGTCTTTGATCGAGCGGACTTTCGACTTAATGGCGGCGACGTTGTCGGTTGGTTCTTCGGTAAGCAAGTTGACCGAACCGCCGAACGAGGCGACGGACGTCAGCAATGGTTTATCGTCGTGCTTAGCGAACGCCGGGTTCTTGGCCGCCTCGAAGACGCCCAGTTCTTCGTAGATACGATCGAAGCGATCGGCGATTTCGGCGCGTTGCGAGGTGAGGCTACCCGATTGATCGAACAGCCAAACGACGAGCGTGGGACGCTGTTCGAGGGCGAGCAAGACTTCGTTGGTGATGCGATCGACCGCGCCGGCGGCACCCGTGGTACCGACGTTGCCAGAGCCTTTTACAAACAGCGTCTCGCTGAAGTTTGGCCCCTGCATGATCGGTTGCTCGACCTCCATCGCCTGCAAATCACTCACCAGCATCACGGGGGGCAGGTCTTGCAAGACTTCCGAAATATCGCTTTCGGTCGGTGCCATCGCCTCGGCACTAGCGGAGCCGGCTTCGCTGAGCGCGCCAATTTCATCGGGCGAGAATTCGGCCACCTCGAAAGTCTCGGGGAGCAGTTCTTCGGGAATCTCGGTGGGGCTCGTCGTGAGCAGCAACGTGTCGTTTTGCGGGATGAGCAGCGTGAGCATCGCCAAAGCGACCAACACGCCGACGTGGACCATCATGCTCAGCAGCCACGCGCCACTTTCGCCATCGAGCGGCATCGACTCGCCGCCGGTCGTTTCCCGCCACCAGCCCTTGATTTTGTCCACCACGTCATTAACTCCAGTTGGTTGCCAACGCCGGTTGCTGCGCAGCCCGAGCGGCGGAGTTCCCCAATGTCTCTATTGTCGACAATTCGTCGGCATTTGGCAACTTATTGCTAGCCCTGTTGGCTCAGATAGTGAGAAATTTGTGGAGCGGAATAATTAGCGCATTTCAACTACAATACGAAGTGGCGGAGCGGTCGCTTAACGACCGTCGATCGATTTGGCCCAAAACGGACAAGACAAACCATGAAAAAACGACTCATTGCCTACGGATTCGCTCTACTCAGTCTCGTTCCGACTGTCGCTCTGGCGCAGGCGTCGCGCGCGAAAAAGGCACCAGAACCTGAAATCATCGAGCTCAAAACAAAAGACGGGGTTGGCCTTTCGATCACTTATTACGAGAGCACGGCAGGGAAAGATGCCGTGCCGGTAGTGATGCTTGGCGACTGGAAAGACGCTCGCAGCGTCTATGACTCGCTAGCCAAACGGTTGCAATCGCCCGGCGAGAAAGACACCTATCCGTCGTTCGCCGTCGTCACAGTCGACCTCCGCGGGCATGGCGACAGCACCCAGCAAACGCTCCTCAACGGCAACAAGAGAGAGCTCGACGCGGCCAAGTTGACTCGCGAAGACTACCTCGCGATGGTGCTCTACGACCTGCCAGCCGTTCGGGCATTTTTGCGCGACAAGAACGATGCTGGCAAGCTGAATCTCAATAAGCTCTCGTTGCTTGGATCGGGCATGGGGGCGAGCATTGCCGTGAATTGGGCCGCAGTCGACTGGAGCTTTCCACCACTCGCGGTGCAAAAACAAGGCCAAGACGTCAAGGCGCTGATTCTCGTTTCGCCCCAGTGGAAGTGGAAAGCGATACCTATGCAAGACGCATTGCGTCACGCCGGGCTACGCGAACAGGTTGCCGTGATGATGATGTATGGCAAACGCGACCGCAGTATCACAGCCGACGTCAAACGAATCTATTCGCAACTCGACAACTATCATCCCGAGCCGGATGCCGGTTCTGAAGCCACCCGCGACCTTGTTGTGCTCCCCGCCGACAATACATTGCAGGGGACGCAGCTTCTCAAGGAAGCCGGCCCGGCTGCCGAGAAGCGAATCACCGACTTTCTCAAAGAACACGTTGTCGAAAGCGACCACGAATGGCTCCAGCGACGGCTCGATTGAATGGTATTCCGTCGCGTAGCTCGCCAAGAGCTTCGACTTCACGGCACTGCCGGACGATTGCCTTCGCGGCTTTCACTCTTAACGGCTGGGTACATAGCCCGTGTGAACCGAAACGGGTGTTTGCAAACGTGCTTGCGGCGGACTCGCTGAGCCAGCCGCAAGAGTGCTCGCAGCATGACCGTTGGGAATAGCGAGTTCAACACCGATCGGCAACAGCCTCGGGCTGTTGAGCACACTGCGGTTGGCAGCGTAGATTTCGTCGGCCCGCTCTGAACTTCCTAAATAGCGCTGCGCGAGTCGCGGCAGACTATCGCCGTCGGCGATAGTGTGCGTGCGGGGCTCGCTGGTTTGCCGATTGTCTTCGTCCCAGTTCGCTGCGAACGAGCCGATGGGACTGAGGCTGCGCGGTTCGACCGCGCTAGCCAGCGACGCGCCATTCGCTTCGCTTGGCAACAGGGCTGGGAAGTCCGGCGGTGGTTGGCGTGTCCAGTCGTCGTTTGCAACATCGTCATCAACATCGTCGAATGCTGGTGCGATTAGCGGAGCCTGCGTCAGCGAGGCGGCCGGTTGGTCTGGGTCGGACCAACCCGCCGGTTCTCGCGGAGCGATGGCAAGAACGCCGGCGTTCGGCATCGGCGGC
>JBGSRO010000147.1:0-62538 GCA_041737535.1 Pirellulales bacterium | reverse complement strand
ATTGTTGCTTTGATGCTGGCCGCCTCGGCCAGCTTCATGACGCCGATCGGCTATCAAACGAATATGATGATCTATGGCCCTGGTGGCTATCGCTTCAGCGACTTTTTGAAGATCGGCACGCCATTGAATCTCATCCTCTGGGTGGTCGCCGTGATTTTGATTCCCATGTTCTGGTCGTTTTAGTCATAGGTTCAACGGAGATTCACGTGGCACGAGAATCACGATGAGCCCTGGGGGACAGATATTCTAAGTCGAGCCGCGACCCTGGGGGACACGCAGCCTAATCGAACTCCGTGAGTCGCCGCAACTTCTTGCTGTGAAATGAGTTATCACTGTCCGATCGAGACAGCCCCGAATGGGTGTCCCACAAAGACGAGCCGATCAGTTGCATCAAAACGCGCCGAAGGGGCAGTCACACGACAGCCTGGGGCGACGCCCTCGGAACTTGTATCGACAAGATCACAACGCCCTGAAAGGGCAAAACTGTCTTTGTTCCGCCCATACAGGACTTGTGGTTTTTGTTACATCGCCCACCCAGGGCGGCGACGATACTCGCGATGCTCGCTTGGTCTTGCACTGGGCTATCGTGTTTCGGCCCTTCGGGCCTCGGTTGCGGCTTCGCCTTCAGAAACCCGGCCAAAAATTGTTGTCGAAATTGGCCGCGCGGTGTGGTAGAAAGGGGGCATGAAACTCTGTTCGACAAACACTGCTATACAAGCCAGAGGGAGTCAACCGACGCCTCAACCCTTTCCACTCGACTCTCCCCACTCGACTCTCGACTCTCAAGAATGGGTTTTGTCCAAAATGTCACCAACTGGTCAGTCAAAACCCAGGTACGAAATTCACGGGCAATGCTCGAAATCGACTGGAAAAAAATTGGGTTTTCGATTTCAGCGAGAAACAAAATTCGGGGTTTTGTCCCCTCCAATCGTGTTGGCTGTTTCGTGGACAAAACCGTCAGAACTCGGGGGGCCATAAGCACTTTGGGCAAAGGATCTGGGGCGATTGATCGCTGAAATGCGCCCGGCTGCTGGTGGCAATTGCTCTTGACGCGCGGCGGGTGATTGACGACTTTCACCCTCCCCCCAATCTGTACTTCCCCCACCCACCACACCAGCCAGGATATTCTGATGGCTGAACGCATCTACCTTTCGCCGCCTCACATGGGGCCGCGCGAGCGTCGTTTGTTACTTGAAGCGTTTGACTCGAATTGGATTGCTCCGCTGGGGCCACACGTCGACAAGTTTGAACAAGAGTTTGCCGCGAAGCTGGGGGTCGAGCATGCCGTAGCGCTGTCGAGCGGGACGGCCGCTTTGCATCTCGCGCTGCTAGCGCTGGGTGTCGGACCGGGCGACCGGGTGCTGACTTCGACGCTAACATTTGTTGCTTCGGCCAACGCGATTCGCTACGCCGGTGCCGAGCCGATTTTCATTGACAGCGAAGCCGAGAGTTGGAACCTCGATCCGCGATTGCTCGAGGCCGAGCTAAAGCGATTGGCGAATATCGCTCGGTTGCCGAAAGCGGTGCTGGTAGTCGATATCTTGGGACAAGCGGCCAATTGGACCGCGATCTCGGCGGTTTGCAAAAAGTATGGCGTCGCCACAATCGAAGACGCGGCCGAGTCGCTGGGGGCAACACACGACGGACGCCCGGCAGGAACTCTGGCCGACATCGGTTGTTTCTCGTTCAACGGCAATAAGATCATCACGACCAGCGGTGGTGGGATGTTGGTCACCGAGTCGGGAGACATTGCCGAGCGAGTTCGCTCGCTCGCTACGCAAGCGCGTCGCCCGGCGCTTCACTACGAACACGAAGAGGTGGGCTACAACTATCGTTTGAGCAACCTGCTCGCGGCCGTCGGGCGAGGCCAACTGGTGAAGCTCGACCATCGCGTGAATCGCCGCCGCGACAACTTTGAGTTTTATCGCGAGCAATTTGCCGACATCGCAGGGGTCAGCTTTATGCCCGAGCCCGCTGCGAGTCGCTCGACGCGGTGGCTCACTTGCCTGACGCTCGATCCGCGAACAATTGCCACGACTCCACAACAGGTGTGCGAGAGCTTGGCAAAGAAGAACATCGAAGCCCGCCCGGTTTGGAAGCCCATGCACAGGCAACCGGTTTACGCCGACTATCGAGTCGTCGGCGGCCGCGTGTCGGACCAGCTTTTCGCGACCGGTTTGTGTCTCCCCAGCGGGTCGAGTCTGACGCGAACCCAACTGGCACGAGTCGTGAGAGCCGTCAAGAAAGCGATCGAAGTGCCGATGCTCCGAGCGGCGGCATAGCCATCGGGTCGATCAGGTGCTGTGCAGATCGTACAAGTTAAAGACTTCGTCGTAGGCGTTGAGCGAAACATCGTCGTCGTCGCCCCCGAATAGGTCGTAAAAGTAAGCCATGCCGAAGCCGACGGCTTCAATGGCGAAGCCATTGCCCGTGTGGAGTAGTGTCGAGCCAGTGTTGCGGACCCGGTCGTCGCCGGCAGAGTCGCGAAAGGCGACGATATCGTTTCCGGTCGACGCGATGCCGGTGACGTTGCCGAAACCGCGGGCGTCGACTCGATAGCCCGACCCGTACATCAGCGCACGATCGGGCCAGTTGGTGAAGATATCGTCGCCGGCCGAGTCACGAAGTAGGGCGGAGTCGTTGCCGGACGAGGAAAAAGCCACGACGTGATCGAACGAGAGCACTTCGTAGGTGATACCGCTTCCGGTGAGGGTGGCCCGGTCGGTCCACGACGAAAAGAGATCGTCGCCCGGGGTATCTCGCATGTAGGCGAGATCGTTGCCCGTGGTGGCGATGGCAAGGTTAGAGTCGAAACCTCGTGCGTCGTTCCAGAAATTAGTGCCATACAGAACGGCCCGGTTGTACCAAGTGGTGAAGATGTCGTCGCCTGCGCCGTCGGTCAACGTGGCAACGTCGTTTCCGGTCGAAGCAAATCCAAAGCACCGGTCGAAACCAATCGCTTCGCAGAGGTAATTGCTCCCGACCATCGAGGCCTGCCCGGGAGAGGCGGTGAAGTCGTCGTCGCCCGCCGAATCGCGAAGCAGGGCACTGTCGAATCCGGCGGTTGCGTAACCACTGGTATGATCGAAACCGCGAATATCGTTCCAATAGCCGGCACCGTACATAATCGCTCGATTCCACCAAGTCGTGAAAACGTCGTTGCCAGCGGTGTCGTAGAGGTGGGCAACGTCGTTGCCAGTGGTTGCGAATGTCAGTGTTTGGTCGAACCCGTGCGCTGCGCGCGAAAAGTTTGATCCCGAGATCACGACTCGATCGCTCCAGCCTTCGAATACGTCGTCGCCTGCCGAGTCGTAGAGTCTGGCCGAGTCATTTCCGCCGCCGGCGATGGCGATGACGTTCGCGAAATCCCTCGCGACAAAAGTGAATCCCAATCCTGCCAAGGTCGAATGACTGTTGAAGCCGGTATATTGTTCGTTGCCGTTGGTACCGTAGAGCGTGACCGTGTCGAGGCCGCCACCGCTATAAAGCATCACATTTTCGAAACCGGTGGCCGAGAGTTGCATGCCGATCGAATCGAAGGTGATGCCCGATGTCGCGACGCCAACCGTTTCGTCGCCGTTCGACCCTGTCATAGTGATCGAGTCGGTTCCCGCACCGGC
The DNA here is from genome assembly GCA_041737535.1 of Pirellulales bacterium. Lineage (GTDB taxonomy): Bacteria > Planctomycetota > Planctomycetia > Pirellulales > Lacipirellulaceae > JBGSWC01. The sequence continues at coordinate 58,918 of JBGSRO010000147.1, read as the reverse complement.
GGCGATGGAGACGTTGGTTATCGTTCCTGCGGCGTAGGAATAACTGACATTGTTGACCGACACGTAGAGGCTGTTAGTGCGAATCGCAATTGCGACGGTGTCGTTGCCAGCGGTGCCGCTGACGGAGAGCTGGTTGCCGGCGACGCTGACGAGGTTGGTACAAGTCATGTCGACGGCGCTGCTTGAACCGGCGACGCGCAGGTAGACTTCTTGGCCCGACGTGGCGAGCATATCGACACGTTGGCCCCCGGCGACGCTCCCTCCGCTGGCGAGCATCTGTCCGTCGGCGTTGTAATAGGCAAGCGAAAGATTGCCGCTCGCGAATTGGGCGGTCGATGTCAAGTAACCCGTTTGACCGGCGACGATGCGATACCACTGCTCGCCGGTGGCGGTGAGATTGCGGTAGTTGCTTTGTCCGACGACAGCACCCCAATCGATGAACGTCATGCCCGCCGCGAACGTGGCATTGAGATCGTAGTAACCGATCCCACCGGCCGAGGTGAGCCCGAATGTGTAGGACTGGCCGGCAACGACGTCGAGTGTGAATTGTCCCGCGTTGACGGCGCCACCTGAAGTGGCCGCGTCCCAACCAGTCGCCAACTGGTGGGTCGTCGTTGTCGAGAAGGTGAACTGGCCGGTGGCCGATGCGGTGAAGGTGAAGTAGTCGGCATCGTTGAGACTGGCGACGTGGCCGCTCATGTGCAGATCGCCGCCGAGCGAGCCGAAGTTGTAGGCGTCTACCACCGACGATCCAAAGTCATCGACCGGCATCAGTGCATCGATGGCACTGGCCAGGTTGAGTCGCTTGTAGGAGAGGGACGTGGCCGAGTCGAAAAACGAATCGGCGGTTGCCATCATATGGTCGTAAATAGTGTCTTGTGTGATGTTGGTGTAGCCGACGAACTGCATTGCTTCGCGGACCAAAACGCTCGCGCCGGCGACGTAGGGAGAGGCCATGCTCGTGCCCGAGAAGTTAGCCCAGTCGTCGGCGACACCGTTATGGTTGCCGGCGTAATCGGGAACCGTGCTGCGGACGTAGCGACCCGGCGCGGCAATCGCCGAGGTGTGCCTTTGGCTAAAGTAGCTGAGCGCTCCGCTGTCGTCGATGCTCATCACCGGCACAACGTGGCTGCTGGCCGCTGGGTAGCTGAGGCCTGGTGTGTTGTAGCTGGTGAAGCTGTTGCCGGCGGAGACCGCGATGAAGATTCCGTCGGCTTCTAATTGGGCGAATTCGTCTTCGAGAGTCGTCCAGTTGGGAAGCGTGATCGAGTTCCATGTTGTGCCGAGCGAGAGATTGATGGCCGTGATCGGATTCTCGAAACTGTTACGATTCGCATGAACCCACTGGAGCGCCTGTTCGACCCACGAGAAGTAACCAGCTCCGGCGTCGTTAAAGACGCGCAGCCCCACGAGATCGACCCCCGGAGCAACACCGACATCGCCCCCGGTGGTGTTTCCCGTGCTGCCGACGATGCCGGCGACGTGAGTGCCGTGCGAACCTTCGGGACCATCGTCGTAGGGATTTGCGTCTTTCTCTTCTGTGAAGTCCCAACCACCGACAACGCGGTAATTGCTCCCGAAACCACCACCGAGCGCGTAGTGATCGTAAGCGATGCCACTGTCGATAATCGCAACGGTTTGCCCGACGCCAGTGAAGCCATAGTTGGCACGAACGCTGTTGAGCCCCGTGAGGTTGTGAGCGCTGGTGAGCTGTTGTTCGATGTTGTCGAGTTGCGTCTCAAGTCGCCAATTAAGAGACTCTTCGACGAGCGAGTCGAGCCAGAAGTCGGGCTTGGCCACCGTTTGATGTACCTGCATCAATGGTTCATCGACGAACGAGTGTTGCTGAAGGGCCCCCCCCATGACACCGCCGAGCGGATCGGCACTCATCACTTGCCGCGCTTCGAGCGTCTCGAAAGTCTTTGGTCGTTTTGTGCTCGAACTTGTTGAGCGCGACATGTGCAAATTTCCTCGGCAGTGGTCACGAACGTGACCCGGCTCGACGGTCGAAACAGAGTTTCGTGCGACAAGCAACTCGATGAGTGGTGTGACAAGCAGCGCCTTGTGCCGAGGGGAAAAGCACATGGGCCGGCCGACCGTGGCCGAGGCCGGTCAACGACCAGCCCGCACAAGAAAACTAGCTCATGCTTGCTAGCAACGAGCCGGAAATTGGCGATTTGCGGCGAGCCAATCACCGGCGTGGTGAGTTCACTACGTCGGTCGTGGCGGGTTGGTTGCAAAATCGCTACGAAGCCCGAAGAGCGATTCGCAGAAGCCACGGCTGTTGGATGCTGGCAACACACATGCTAGCGGCCGGGTCGTTTTCGATTGACCCGGTAGGGCACGATCCCTAAAAGATCTTGCCGGAAACCTCTTTTTTGGTAGCCATTTTCTCAATCAGCTTTCGCAGTTAACTTGGCAAAGCCACCGCAAACCACCGACGCATCTTCGCCGCACAACATCGCTGCGCGCCTAGCGACACTCCAGAACTGGATGGTTGCCACGCGAAGGCGTTCGATTGCCGCAGCCGTGTCGATTGCCGTTGCTGTGGGACTCACTGTGGCAGGCTGGCTCTACTTCGCGAGTCTCGCAGCGCCCGACACCACGCCTGATTGGCGTGAAGTTGTCGCCGCGTTCGACAACGGTGAGTTCGAGGAAGCCGAGTCGTTGGCCCTCAAACTTCAAGCGGGAAGTGCGGGCGATGGACCGTCGCTGTCGGCTTCGCTCTACGTTCTTGGTGGCATTCGCGCACGCGAAGCGAGCCAACAGTGGTCGGAAGAGCGGCGGTGGATCGAACATCGCGTGGCCTCGAACTATTTGCTCAAGGCGATTGAAGTTGGGGTTCCTAAAGAGCGCGAGCAGCCAGCGCTCTTGATGGCGGGCCAAAGTTTGCTCGAAAGCCACCGTGCCGCCAAAGCCATCGATCTGCTACGCGACGCCCTGCAAGAAGATAACTCGAACAACAGTGAACTTCATCGACTATTGGCCGAAGCGTATGGCAAGCTTCCGCTGCCCGACTACGAACGGTCGCTCGAGCACTCGGCTAAGCTCCTTGAGCTGATGCAGCCAATCGATCCCGAATACGTTGCGGTCGCGTTGTCGCACGTCGACAACCTCGGTAAAGTCGGTCGTATCGACGACGCTCGCGCTTTGCTAACAACCGTCACCGGACCGGCCGATGAAGTCGGCTACGTCGCTGCGAAGCTCGATTTGGCCGAAGGGCGATCGCTCATCAACGCCGCTGAGTTGAACGGCGACGGTGCGCTTCGCGCCAAGGGAATGACGCTGCTGGAATTGGCGACGACAACATTCACCACACTTCCGCGACCGAGCCAGCGTTGGCAAATGGCACAATTGCTCGCCGCCGAAGCGCTCGCGCTCACCGGTAAGAACGACGATGCGATAAGTCAGCTCGTCCAGTTGCGACAAACGCACGCCTCGGGCTGGCTAGCCACGCTCGCTTCGCTCGAAGAAGGAGACTTGTTGCTGAACTTGGGCAAGTACAGTCGTGCTGTGAGTGCTCTGCGACGTGGTCTCTCGACGATGGGCGACACGCGGATGTACTGGAATTCTGAAGTGCCGCTCAGCGAGCTGCGCAGTCGTTACACGGCAGCAGTCGACGAGCTTCAGTTTCGACACGAATATCAACTGGCCAACGACTTGGCCCAAGACCTTGGTCGGCTGATTGGCAAAACGCGGCAACTTGAGCTTATGGCCCATCTGCAACAACGCTGGGGCGAGTTTCTCGTCGGACAAGCTGAGCTTGAAATCTGGCAGCGCCGCGAGCTTGAACGGCTCGGTCGCGAGAAACTCCGCACGGCTGGCACACACTTCGAGCAACTGGCCGAGCGTCGCTTCGCGACACCTAGCTACATCGACGATTTGTGGCAAAGTTGCGAAGCCTACTTCTGGGGACAAAGCTACAGCAGCGCGATTCGCGTGTTGGGCAATTACCTTCGCTACGAACCAGAAAAACGCAACGCTCAGGCGCTACTGCGACTGGGGCAATCGCTGCTCGCTCGCGGCAACACCAATCGTGGTATCGCGGCGCTCGAAGAGTGCATCGAACTCCATCCCGACGATGCCGCCACCTATCGGGCACGACTCGACTGTGCCGCCGGCTATCGCAATCGTGGCGATGACACCTTTGCCGAAGAGCTGTTGCTGGCCAACCTTTCGGGGAGCCTGCAATCGCCTCGCAGCCCCGAATGGCGTGACTCACTATTCGAGCTGGGGCACATGCTGCACGACACGGGTCGCTACACCGAAGCGATCGACCGACTCGAAGAAGCGATCGATCGCTATCCGAGCGACCGCAAAACGAGGCTGGCGAACTACTTAGTTGCCGACTCGTATCGCAAAGCGGCAGATGTGCCCTTAGCATCACTGCAAGCGGCTAAAACGGAGAACGAACGCGAAACGGCGAGCCGCGAGGTTTCGCGACTGCTGAGCGAAGCGATTGCCCGCTACGAACGGGTCCAGCGCGACATCGCACTGAGCACTGATCCCGATACGCTCGATAAGGCCATGCTGCGTAACTGCTACATGATGCGGGCCGACGCGCTGTTCGACCTCGAACGATACGACGAAGCGAGCAAAGCCTACTCGAACGTGTCGACGCTCTACCAACGCGAGCCGTTTGTGTTGGAAACGCTCGTCCAAATTGCCAATTGCCAGCGTCGACTTAAAGAGCCAAGAAAAGCTCAACTTACCATCGCCCAGGCCTTGCTTGCGCTCGATCGATTACCGAGCGACGCCGACTTCGCCAGCACCACTAACTTCAGCCGCGAACAGTGGCGACTCATGCTCGAAGACATGAGTAAATGGGATCGCCAGTAGTTGACACATACTCACTCGCTTTGCATTCAGAAACGATGCCTGAGTCTACCCAGCAATTCGAAGCGACCGATCGCCTTGCGGAACTGATCCGCAAGAAGCGGCAGGTTCTGCTACAACTTCGCGAGCTGGGCAAACGCGAACTGGGTTTCGCCACCGAGGGAGACGCCGGGATGCTGCTGCAGCTTGCTACCGCCAAACAGCACTTGGTGACGGCACTGCAAATGGTCGAGCGGCAGTTAAACCCCTACCGCGACGACGACCCCGATCGGCGCGCGTGGCGCTCGCAGGCCGACCGCGGCGCGTGTGCCGAACAGGCGGACGAGTGCCGAGGATTGCTCGCCGAAGTCGTTACGCTGGAAAAAGCCCACGAACGAGCGATGCAACAGCGTCGCGACGCAGTTGCCGCTCAATTGCGCAGTGCCGTCAGCGCCCGTCAGGCGGCCGGCGCCTATCAGAAATATCGCGTCGATTCGCCCACGCGCGAGACGTCGCCCACGCCGCCACTTGGCTCAGTCAACTCAACTTCGACACTCGATATGGCCTCCGATTTACGATGACACGCCTGCCCCATCGCCAACCCGAACTGCCGCCGGCGCTCCGCATTGCGCCCCAGACGAGCGAATCGTTCGACAAATGGGCCGAGGGAGAGGTGCAGATTGATGCTTTGCTCGCGGCATGGCACACGGCCACGACGCGGCTCGAAGAGACACACATGGTCTTGCAACAAGAGGTTCGTCGCTTGAGCGACGAACTCGAATTCAAGAATCGCGAGCTGGCCCACAAAGCACGGCTCGCCGATCTGGGTCAGATGGCGTCACACGTCGCTCACGAAGTCAAGAATGGGCTCGTACCGATCACTTTGTACTTGAATTTATTACGTCGCCGCTTGCTGCCCGATGAGCAAGGGCTTGGGATTTTGCAAAAAGTCGAGGCAGGGTTTCAATCCCTGAACACTATCGTGAATGATCTATTAAGTTTCGCCGCACACCGTCAACCAAGCCCTCAAACGTTTCTCGTCAATACGATGCTCGAGGAACTGATTGAATCGATCGAGCCGCAACTCGAAGCCCAAGCGGTCGATGTCGAACTCGACATTCCGCCTCACACAACGCTGTCGGCCGACCGCGAGATGATGCGCCGTGCTGTGCTCAATTTGCTGCTCAATTCGCTCGACGTGATGCCGCGAGGTGGTTCGCTCGTCATCACGACGTTCGTGAGTCGGCGTGGCTTCGAGCTCGAGGTCGCCGACTCGGGTCCGGGCATCACGGGCGAACAACAGCAACGAATGTTCGAGCCTTTCTACAGCACCAAAGAGTCGGGCACCGGTCTCGGGCTCGCGATGGTGCAGCGTGTGGTCGAAGCCCACGGCGGCACTGTCGAGGTTCGCAATTGTCCCGAAGGGGGAGCCGCCTTCACACTGTTCATTCCTCGACCCGCACAGAGAGCGGCCGCATGAGGCAGAGTAAAGACAACAATCCGAAACGGGTGCTGGTGGTCGACGACAACTTGGCTGCCCGCGACTCAATTGCGCTGGTACTCACGGAAGCAGGCTACCAAACTCGCGCCTGCGGCAGCGGCCGCGAAGCACTGGTGCTGCTCGCCAAACAGCCCGCCGACGTGGTGATTACCGATCTACAGATGCCGGGCATGAATGGGCTCGAATTAATTCGCGAACTGTCGCGGCAGCCTTCGAAACCTCAGATACTGATGACCACGGCCCACGCATCGGTCGGCACGGCAGTCGAAGCCATGCGGCTCGGGGCGTTTGACTACATCGAAAAGCCGTTCGATGCCACGCGACTCGAAGCGAGCGTCGACCGTGCTTGTGTCCGTTCGTCATTGATCGACAAATCCACCAATTCGCAGTACGACACCACTTCTGGCCTGGTCGGTTCGAGTAGGGTCATGCAGCAACTTCGCGACCAACTCTCGCGAATTGCCAAGACCGACGAAACGGTGCTGATTTGCGGCGAAAGTGGGACTGGCAAAGAACTGGTCGCCCAAACGCTCCACCAGCAGAGTCGTCGCTCCAGTGGTCCGATGATCAGCCTGAATTGTCCCGTGCTTTCCGAGCAACTTACTGAGAGCGAACTGTTTGGTCATCGTCGCGGGGCGTTTACCGGTGCCGACCGCGACCGCACCGGGCGGTTCGAAGCGGCCAATGGGGGCACGCTGTTATTAGACGAGGTGACTGAGGTCGACTTGCCGTTACAAGCCAAACTGTTGAGAGTCTTGCAAGAACGAAAGTTCGAGCCGGTTGGCTCGAGTGAGACGATTGCCGTCGATGTCCGAGTGCTGGCGACCACAAACCGCGACTTACCGAGCGAAGTTGCCGGTGGGCGGTTCCGCGAAGACCTTTATTATCGACTTGCCGTATTGCCGGTCGATGTGCCGCCACTACGACAGCGAGGTGACGACGTGGTCGAACTGGCGGAGCACTTTTTGGCCGACGCGAGGCGACGCCTCGACAGGCCGGGACTCGCATTCGCCGACGATGTGCCATCGCTACTCGTCGGCTATTCGTGGCCTGGCAATGTGCGAGAGCTACAGAACGTCGTAACGCGCGCCTGTGTGCTTGCGGGCGATTATTTGATCGCGGCCGACCTCATCGGTCCGTGGCTGGCCGGAGGAAGAGCCAAGCATAGTACACCCAGTGAGACACTTCGCGATGGCATGAGCCTCGCCGAGATGGAACGCGAATTGATTCTCGCCACACTGAACAGACACGAAGGTCACCGAGCGCGGACGGCCGAGTCGCTCGGCATTGGCGTTCGCACGCTCAGCGGCAAGCTTCGCGACTTTGGAGTGCCGCCGGGCGAGAACCATCTGGCGCGTGCTGGTTAAAATTGCGCTGCTGTCGGCAATTATTGCCGCTCGCAAGAGAGAGTGACCACCATGCTGGCGAATCGGCGAAGCTGGCGAAATTGAATAAGCCCCGGGAAGCGGGCAAAAGACGTGACGTTCGTGCTCGATGCGCGTGCGTGGCACACACTTTGCATAGTTCTAAAAGCAGAGGTCCGAAATGCTACCAAGTCTATTTGACAATTCGACCATTCCGGTGCTCGAGCAAGTGGTGAACTTCGCGCAGCAACGACACGGTGTGCTCGCAGGTAACATTGCTAATATCGACACGCCCGGCTACAAGACTCGCGACCTTTCGCCCGATTTGTTCCAAGATCGACTGAAACAAGCAATCGAAGCTCGCGACAACAAAACATCCGCCAGCATGACGATGACGTCGAGTCACCTCGATTCGCTCAAGCATGTTGGCGACAACCTGACAGCGATGCTGCACCACGACGACAGCGACGTAAGCATCGAAACACAAGTTACCGAGCTCGCTAAGAACCAAGGGATGCACAATTTGGCAATCGGCATCATGACTTCGCAGTTCAGCCTCATGGAAGTCGCGATCAGCGAGCGCGTTTAGAGACAAACCGACTTTCCCGCCCGCGCGGGAATGACTACGACTTACCAGACGTCTTTCACCGAAAAGGCACCCATTTCATGTTTAGTTCTTTCGACATTAGCACGAGTGGTTTGGTCGCTCAGCGGATGCGACTGAATGCCATTTCGTCGAATCTTGCCAACATGTCGACCACGCGCAATGAGTTGGGCGAAGCCGAGCCTTACACGCCACGGTTTGTGACGATGGCGACCGATGCGTCGCTGAGCACACGCGGTGGCGGCAACGGAGTCCGCATCGCTAGCGTCGAACACTCGACCGTCGAGCCGTTACGCAAGTACGAACCGGGCCATCCCGACGCCGATGTCGATGGCTACGTCGCCTATCCGAATGTCGACATGACAACCGAATTTGTCGACGCGCTGCAAGCCACACGAGCCTACGAGGCGAACATCGGCGTCATCGAAATCACGAAAGACTTGGGGGCTCAAAGCCTGCGAATTGTCGCCTAGTAAAGGAGCCATTCGCAATTTTCTGCGAGTCACAAACCAATGACACCAATCACATCCATCACGTCGAGTGCCGCTAGCGCTGCCGTCGCCAAGAGCCAAGCGGCGACGCTGGCAGGCAAGGTCGAGGGCGATAGCTTTAAGAACCTGTTGGTCGATTCGATCAAGCAGGTCAACACCATGCAGCACGATGCCGACAAGGCCGTCGAGGCGCTCTTCACTGGCCAAGACGTCAACCCGGCCGAAGTGCTCACCGCCGTACAGAAAGCCGACATGGCATTTCGGCTGACGATGCAGATGCGAAATAAAGCGATGGAAGTCTATCGCGAGATTAAAGACATAAGGATTTAAGCAGAGATTCAGCAAGCTTAGCGCGACTATTTTGAGCGATCTCGATGAGTTCGGAGCCTCATTCACCCCCTCCGCAGGCGCGAGTGACGGAAACTTCGCGTTGTGATTGATTCAGTTACCGGCGATACGCAACGCTTACAGCAAGCCAATTGAGGTCCATGGATGGATTTCGTTAATCAACTCACGAACCAATTGCGCGACTTGTTCGCGTCGATGACCGCCGGTGCGCGAATCACGGCCGGCCTTTTGCTGGCCGTCGTGCTGGTAAGTTTCGCGCTTTTGTTCCAGCAGAGCAGTTCTGGACCCGATGAGTATCTCTTCGGTGGCGAGCCACTCGCGATGAGCGAGATTAACCACATGGAGGCGGCACTCGCCGAAGCCGGGCTCGCCAATTACGAGGTCGAGAGCAACCGCATCCGCGTCCCGCGCGGGAAAAAAGACGTCTACATCGCCGCGATTGCCTCGGCCGGGGCGATGCCTCGCGACTTTGCTTCGATCATGTCAGACTCGCTCGCCAAAGCAGGTCCGCTCGAAAGTCGTCAGCAATGGATGCAGCGGACCAAGAGCGCCCGCGAGAGCCAGTTGAGCCACATCATTGGGCTGTACGATTGGGTCGACTACGCAACCGTGATGTACGAAATCGAAGAAGGTGTCGGCCTGCGTCGCAACGACCGCGCAGCGGCCAATGTCTTCGTGATGCCGAAGCCGGGCGAGTCGCTCGACCAATCGCGGATTCGGAACTTACAGACGTTTGTTGCCGGGTGGCACCCGAGCCTTAAAGCCGACGATGTGATCGTCAGCGGCGGTGGTTCGTCGGGTACCGACGGCGAAGCGGTTTTCAAAGACGCGTTTATGCAAGCTCGCGACGAGTTCGAGCGCGATAAGCGAAACGAAATCATGCGCGTGCTCAACTTCATCGCTGGTACGCGCGTCGAGGTGAACGCCAAGTTCGAGAACTTGGTCGAGCGCAAAATCGTTGACGTAAGCCCGGGCGAACCAAAAGCGATTAGCGATTTCACCGAAAAGGAAGTCAGTAACACGACGACCAACGATGGTGGTGGCCGCCCGGGACTCGTCGCCAATGGTGCGAACCGGACCGGCACCGACGAACGACTCGCCCGCGAAAATCGTTCGACGACCGAGCGTTCGACCAGCAAGACGGAAAACACGGTTGGCGAAGTTGTCAAGTCGGAGTTATATCAAGGCTTTCAACCGACAGAAGTCTTTGCCTCGGTGGCGATCCCCCGCGAATATGTCCAAACTGTCTGGCGGCAACGCAATCCCGATCGTAGCGAAGAAAATCCTACCGAGAATGAGCTTCGCGGTGCCGAATCGACGATTCAAACGATGATCGAAAACTTGGTGCAGCCGCTGCTTCCCAAGCTCACTGCCGGTCAAGACGACTACAAGCAAGTGAACGTCGAAATCTTCGACTCCGTTGTGCCGCCGCGCGTTGAACCGCCGTCGCTGGCGTCGAATGCGTTTGTTTGGGCAAGCAACTACTGGCCAACTTTATCACTAATCGGTTTGGCTGCTTTCAGCTTGCTGTTGATGCGATCGGTCGTGAATGGCAGACCGGCACCGAATCTGGCACCGACTCTCGAAGTCGCCGCCGCAAACGGCGCGGCCAGCAGCGGAAGCGGTGCCCGAAGCAGCGGTGACGATGAGGACGACGATCGACCAAAATTAAAACTTCGCAAAGATCGCTCGCTCAAAGACGACCTTGCCGACTTAGTTCGCGAAGACCCCGACTCGGCTGCCGCGATTCTTAAGAACTGGATCGGCAAGGCTGGCTAGTCGGCTTCAATCTCATCTCGACACAACTTTCGATGCCCATAGAGCTGAATGAGAACAATGGATCACGCTTCACTTCGCAAAGCCGCCATACTGGTTCGCAGCCTCGACGCCGACGCGGCGGCCTCGCTCGTTGCGCAGCTTAGTAGCGACGAGGCGCGCGCCTTGCGCGATGCGATCCGCGAACTTGGCCCAATTGAAGACGACGAGCGCGAGTCGCTGCTCAGCGACCTGCGTCACAGCGACCGCACACAGAAGTCAACCGACTCGTCCGTTGAACTGAGTCTCTCATTTACGGGCCGAGATCCCGAACCGTCACGAGTGACTTCGCCGTTGACTAGCTCGGTGAGGCATGAGTCTCCGTTCGACTGGCTCGTTGAAGGCGACCTGCCGTCACTTGCCGAGCGCCTCGCGCGAGAACAAGTCGCTACGGTGGCACTGGTGCTTTCCTTACTTCCCGCCAAGCGTGCCGGGGGAGTGCTGTCGACACTCCCTTCGCAACTTCAGTGCGATGCCCTCGAGCGGCTCGCCGATCTGGGCGATGTCGACCCGGCCAGCTTACAGCTCGTCGAAGCCGATCTAGAAACGTGGCTACTCGAACAGAAGGCGACCAAACGACGCCGGCTCGATCGGCAGTCGTCGATTGCTTCGATTCTGGAACACACTTCGCCGACCACCCGTGAGCACGTGACCGTATCGTTAAGTCGACAGGGTGCGGAGTGGCTCGCGCCGCTGCGATCGCGCATCAATGAAGTGGCACCAACGCGGAAGCCAGAGCCAGTGAAGCGAACAACAATCGCGTCGAGCCCACAACGCAATGGTCTGCGTCGTGCTGCACCGCCGATTCCCTCGAAAATCGAACCGACATTCGAGCCAACGCTGCCGCCGTTCACGTCACTGGCAACGATCGACGCGCGGGCGTTCGCCGAAGTGTTGCGGCAATGTGGATCGGCGGTTGTCGTGCGCGCCCTGGCGGGTGCCGACGACGCGATGCACCGGCAGATCAAGCGCTGGTTACCTGCCAGTCATTTACGCGAACTGATGCGGAGAGTTCACTCGCTGAGCGATGTCAGTCTGCGTGAAATCGACCAAGCCCAACGACAGATGGTGAAAGTTGCCGCTCGGTTGGCAGGTGAGTCGCTCATCGATTGGCCCGCCATGAACCACGTAACGCACACGACGACACAGCACCAATAAAACTCAGCAACGAATAGACTTTGGCGACAATCATCAAACGCGACTCGGCACACGGCTCACCATCGGGGACTCCCGTCACGGGTGTCACGCTTGACATGCGCGCATTCGAGGGGGAAGCCGACGCCTATCTCTTACAAGTTCGCGCCGCGGCGGCTCGGATTGTGCAAGAAGCCAATGCTGAAGCGGCCACTATTCGCCAGCGGTCTGAGCAAGCGGGTCGCGAAGCGGCCGAGCAAGCAATCCAAGAGCTGCTTGACGAGAAAGTCGGCGCGAAAGTGCGAACGCTTCGCCCGGCCGTCGAAAAGGTCGCTCAGCAACTCAGCGATTCGCGCGGCGAGTGGCTCGACCATTGGCATCGCACCGGCGTCGCGGTCGCCAAACAAATGGCCGCACGGATTTTGCGGCGTGAGCTGCGCGATGACCCACAAGTTCCCTTGCAGTTCGTCCGCGAAACGCTCGACCTCGCCACCGGTGCACCCGAACTGACCATTCGGTTGTCGAAACACGATTTCGCCGACATCGAAGCGAACGTCAAACAACTAGCCGAGGCCCTCGGTTCGATCGCCCAGATTCACGTACTGGCCGACGAGTCGATATCGCCCGGCGGCTGCGTCGCGACCACCAAGTTTGGCGAGATCGACCAACAGATCGAAACACAACTCAACCGACTCGAAGAGGAGCTTACGGCATAGCTGACCGCCAACGCCCTAACTGATATGGACCGTATCACACAAACCATTCGCAGCGCGATCACCACCGGATTAACAGGAAGCCTGGCCGAGGTGACCGGTATGACGGCCGCCGTCGCCGATTTTCCGGTGCCGCTCGGCGCGCTCGTTTCGATTGCCGGCGGCGATGGCACCGTGACACCGGCTGAGGTGATTGGATTCCGCGGTGGCCACACGATTGTCTGCCCGCTCATCGAGCTGAATGGTCTCCGACGCGGCAACCGCGTGACGCTCACCAGAACCAAGCGCAGTCTGCGTGTCGGCAACGAACTGTTGGGGCGCGTCATCAACGCCCACGGCCACTGCATCGACAACCGGCCGCGGCCGATGCTCACTAGCGAAACGGCGCTCCGTCGTTCGCCCCCCGTTGCTACAGAACGACCGCGAATTACGGAACCACTGTCGACCGGCGTGCGGGCCATCGATGGCATGAATCGTTGTGGGCGTGGACAACGAATGGGAGTGTTCGCCGGTCCGGGCGTCGGCAAGAGCGTGCTGCTCGGCATGATGAGTCGCTACACGGCAGCCGACGTCGTGGTCATTGGGCTGGTCGGCGAACGTGGTCGCGAACTTAACGATTTTATCGAGCGTGACCTGGGGGCGAGTGGACTCGCGCGCAGTGTGATCGTGGTCGCAACAAGCAACGAACCGGCCCTGGTGCGAGTGCAAGCGGCCCACACGGCGACCAGCGTTGCCGAATTCTTTCGCGACCAAGGCAAAGATGTATTATCGACAGCGTAACTCGTTTTGCGCTCGCCCAACGCGAGGTGGGACTCGCCGCCGGCGAGCCACCGGCGACACGTGGGTTTCCGCCCAGTGTGTTCGCCGAACTGCCGAAGCTGGTCGAGCGCGCTGGGCGCACGACCAAGGGCAGTATCACAGCGTTTTACTCGGTGCTCGTTGAAGGAGACGATCCGCAGGAACCAATCGCCGACGCGCTGCGTGGCTTGCTCGATGGTCACTTGTGGCTCTCGCGGAAGCTGGCCCAGGCGGGTCACTTTCCGGCGATCGATCCGCTTGAAAGCCTGAGCCGACTAATGAACGACATTACACCAAAAGACCAAATGCAGGCTGCCAATGCGATCCGCGCAAGCTTGGCCGCGTTTCGCGAGAAAGAAGACTTGGTCGCGGTCGGTGCCTATCGCAAGGGGTCGGACCGAGTGCTCGACATGGCGATCGAAAACCGCGAGCGATTTAACACCTTCCTGCGGCAAGATGTCGACGTCCGGGCCGACTTCGTCGAAACACAACAGCAACTCATGGCTATCGGTGCCGCGCTCGCCGCAACTCGCTCCGTAACGCCACAGGCACCGGTTGCTCCAACAGCAACAGCAAACAAGTAGTGAAAGACCGACATCATGCGACCTTACCGATTCCAATTACAGACGTTGCTCGAGCTCCGGCGCAACACCCGCGTTGACCGTCAACGTCAGCTCGCTGAGGCGCTTCACGCGGAGGAGGTAATATCGCAGCAGATTAGCGATTTGCAAAACGAACTAGCCGAATTAAAGTCGCTGCTTCGCGAGGCGGGTCAGCAAACAGATCTCGACGTCAATCGACTACTCGACGGGCAGCGCTACGAAATGGTGCTTCGTTCGCAGCTTTTAGGGCTCGGCGAAAAACTCACTCAAGTCCGCGAAGAAACCGAGCGGCGTCGGCTCGCACTCGTCGAAGCCGATAGCTCGGTTCGATCGCTCGAGCAAATCGACGAGAGCCGTCGCGACGACCATCGCCGACTCGTCGCCCGCAAACAACAAGTCGAACTCGACGAACTATCGTCGGCCAGATTCGCCCGCTCAGCCACCACGTTTCGCTAACTCGACAGACTCCACTTTCAATTCTCGGCTTTTAACCCTCCGCGCTCATGCGAATAGTCTTTGCTCTCATCGGATACCTCTCGACAGCCACGGTCATCGCCGCGTGCTTGGTGGTTGGCTATCTGTGGCGAACGAGCGCGCTGACCGACGACAAGATGTTTCGCATGGTGGCCTTGTTGCACGATGTCGACATTGAAAAGATCGCTGCGGAAACCGACGTCGTCGCCTCGGCTGTACCTGACGAAGAGCCATCGCTTGACGAAGTCGAACGATATCGCGAAGTGCTGTTGCGAAACTACGAGGTCAAAAACGAATCGCTCGAGCGGGGTCGGCAAGAGTTCGAGAACCTACTCACACAGCTCCGCGAGTCGACGCAGCGTTTTGACAAGCTCGCTCGCGATCTTACCAGTCAGCTCAAGCAACAAGGCGAGCTGTCGACCAAAGAGAATATCGAAAAGGTCGTTCGCGATCTCGAGTTGCTCAGTGCCGACAAGGCGCAAGAACTGTTGCTCCGCCACTTGACTGAAGCCGACGGTGTGAACGACGTAATCTTGTTGATGGGCAAGATGACAAGCAGCAAACTCAAGAAGGTGCTCGAAGAGTTTAATGAACAAAGCGACCTCGATGAGCTCTACAAAATCCATAGTCTGATGCTCGATGGGCATCCACAAAAGCCGATTATCGATAAAGCAATGCAGATGATTAAGTCGGGAGAATCGGGCAACCTCTAGTACGACAGTTATGCCAGAACACGTTTCCAATCCGTTACTCGCAATCGTTCCCCAAGGGACCGCAAGCGCTGTTGCGCGCTCGGCTTCAGCAACATCGCCGTCTTCAAAAGTGTCGTCGCGCGATGAGCCACTCTTTCGCAGCGAACTCGCACGCGCCCGGCAGTCGGGCACCCATCGTGACCCGGCCGACAATCGCACGTCGAAAGCGAATGAGCCGCAACGACCGACGAACAAGCCGGCGAACAATGACCAGGCAAAATCAGAGCTCGACCCCGACCGCGACGACGATGCGACTAGCGTAATTGTCGACGCTGCCGGCCAAGCACAACATGAGGTCGAAGCCGTTGCCGTCGATTCCCAAACGGCGTCAACACCACCAGACGCGACCTTCGTCGCCGATTCGACGCAAGCGACAAGTGGCGTACAAGGGGACGGGGTCGAGTTCGCTGCGGCCGATGACGCAGCAGTTATCGCGGGCGAATTGATCCCCGCGACCAACGTCGACGACGCGAGTGGACAGCGCGACGAGGGTTCGCTTTCGATTGATGCAGCCAATGAAACGACTGGCGACCAGGTGACGTCGCCGAACGATGAAACTGACATCGAGAACTCGGCCACACTCAGCGACGAATTGGTTCGCGATGGGAGTTCGCAAGTCGCCATTTCTTCGCAATCGAACACTATCATCAAGTCCGATACGTCCTCGTCGTCCGAATCCGCGGCGCTCGAATCTGTCGCAATCGACGGCGATGCTCAACCAACCGAACAGCCGATTCAAGCAACCGAGCGAACCCATCGTCGCGAAACGCAATCGCTGCCGACCTCGAGTAGCGAAGGCGTTGGCGATGGCGACTCGGCCACGATCGCGGAATTTGTCGAAACCACGGCAAACGACCGCGACAACGCCGACGATGCGACCGACCAGCAGCGCGAGAAAGCCAGCAAACAAGATCAACAGCAATCGCCGAGTCCTTCGCTCACTGATCGCGCAGGCCGCTTTCTGCGCCATAGTATCGATGCCGAAGCGTCGCAAGCGCCTCGGCTAACCTCGGCCGAAGCCGCTCGCTTCGTGAGTCGCGTTAGCAAAGCGTTTCAAGCGGCCCAGGATAACGGCGGTGTGATGAAGCTGCGTCTCAGCCCGCCGGAACTGGGGGCATTGCGCATCGAACTTTCGGTCAGCAACGGTGCGTTGTCGGCTCGGCTCGAGACCGAAAACCCGGCCGCCCGGGCGATACTGCTCGACAACCTTCCCGCGCTGCGCGAGCGGTTGGCAGAGCAGCAAATCCGCATCGACCAATTCGATGTCGATGTCAATGGTGGCCAGCACGACGGAGCGCCCGACTGGCAGGGGGCCGACGACCAGCGTCAAGCAAGCTCGCGCTCGACCGCTAATCGGCTATCGCCGACGACCGGCGAAACGCCAGCCGAACACCGAGAGCAACATAATACGTCGACCGGCGACGGTCGTTTTAACGCGGTTGCTTAAACTCAGAACAAAAAAACACCCCTTCGCGAACGAGTCACTGACATGAGCCAAATCGCCTCGCTGGCCAATAGCCCGACAACACAGTCGTCGGCCCCGAAGAGCTCGCTCAACGATCTCGATCTCGACGTGTTCCTCGAGTTGATGATTGCCGAGCTTCAGAATCAAGACCCGCTCAATCCGCTCGAGAACCACGAGCTGCTCCAGCAGATCAGCCAGATTCGCGAAGTCGGTGCGACCGACCGGCTGAGCGAAACGCTCGACTCGGTACTGCTGGGACAAAACATCGCCAGCGCGACCAACCTGATCGGTGCCAACGTCGAAGCGCTTACCGACACGGGTGAACGGGTCACCGGCAACGTCCGCCGGGTGACGATCGATGGCGGTCAGCCCAAGCTCGACATCGCGCTCCCCAGCGACATTCGCGCCGCTGAGCAAGGGGGCGACGTCGCTCGCGGCAACTACACTTACGAAGTCGTCTGGACGGGCACAGGTGGCACCACGTTCAGCTCGGAATATACGGTCGACACCAATGGGCTCCAAGGCTTTGATGGTGCGATTCGCATCGGCAACCTACCGACCACCGACACCGCCAAACGGGTCTATCGAACCGACAACACTGGCACGGGCGATCGACTGCTCGTCGGCACACTGCCCAGCGGTTCGCAGACATCGTTTGTCGACACTCTGGCCGACGATGCCCGCACAGGCGAACCACTCAACGAAGAACGTCAGCGGCTATCGCTAGCGCGAAGAGTTACGGTAAGTCTCAATAACGTCGCACAAATCGAACCCCCTTCGAATTAACCCGCGTTTGCCTTTAAGCAAGAGGCCCGCTTCAGAACAACACTCGGCCGACAAGGGGGGCAACCCGCGTCGGCAGCACAACAAACTTTCACGGAGGAAATTGACATGGGTCTGCAATCGGCTATGACTACCGCGCTCACCGGCTTGCAAGCCGCTGAGACAACCATCGATGTCGTCGGCAACAATGTTGCCAATAGTAACACCGTTGGGTTCAAAGAATCGGAGGTGCTATTCGCCACACAGTTCTTGCAAACCCTCTCGATCGGATCAGCACCGCAAGGCACCCAGGGGGGAACCAATCCGCGACAAATCGGCCTCGGTGTGCGAGTTGCAGAGATCGCGCCGAACTGGACGCAGGGCACGATCGAAATCAGTTCGAATCCGCTCGACCTCGCGATTCAAGGTGACGGGTTCTTCGTCGTACAGGGAAACCAGAGCGGGACGTTCTACACCCGTAACGGACAATTCAATCTCAACAGCAGCAATGAGATCGTCACTTCGACGGGTCAAAAGTTGCTCGGCTATGGAGTCAACGACGATTTTGAACTGGTCACTACCCAGCGTGTACCAATCACAATTCCGCTTGGTGCCGAGCGCGTCGCTCAACAGACCAACACGGCCACCTTTGCCGGGGTCTTGAACCCGGGTGCCGACATCGGCAGCAGACCTCAGATTGTCGAGTCGGCAGTGCTCGGTAATGGCGCCATCGAACGTCCCGACGATACGAACTTCGACGACGCCAGCATTACTGTGAGTCCGCCACCTGCGCCACCCGCGGCAACTGCTGCGGCCGGTGGTACGCTCGCTGAAGGAGACTATTCGTATCGAGTTGTGTGGCGAGACGCGAATGGGCTCGAAAGCGCTCCGACAGTCGAAGTCTCTGTCAACACAATCGGACTTGGGGCCCGAGACATCGATCTCTCCGCGATACCAGAGCCACCAAGTGGCGTCTGGACATCGTGGGAACTTTACCGCACGACTTCTGGTGGCGACACGTTCTATCGTGTTCCGGCACCCGGCGTGGGAACGACGTTTACCGATAGCCTCGACGACGTCGCGCTTGCAAACAATGCGGTACTCGACGAGTCGACCGTCGACCCGGGCACTTACAGCTACTACGTGACCTACTTCAATACGTCCGACGGGACCGAAACGCGGCCATCGTCGCGCATCACGGCCAACTCAATTCCCGACGAAGGTCGTCGCATTCACCTCAACCTTGCGGATGTTGGTGAACCGGTCGGAGAAGGCTTTAACACCATGCGAATCTATCGCAATGCGAGCGACAGCAGCAGCGAATTTCGCCTGCTCGCCGAGGTACCGGCGCCCGGGATTTCGGGCTTTGTCGGCACCTATGTCGACTCAAGCACCGATGCCGATATTGCGGGCGCTCCGACGCTGAACTTCGACGGTCCACCCGCTGGCAACGGCAACCTGCTACAAGATCTGTTGCTCCGCAATGGTGAATCGTACTCCTCGCTATTTCCTAGTGATGGGCTCCTGACCTTTGCGGGCGAAAAAAACGGGGTCGATCTCGCAACGCAGTCGCTGAATGTCGATGCAACGACCAATGTCGGCCAATTGATCGACTTCATGCGCGAAGCGCTCGGGATCGATACCGACGGCAATCCTGCATTCCCCCTCAATGGAAACGTCGAAATCGTCAATGGCCAGTTTCGCATCACCAGCAATTTGGGCGAAGAGAACGCGATCGAAATTCCGCTGACGGCGTTTCGGTTTCAACCGGCTGGGGAGACACTGAGCGCTCCGTTGTCGATCCCGTTCACGCGAACTCAGGCGGCCGACGGTCCGGGTACGTCGACCGAGTTCTTGGTCTACGACAGTCTCGGCTCGCCCCTGAGCGTTCGCGTCACAACCGTCCGCGAGACTTCGGCCGATCCCGGTAACTCAACGACTTATCGATGGTACGCGACCAGTTCGGGCAACGAACCCGATGGTGGTGTGTCGACCGTCGTCGGCGACGGACTGTTGGTGTTCGATAGCCAGGGCGACCTCGACTTGGGCAGCACCGCCACGGCGCGAATCAGCATTGAGCGCAATCAAACGGCGTCGCTCTCGCCGCTCGAAATCGAACTCGACTTCTCGAGCGTCAAATCGCTCGACCAGCGCGACGAACAAAACGATCCGTTCAGCAATCTGAACATGACCGTTCAAGATGGTTTTCCGCCCGGTGTGCTCACCGACTTTACGATCACCGATAGCGGACTTATTCAAGGCCAGTTCAGCAACGGCACCCAGCGAACGCTCGGCCAAGTCGTGATGGCCCGCTTTGCCAACAATGGAGGGCTGCAGCAGGTGGGCGACAGTTTGTTTGTTTCGGGAGTCAACTCGGGCGAGCCTTCGTTCGGTACTCCCGGCCAAGAGGGCATCGGCTCGGTCACCACGGGTGCCGTCGAACTCTCGAACACCGACATCGGCCAAAACCTGATCGAGTTGATCCTGGCGTCGACCCAGTATCGTGGTGGTTCGCGGGTGATTTCAGCAGCTCAGGAACTGCTCGACGAGTTGCTGGCGCTGCGCCGCTAGGGAATGAATCAACAATAACTTGGTTGATTTGCCAAGATTGGTAGCGATGTCATGGAAAACGTCATTCTTAGGAGCATCGCTATTATCCGGCTAATCGTCACCAACCGTTCGCCGACCATTGTTTCTCGATTGCGATCTTCACAAACCACACAACGCCAATGAGCTAAGTTTGCACAACTCGCCGACCGACTTCGGCATGGCAACGATTTTGAGACATCCGACATGATCAAATTGACCCGACTCGGTGGCGAGGCATTTGTCCTCAACGCCGAACTGCTCAAGTTCGTCGAGTCGCGTCCCGACACCTACATCACGCTCACGACCGGCGACCGCTTTGTCGTGTGCGAAACGCCCGACGATGTCGTTCGTCGGGCGATCGAATACCAACAACACAAGTTCCTCATTCCCACTCAAAAACCACTCCACTAGCTGCGACATGGATATTGCAACGGCCATTGGCGTCATTGGGGCGCTGGCGCTCATTGGCGTCTCGATCATCGTCGGCGGCGGTTCGTTCGCCGCGTTTTTCGATGCGCCCTCGGTGATGGTCGTGTTTGGCGGTGCGATTGCGTCGGCGCTTATTTCGTTTCCATTGCCCAACTTTTTGGGCATGTTTGGCGTCGCATTGAAGGTCCTCTTTTGGAAAGTCGACTCCATCAACAACATTATCAAGCAGCTCGTTAGCTTGGCCGAAGTCGCTCGCAAAGATGGATTGCTCGCACTCGAGAGCAAAGTCGCCGAAATCGAGAATCCGTTCATTGTGCTGGGCGTGCAAATGGCCGTCGACGGGACCCGCCCCGAAGTGATGGAGGACATTCTCCGCACCGAACTCGACGCCGTCGCCACAAGGCATCGCGATGGCAAGGCACTGTTCGACTGCATGGGCCGCTTTGCGCCGGCGTTCGGCATGATTGGTACGCTGATGGGGCTCGTCATCATGCTGGGTGACATGAGCGATCCGTCGAAGATCGGAGCTGGTATGGCGGTCGCGCTGTTGACGACGCTCTATGGAGCGATCGCGTCGAACGTCTTTTTTCTGCCCTTTGCCGAGAAACTTGGCTACACCAATAAGCAGGAATTGCTGGCGATGGAAATCGTCGTCCGTGGCGTGATGGCGATTCAGGCGGGCGAGAATCCCCGCGTCATTCAGCAAAAACTCAACACCTTCGTGCCGCCCAAACAGCGCGTGGCAGAAGAGGCGGCGTAGGCTATGGCCATCGAATCAGATCCCGATCCCGGCATTCCCGAATGGGTCGTGACGTTCGGCGACATGATGTCGCTGCTACTCACATTCTTCATCATGCTCGTGTCGATGAGCGAAATCAAAGAAGAAGAACGCTTTGCCGCGATGCTCGAGTCGATGCGGCGACAATTCGGCCACGACTCGTCGACGCAATCGATCGTGCCGGGCGAGTCGACCACCGGCACAACCGCCCTGCCCCAAATCGCGATTCAGGCCCGCGCACGTCGCAAAGACCTCATGCGCGGCGGTAGCGATGTGCAATCGGTTACCGGCGAAAACACCCGCGTCCAACAAATTCGCCCCGGACGCAACAGCACGACCGGTGGCGTCGTCAATTTCAGCGAAGACAGTGCCGAACTCGACGAACTCGCCAAGGCCAATCTCACCGCCTACGCCCGCCTGCTCGCCGGCAAGCCACAAAAGCTCGAAATCCGTGGCCACACGTCACGCAAACCGGTCGACATGAATGCGCAGCGCGATCACTGGGGGCTCGCCTTCGATCGCTGTTATGCCGTGATGCAGTATTTGATCTCCCAAGGAATCGAGCCCGAACGTATCCGCCTCGGATCGGCCGGAGCTTATGAGCCACTCGACGACGGCGATACGGTCGAAGACCGCAAGCGGAATGCACGGGTTGAAATACTTATGTGGGACGAACGGGTCATGGTGCCTTAACACAAATTTGAGCCGACGGTGCTAGCGGTCTGACAAAGCCGATGATGAGGGTTGTGTGCCACTGGCTATGCCAGTGGAAGTGATTGCTGACGTGACACTTGCGTCACACTGGCGGAGCCAGTGGCACCCGACGGAGCCAGTGGCACCCGGCGGAGCCAGTGGCACCCGAAGTTCGTCATGCTCGACGCTGGCGCGTTCGGCTCAATTTGTGGGCTACATTTGGAGTGTGAAAACCCCCTGTCCTCCAGCTAGCAACGCGATTATGGCCAACGAACAGACACCCGATATCCAACCCGCCAAGCGTGGCAGTTGGCTCAACCTCATCAAAGTGCTGGCGTTCGTCGGCGTCATTGTTGTCGTCGAAGTCGTGGCGGCTGCGATGTTCTTGCCCTCGGGGCGCGACGTTGAGGCGACGGCCCGCAAATTGGCGGCCGCTGGCGAGAGCGAAATCGTCATCGACGATGAAGCCGCCACCGACGGCCAGCCCACCGAAGACATTCCTACCGTTGAAGTTCGTCTCGGCCTCTTTAACGTCACACGTTACAATCCCGAGAAAGACACGACGATGATCGTCGACTTCGAAGTCTTCGGAGTTGTCGAAGCGACCGAACAAGCCAACTTTGACCTGCAGTTCGGCAAACACGAAATCCGCATCCGCGAACAAGTCATTATGACCCTGCAAGCGGCCGAAGCGACCGACCTGCGGGGCGAAGGCCTAGGATTGATCAAACGAAGGCTGCTCGAAAAAACCAACCGCGCTCTCGGTCGCCCACTCGTCCGCGAGGTGGTTTTCAGCAAATTCAACTTCGTCGAACGCTAGCATAAACAGACTGCGGAATAACTCATCGCGAGACTTGGCCGTAAAGCCCCAGGTGGCACTCGCGAACCACAAAACGCCCCGCCGGGAAGGATTCCAATGGCCGACGATCGATCGAATCAAGACGAAATCGAGCAATTGCTCGCACAAGCCAATCAGCTCAGCGGCACCGGCAAGCCAACGAGAGCAACAGCCGCCTCGCCTGGGAATAGTGGTGCTAGCACAGCCACCATCCAGCAGCCCGAACGTGCCTTGGCCGACGAGAGCGCTATCGCCCAGAGCGACGTCGAACTCCTGCTCAATCACGCTCAGGAAGCCCTTGCGTCGATCGACCGCGATGCCGAGTTGCCGGCGGGAATCAGGCCCTTCGAGTTCGCCGAACTCGGCGGCACGCCCGCGTCACACGAAGCGGCCACCCTCGAACTAATGGGCGACGTCCAGCTCGATCTTAACATCGAACTGGGCCGAACTCACATGCACCTCGAAGACGTGTTGCGAATGAAGCGGGGCTCGGTCGTGCCGCTCGACAAATTGGCCGGCGACCCGGTCGACGTTTACGTCAACGGCCGCAAAATCGCTCGCGGCGAAGTCCTCGTCATGAACGACAATTTTTGTGTCCGCGTCACCGAGCTCGTTGTCGGCGACAGCGCTTGCGCATGATAGCATTCGCGATTTTCCGAAGTTCTGCTGATTCTTCGCAACCTCGTGTTGTTTGATCCACCCAACCTTGGCATACTCTACGCCTGGCGTGGGATTTCGAGCGAGCATCGTCTCGCTCTCGTTCCGTGCCTCGACGAACGGGTCACGTGTCGCCGGGGACATCCAAGAGTGATTACACAGCTTTCGATGAATCAGCTTTCGACCTGTCGCTGGTCGCTCGACGAAGACGTTCACCACTATGCGGCCGCCGGTTTTCGGCACATCTCCCTTTGGCGGCGAAAGGTCGACGACTTCGGAATCGAACGAACCGCCGAGATTCTCGCCGACCATCACCTGTTGCCCGCACATCTCTCGTGGGCCGGTGGCTTCACCGGCAACAATGGCCACGGTTGGCAAGACGGCATCGAAGACGCCAGCCGAGCCATCCGCGACGCGGCCTACCTGCAAGCTCCGACGATGCTCGTTTTCGCCGGTGGCCGCAACTCTCACACCTTGCGACACGCCCGCCGACTGCTCGACTCAGCGCTCGACGGGCTCATTGGCGAAGCGGCCGTCCACGAAGTGACGCTCGCGCTCAAACCGGTTCATCCCACGTTTGTCGACGAATGGAGTTTTCTGACCCGCTTGCAAGACGCCGCCGATGTCGTCGAAGAGTTCGACTCTCCCTGGCTGAAGTTATGTGTCGATACCTATCACTTTGCTGGCCTCGGCCTAAGACCCGCGCTCATCGAACGCATCGTTCCTAACACAGCCGTATTGCAACTGGGCGATACTTCGACCAACGTCACGCGCGAACAGTACCGCTGCCAACTCGGCGAAGGAGTCGTCCCGAACCGGGCAATTCTCGACCGCTTCATCACGGCCGGCTATACTGGAGCGGTCGACGTCAAACTGTTCGGGGCGGCCAAGTCGTCGCACGAATACGATGACCTGCTCGCTGGTGCGTTCGCCACCACCTCGGCTTGGAGTCACGTCGGTACCCCAGTTGCTTAACCGATCGTTGCCTAACGCGTCGGCTAACTCGTTTCAATTACTTTGCCGAGCAATTTTCTTGTGGCCAATCGAATCGCGCTCGGCGATCAGCTTTCGATTGACCGCGGTGAGCTCGACTTCACCTTTTCGCGCAGCCCCGGCCCTGGCGGTCAAAACGTCAATAAGGTCAACACCAAGGCGACCGTTCATTGGGCGTTTTGGGCCTCGGACGAGATTCCCTGGGAAGTGAAGAACCGACTGGCGACGCTCTATGCCAAACGGATCAATGATACGGGCGAGCTGGTGCTCTCCAGCAGCCGCTATCGTTCGCAGCCACAAAACATCGAAGACTGCATCGACAAACTCCGCAGCATGGTCATGTCGGCGGCGTCGCCACCGAAGCCCCGCCGCCCCACTCGCCCGCCACGTTCGGTGAAAATCAATCGCGTAAAGGCCAAGCGAGATAACTCGGCAAAGAAGCAGAATCGCAAACCCCCGTCGGTCGACGATGATTGAACACCACCGTCAACGATAGCGAACCCCCCACCTAAGGATCGCCCGCGAATTAACTTCCCGATTTCGCAAACTGCCCCGACTTTTTTGCCGGTCGTAATTCAGTTAACCGCCACGACGCAAAGAGCGCCAAGTACACGGCGGACTTGGCGCGACCGCTCTCGATCAGAACCAGCCGTGAACTGCCAAGTCGATTGATCGTCGCGCGCGTAATTACCTCGAAAACTCAATCAATGGCTGTCTTGCCATTGAAAACAGCATTGGTAACGTTGAGTTTCTGACGCAAGGGTGTCAACAAGCAGGATACTTCGGTGAGCTTTTCGCTGTGCTCGTGGCGCTCGCCGCGTCGTGGCGGTTTTTCCTTAGCTTCCCGATTATCAAATGGCACCCGGTTATTTGAGAAAAATATCGCAATCGACGTAAGGAAGTTGTTGGCCAGCCATCCCTAAAGTCCGCGGCTCATCGTCTCGGCGGTCTCCAGCGAGTAGACTAGGTTATCAAGATTAACGAACTGCTAGCCAAGAGTTTACCCGATGCCGCTGGGTGCTTATTGCCGTCCGCTTGCGTTGCGTGAGTTTGAGCGGGGACTGTGCGACTTGACGACGCCGGCCGGTTTGGTCCGCGCGGCGAGCGCCATCGCGCTGCACGAGCTGCCCGAACTGGTCGATGACAATGTGATCGTCCGGCTCGACAAAATTGCCGACGAAGTCGATCGTCGCGCCCCGAGTGGTCAAACATCGGCACTCGTGGCTCATCTGCACGATTTGTTGTTCGACGAGATCGGATTGCGAGGCAACCGCGACGACTATTACTCGGCCGACAACAGCTATTTGCCGCTCGTGATTCGCCGACGACGCGGCATTCCGATTTCGCTCTGCCTTATCTACACCTATATTTCCGATCGGTTGGGCTTAGTCGTGCGAGGCATCAACTCGCCAGGGCACTTTCTGGTAGCGGTACAGATCGAAGAGGCGGGCAGCGAACGGCTCATGTTCGTCGATCCGTTTTACGGCGGCACATTGCTCGCGCTCCCCGAAGTCTTTGGCCGCATCGCCCAGGCCGTTGGTCGCGAAGTGCAGCCGAGCGCCGACTTACTCGCTCCCGCGAGCCACGCAATGTGGCTCGCGCGGATGCTGCTCAACTTGCAAGCGACGTTCGCCCAAAGTGGCCGCGAACGCGATGTCTATGCGATGCAAGAGCTGCAAGCGATGCTCGAAGGAGAATTGGCGTTATGACGTTTGGCAGCCACATCAATAATGGAAGTCGCCAAGAGTTTTGTTCGAGCGATGGTTCCGCCGAATGTCTTAGCGAGTTTTGCGACGTTGTCTTGCGGCCGAATCGCTTGGCGAGATTCGCGACGATCGTTGTCGCACTACTTGGCATCGCCAGAGCCGACGTCGTCGTCGTCGACAATCGCACCACGCAGCCGATCAACATCAGCGTGCAAGCGAGTGGCGCACTTCCCGAGCCGTTGCGACTCGCGGCGGGCGAGTGTCGTCCGCTGTTTGTCGACACGCCGCCAACACTCACCTACTCGACTGGGCAACAGCAAGTCCAGCAATTGCTGCGACTGCAATCGGCTTACTTTTTCGCGACCACACCGACGGGAGAAATGAGGCTGATTCCGATTGGATTGGGCGACCAATCGCAGCCGGCAACCGCACGGCCCCTTCCCGGTTCGGCTCATGGCCCGGCCGCGATGATTCCGGTCAAAGTGCTGGTCGACGAAGAAGAAACCGCGCGGCGCCCCAACTGGGAACGACGGCTCCGCGACCGGGTCGACGCCGCTTCAAGAATCATGCAGGCCCACACGGGTGTCGGCTTCACGGTTCTCGCCACCGGTGAGTGGATGACCGACGACCGCAACAATGACTTCAACGAGACGCTGCGGCAATTCGAGAAAGCGGTGCCCGCTCACCCTGCGCAGCTCGCGATTGGATTCAGCAGTCAGTACGAAGTGGTGAAAGGCCGGGTCCATCTGGGTGGCACCAGAGGCCCGCTGTCGTCGCATATTCTCATGCGCGAGTGGTCAGTGCACGTCAGTGAAAACGAACGACTTGAACTGCTCGTTCACGAATTGGGCCACTTGCTCGGCGCAGCACACAGCCCCGAAGCCGACAGCGTGATGCGGCCGGTGCTGGGCGATCGCAAGGCCCGCCGCAACGATTTCACAATTCGCTTCGACCCCGTTAATACGCTCGTCATGGCGATGGCGGGCGAAGAAATTCGTCGCCGCCGTATTGTCAGTTTCGACGCGCTGACCAACCCAACGAGACACCGGCTGGCAGAAATCTACCGAGCGATCGCACCCACACAGCCCAAAGACAAATCGGCGACCTTGCTCGCGGCAAGACTAGGACCGATATCGCGCACAGTGGCACGCCCGACGTCGTCTGACGCCCAAGCTGCCGCAGCAAAACCCAATCGCGAAGCCGACGAAGTCGAGGCGATTATGCTCGCTATCGTCACGGCAGCACGCACCAATAAACAGTCGGTTGCCCCAGTCGATGGAGACAAGTTGCTCGACAATTATCTTCGCACTGCTCGCGACGCAGCGAGCCATTTGCCCGCCGAAGTACGTCGCGAGCGGATGCTCGCCGGCCTGCTGCTCGCGATCGATACAAAAGATGAATTCATTATCATCAGCGAACTCAAAGACCTCGCCTCGCAGACGGGTGCCCAGAGCAACAGCGTGGTCCGCCGGGCGTTCATCGGCTCGCCCACACTCGCAGGTCGGCCAGACACGCTTAAACACTTTCTGCTGTCGGCTTACCTCGCCGAAAAGCGAGGTGCCGACGCGGCCGAGGCGCTCGGCATCGCCAAAGAGTTTGCCGACTCACGCCCCGGCGGCAGCGGGTTTAGCTTTGCCGATCTGGCGGCCGATCTCGCGGGCATTCGTTTTGCGCAACAACTTAAAGTTGATCCGCAACACTTGATTGGCCGGGGCGACGAACTGTCGGCCGCCGATTACGTGCCCGAGCTGTCGAACCTTGCCGAAGGGATCTCGCTCCGCGATGCCGTTATCAAGTACGGTGGACCGGGCGACGCGCGGCTGCAGAACGAAATCGACCGACTCAAAGAGTCGGTCGAAAAGTTGGACGTTTATCAACAAACGCCGTAATTCCAACGTCCGTAATTCCCGCTAAGGCGGGAATCCCGACGCAACGTTTTCACTCTAGTGGTCGGTCAAAGCCGATAATCAGGGCGGTGTGCCACTGGCTATGCCTGTGGAAGCGATTACTGACGTGACACTTGCGTCACACTGGCGAGCCGTAGTGGATCGTCAACGCCGAATCTTCGGGTGCCACTGGCTTAGCCAGTGCGGCGCAACGCTCGACATTGCAACAGTTTGCACTGGCAGAGCCAGTGGCACACTACCCTCATACTCGCTGTGTGCCACTGGCTATGCCAGTGGAAGTGATTACTGACGTCACACTGGCGGAGCCAGTGGCACCCCAAGTTTCTCATTTGACGGCCCACTAGATTCCCGCTTATGCAGGAATGACGCCGCAGCTTATGCGTCGGCCTAGCGACGTGTCACGTCGTCGAGCGTGACGGAGCCCGTCGCCACCGATTGGCGATGCTTCCCCAGCAACAGCCACTCTTCTTCATGGCGGTCCATCGATAGGCTCACTGGCCCGGGTTCGCTCGCCGATGCCGATTGGCAGCTCACGCGCACCTGGCACTGCAGCGTCTTGTCGAGTTTTGTGAAAAGCTGACGAGTCCAGTCGATCGGTGCAACCCAACTCTCGGCCCCGCCAACTTGTCCATCTTCATAAGCCTTGAGTTCGAGCGTCGCATCTTGGCCCGGTGTGAGCGCGATCGTCGGTGAATTGAGCGTGAAATCGCCCGTGGTAAAGTGCAACGTGATGACGACCGGTGTCGCCTGTGAACCACAGTTGCAGTCAACACACTTGCAAGGATCACACTTGCACTTGTCGCCGGCGACCGCTGCGACAGCCGCTTTACTGCAGCAGCCTTTCGCGCCTTTGGCTCCGTCGCCCAGCAGGGCTGCGACTGCTGCGGTTATCTTGTCACCGTCGCCACCGTTGCAAGGACAAGCTTCGCAGATGCCGCCAGGGCAATCGACACAGGGACAGTCTGTGCACTCTTCACTGCAAGCCGATGCACATTTGTCCGCACACTCTCCTTTGCCGCAGGTTGCTGTGTCACAGCAACATGGCTTGTCAACGTCTTGGGCGACTTCTTCAGCACCTTCTTCAGCGACGACGCGGCAATCTTTCTCTTGCTCGCGCACCTGACAAAACGGGCAGTCACCTTTGCAGCCGGCCCCGTCGCCAGTCTCTTCGGCCATCGCCAGGGGCGAAACGAACAACAACATCGCAAACAACACAGCGCGCATCGTGCACCTCGGGGAATTCGTAGGACGGAGTTCGATGGCACAGAAGGTACCGCCGCGTTCCGAACAAGGCAACCTCAGTCGGCTGCGATTGATAGCGACCGCGCAGAGGCTGTGAATAAATGAGACTGGCTCTACGGCGCATTGGCTTTGGCCCGCTAAGTGGCATCATCCGTGGTGCCTGTCTCATTTATTCACTTTGCACTCGCGGATAATGTTGTGAAAAAGTGGGACAGTCACCGCACTTTGAACCGCTGTGTCGCGCGTACTCAGTTAGGATCGCCCGCGAATTAACTTCCCGATTTCGCAAACTGCCCCGACATTTTTTTGCCGGTCGTTGTTTAATTAACCGCCACGACGCAACGAGCGCCAAGTACACGGCGGAATTGGCGCGACGGCTCTCGATCAGAACCAGCAGTGAACTGCCAAGTCGATTGATCGTCGCGCGAGTACTTGCCTCGAACACTCAATAAATGGCTGTTTTGCCATTGAAAACAGCATTGGTAACGTTGAGTTTCTGACGCAAGGGTGTCAACAAGCAGGATACTTCGGTGAGCTTTTCGCTGTGCTCGTGGCGCTCGCCGCGTCGTGGCGGTTTTTCCTTAGCTCCCTAATCTTCAAATGGCAACGGGTCGTTTGAGAAAAATATCGCAATCGAAGAAAGGAAGTTGTTGGCCAGCCATCCCTTAGGTGCGGAGCCAGTCCCATTTTTTCGCAACCGCGTAGGGGAACTCGCGAAGTGTTTCGACGGAGTCCATGCTAGCGTTCTCGCCCGATCGCAATTGGCCGTGCTTTGGTATTTTGCTAAAACTCGAGTCATCTGAGCGATTTCATTTCACGCCGAAAGTCATGGCGACTTTCGCTACGTTCCCAACGTTTATGCCACCAGGAGGGTGATCGCATGACCCAAACAGATTTCTTTCGCGTCATGGCCGACGTGTTTCAGGTCGCACCTTCGCAAATCACCGCCACGACCGAGTTTCAGCAACTCGAGGGCTGGAGTTCACTGATGTTTCTCGATCTGTTGGCCGTGGTCGACGAAGAGTTTGGCATCATTCTCTCGCCCGCCAAGATTTTGGCGTGCAAGAACGTCAGCGAACTGACCGCCTTGGTCGGCGATAAAATCGTCGACCCCCGCGCGGCGGCCTGACGAAACTCTCGAGGCGAAAAGGCTCGAGTGCCACTGGCGAGTTTCGTGTCGCGAATGAATGAATCGAAAGCAATATGTCATTCCCACGCAGGCAGGCATGACGGTGACTTCCCTATTGTTCCTGAATTTTGCCTCAGAAGTTGAGACCATCGGGGTGTTGTGCCGGCCGAGTCAGCGGCACACTCTGTGGCATGTCCACTAACGACAATCCAATTCATGGCCACTACCCGCATCGAGCATGTTCGCCTCGCCGGCCTTGCCGCTTGTGTGCCCCGCGAGATCGCCTCGTGGGAACGCCAAGCGGAGACGTTTGGCCGCGAGACGGCCGACAAAATCGCCGCCACCACTGGCATTCGCGCGCGTCGCGTTGTGGCCGAGGGTGTCTGTGCCTCAGACCTCTGCGAGCGAGCGGCCGAACAGGTTCTCGATTCGCTCGACTGGCCACGCGACTCGATCGACGCATTGGTTTTCGTCTCGCAGACGCCCGACTACCAACTCCCGGCGACTGCTTGTGTGTTGCAAACAAAACTTGGCTTGCCTAACACCTGTGCCGCATTCGATCTGAATCTTGGCTGCTCGGGTTATGCCTATGGTCTCACCGTCGCGGCCTCGCTCATCGGTGAGCATCGCTTTCGCCGCGTGCTGCTGTTAGTGGGCGACACGAGCACAACCGCCGTCGCGGCGAGCGACCAAGCGACTGCTGGATTGTTCGGCGATGCCGGCACGGCCACCGCGCTCGAATTCGACCCGACGGCCAAAGACATCTATTGCCAACTCGGCACCGACGGCAGCGGCTACGACCAACTCATCATCCGCGCCGGCGGAGCACGCCAACCAACCGGCGAGCGTCGCGAACACCAGCTTCATATGGACGGTGCCGAAGTCTTTGCATTCACGCTCCGCGAAGTCCCTCGGCTCGTGCAACAAACACTCACGGCGGCCAACTGGAAGATCGAAGAAGTCGACCGTGTGGTGATGCACCAAGCCAACGCCTTTCTGCTCGGTCACCTCAGCAAACGACTCAAATTAACCGCGGACCAAAACATCGTCGCTGTCGATGGCTACGGCAACACGAGTTGCGCGTCGATTCCGCTGGCGATCTGCGATTCGCTGGCGGTCGACTTAGCGACGAAGCCCATGCGTCTGGTGCTCGCCGGTTTCGGCGTCGGTTGGTCGTGGGGTGCGGTCGCACTGTCGACCACTCCGCTCCCCAAACCGGTGGTTGTCGAGTACGAACCGGCCGAGGCGCTGGCATGAACTATCCACTGGTAATCGTTGGCGCCGGGGGGTTCGGCCGAGAGTTGCTAACGTGGATTGGCGAGCAGAGCGCGGGGCGAAGCTCGCACGTCCGCGGTTTCCTCGACGACAACCCTGCGGCGCTCGAAGACTTCGATATCGAGCTGCCAATTCTCGGCGATCCGCTTACTTACCAACCGAGCGGCGACGAGCGATTGGTGCTCGCCATTGGTCAACCCGCCACAAAACTAAAATTGGCCGAGTTGCTCCGCAGTCGTGGCGGCAAGTTCGCGACACTCATTCACACTTCGGCTCGCGTTGGACCACGCTGCCAACTGGGCGAAGGTGTCATTATTTCGCCCAACGCTGGCGTCAGTTGTGATGTCACGCTGGGCGATTTCGTGATGCTTAACTGCTTCGCGACGGTGGGGCACGACGCCCATATCGGCCGCGGTACCACGCTTAGCAGTCATGTCGACTGCACCGGCAACACCCGCATCGGCGCGGGTGTTTTTTTGGGTAGCCACGCCGCCGTAATCCCCGGCATCGCCGTCGGCGATGGCGCGACGGTCGCCGCCGGCAGTGTCGCCATGCGCAACGTGCCTGCCGGTGCGACAGTGCTCGGTGTGCCCGCCAAAAAAATCTTTCAAGCCCCGGTGCCGTCGGGAAGCGGGGATTCGTGAAAGCGGTTATTCAACGTATCGCGATCGCCCTGCCCCAGCGTCGGCTCACCAACGACGACCTAGCTGATAGCAATTGGACCGCCGCCAAGATCGAAGCCAAGACAGGCATCGCCGAACGTCGCGTGGCCGGCGACAACGAAACGGCCACCGACCTCGCCGTGGCCGCTGCCGAGAAACTATTCGCTGCCGAGAAATTGTTCGCTGCCGAGAAACTATTCGCCGCCAAGAAACTGTCCGCCGATGGTGCGTGCCAGCGGAGCGAGATCGACTTCGTGCTGCTCTGTACCCAATCGCCGACAACACCGCTCCCGACAATGGCCTGCGTCGTTCAGCATCGCCTAGGGCTGACAACCGACTGCGGCGCACTCGACATCAATCTCGGCTGTTCGGGTTATGTCTATGCACTCGGGCTTGCCAAAGGACTTATCGAGACGGGCCAAGCGAATCGAGTGCTATTGCTCACGGCCGACACTTACACAAAATATCTTCCGCACGACGACCTCAGCGTGCGAACGCTTTTTGGCGATGGAGCAACAGCGTCGCTCATCGCAGCGAAGGACTTCGATATCAGGTCCGATGCCGACCACATCGGACCGTTTGTTTACGGCACCGACGGCAGCGGTGCCGAGCACCTGTGTGTCGATTCGGCATCGCGACTCACCATGAACGGCCCCGAGGTGTTCGCCTTCACGCTGAAAGTCGTGCCCAAGCTAGTCGAAGAGTTGCTCACAAAGAGCCAAACCACACCCGATGAAATCGACTGGTTCGTCTTTCACCAAGCGAACCGGTACATGCTCGAACACCTCCGCGACAAGCTCAAGCTCGCCCCCGAGCGATTTGTGATTGCGATGCGGGATTGGGGCAACACCGTGTCGTCGACTATTCCCATGGCGCTCGCTGAGTTGCAGGGGGCGGGCCAACTCAAATCGGGGCAGCGGCTGATGCTGGTCGGATTCGGCGTCGGGTTGAGCTGGGGAGCAACGCTGGCGACTTGGTCGCCGAGCTAGCGCCGTTTCAAACCGGACTTGGCAGCGAGACAACCGTGCGCTGTCGTGTTAGCCAAATGGGAGAAAGGACGGGCCGCGGCCCCGTCCTACGTTGCGCGTCGTAGAACGGGGCCCCGGCCCGTTCCGTCGATTGAGCCCGTTCCGTCGATTGAGTTGGTACGACAGCGCTCGGTTACAGAGGTAAAAAACCGCCGGAATGGCCAAAAATTGTGGTGGAATTCGGCCGCAGATGTGTTCTACTTCAAGGATGCAAAACTCTCCAACTCAACCACCGAGCATCGTCCACGACCCCATTTGAGGTGAGCACGCCGAAAAACTCGGCGAAATTCATTTTGTCGCTTTTCCGGAACAAGGGGTGACAAAATGGGTCGAATAAAGTCGCTTTCGCATGTCGCAAATCGCTGTGAAACAAGCGATTTCGTGATTTCGTAAGCGACAAAATGAAAGGCAAAAAGTCGCACGAAATCGTGTTTTCAAAAAAGCGACATAGATCAAAAAAAAGCGACACAATCGGAGCGGAATGATCCGCCCGCTTGCCCGATTGGCCGAAGGCCGATACACTTCCGAGTTCGGATGCGGCTTCCATTTCCAAGCAAGCTCAGTTCCCAAACGAGCCCAATTCCCCCCCAGCGAGCATTAACCGGTCAGGCCGGTACGCTCGCCGATTCGCCCCGTGCATTAACGAGTGTGGCCATGAAACAAGGCATTCATCCCCAATATTATGAAACGAACGTTCACTGCGGTTGTGGCAACACGTTCATGACTCGCAGCACTCGCAAAGAGCTAAAGGTCGACACGTGCAGTGCCTGTCATCCTTTCTACACAGGCAAGCTCAAGTTCGTCGACGCGGCCGGTCGTATCGACAAATTTAAGAAGAAGTTCGAGAAAGCGGGCTACGCCAGCCTCGGCAAGGGCAAAGCCAAGGGGAAGTAGCTGGGAGAAATTCGCGCCTTGCGTGGTCCGCAAATTAGTCGCGGACGTTGGCCGTTTTCTCACTCCCCTACCCCGCATTCCCTCTCATGCGCGAACTCTTAGACAGCAAGCTGGCCCGTTTCGAGCAGCTTGAGCGCGAACTCGTCGACCCCGAAATACTCGCCGACGGCAACCGGCTATCGGGCGTTGCGCGCGAGCACGGTTCACTTGCACGCTTGGTGGGCAAGTACCGTGCGTTCAAAAAACTCAATAAAGAGATCGGCGAAGCTCGCGAGATGCTTCGTGCCGAAGATGTCGAGATGCGCGAGATGGCTGAACTCGAGGTCGAGCGACTGCTCACCAAGCGCGAAAAACTGTGGAGCGAATTGCTCGAACAAACCATCGGTGGCGAAGACGCCAACCGTTCGCGGTGCATTATGGAAATCCGCGCCGGCACCGGTGGCGACGAGGCGGCACTCTTTGCCCGCGACCTCTACGAAATGTATCGCCGCCACGCCGAGCAGCGCGGCTGGAAGATCGAAGTGATGGACATCAGCTATTCGGAGTTAGGGGGCTTCAAAGAAGTTTCGCTCGCATTCGAAGGCGAAGGGGTCTATCGCGAGCTGGCCTACGAAAGTGGCGGCCACCGCGTGCAGCGCGTTCCCGAAACCGAGACCCAAGGCCGCGTCCATACGTCGGCCGCGACCGTGGCCGTGTTGCCTGAGCCCGAGGATGTGGAAGTCAACCTGAAGCCCGACGACTATCGGCTCGATAAGTTCTGTGCGAGCGGTCCGGGGGGGCAACACGTGAACAAGACAGAGTCGGCCGTACGACTCACGCACTTCGAAACGAACATCGTCGTCCAGTGCCAAGACGAGAAGAGCCAGCACAAGAACCTCGCCAAAGCACTTCGTGTGCTCAAGAGCCGGCTGTACGACCACTACCAACAGCAAGAAGACGCCAAACGGTCGGCCGAGCGCAAGGGGCTTGTTGGCTCCGGCGACCGGAGCCAACGGATTCGCACTTACAACTTTCCACAAAACCGCCTCTCCGACCATCGCATCAATTTAACACTCTACAAGCTCGACCAAATCATTACCGGCAATTTACAACCAGTAACCGACGCAATGATCGATTACGATCGCCAACAACTTCGCGATAATATGGATGGGCTGAGCGACGAGTAGTTCTGAAGAACAAGAGGGAGTTGAACAGGAGGAAACAGAGAGAACAGAGTTTACTGCCGAGACCTAGACGGGAGGGCGAGGCTCCTGCCGAGCCAGACTTTGATAATCGGCGCAAGGCTCGGCAGGAGCCTCGCCCTCCCGAAACGAATTACTGACATTCCGTTCACAATCATTCGCATGTCCACTCCTGACAAACCTGACGAAGAGAAGTGGACGATTGGTCGGTTGCTGAATTGGACCAGCGAGTACTTCAAGAACCAGGGCATCGAAAGTCCCCGACTCGAAGCCGAGGTGTTGCTCGCACACTCGCGCGGCTGCCAGCGAATCATGCTCTACACGGCATTCGAAGAGATCGCCAGCGAAGAGCTTCGTACCAAGTTTCGCGCGCTTGTGAAACGCCGCACAGCGGGCGAACCGTTTGCGTACCTAGCCGGAAAACGCGAGTTTTTTTCGCTCGAGTTCGAGGTCACGCCCGCGGTGCTGATCCCTCGGCCCGAAACCGAACAGTTAGTGATTACGGTCGTCGACTGGGTGAAGAAACATAACATCGTGTCGCCGACGATCGTCGACCTCGGCACCGGCAGCGGGTGCATTGCCGTTTGTCTCGCAAAGCAACTCAAGTCGGCCAGAATCACGGCCGTCGATGTGAGTGCGAAGGCGCTCGCCGTCGCTCAGCGAAACGCCGCTCGGCACAAGGTTGACGACCGCATCGAGTTTGTCGAGAGCGACCTCTTCGCCAAACTTCCCAACACAAAGTTTAACGTCATCGTCAGCAATCCGCCTTACATCAAGACCGGCGAACTAGCGACGCTCGACACGAGCGTTCGCGACCACGAACCGCGCGGCGCACTCGATGGCGGGATCGAAGGAACGGCGATCATCGAGCGCATCGTTAACTCCGCGCCAGAGCGAATCGCCCCCGGTGGGTTGCTGGCAATGGAAATCAGCCCGACTATTGCTGAGCGAGTGACGAAACTCTTGGACGATTCGCGGCTCGATAAGCTACCGACGCTCGTCGATCTCCAGGGGCATCATCGAATTGCGCAAGCCACCGCTCCTTGTTAGTGCCACTGGTTCGGAGCGCCGACGAGACGTAGCTCGTCGGCTATGAATTAGGGCCAAGCTCTCCATTCATACCACCGCAACTCGAACACTACTTGCGAGACTATGACTCCCAACAAATCGACGTGGCTGGCCCTGATCGCTTTGCCGCACGCCACGCTACCCGATCCGCAGCAAGTCGCCAACGAGTTGAGCGATAGCGATGCCTCCGCAACGGTCTCTCTGCAAACGGCCCAACTCGCAACCATCGCTTGGGGCGATCGCGTCGTCGCCTACACACTCGTCCCGCGCCCGATTCCAGCCGATCGACTCGCCGGCCCGGCGGCTTGTGCTTGGTACTGGCCCTCGGCCGAAGCCGAACTCGCTCGGCACACGGCGCACCTATTAGTCACGATGGTCGACGAATCGCCAGGGCTGGTCGGCCGCGCATTGCGTTTCACTCGGCTCGCGCAAATTCTCATGCAGTCGACAACGTCTATCGGAATTCTTTGGGGCAAGAGCCACGCAGTGCACCCAGCCGAAGCGTTTTGTTCCGTTGCCGAAACGATGAGCACGGAAGACCTGCCACTCCACTTGTGGATCGACTTTCGCTGTGAGCCGACCGATACACCTGGCTTCACGCGGCTCTTCACGACGGGTATGAACGCGCTGGGTCAACCCGAAATCGAAGTCCGCCAGTTTATGGGCGAGCCCCCAACGCTCATCGGCCACGCTTACAACGTGGCCCACTACATGCTGACATCGGGCAAAACGCTAAGAGACGGCGAGGTGCTTGGCCTCGCCGACGATCTGCGTGTGACGCTCGTGGTGGGGGAGAGCATGTTGGGGGATGAGCAGGAAGTGGTGGAGATGGTTTTTGATTAGGTCGGCATCAAGACAATCGCATCGAAGTAACGCCACCCCGTGGATTGATTAACGATGGACACGGTCTACATCGAAACATCAGTTGTCAGTTTCATGCGGCAGAAGGCGAGCTCACAGGTGGTGATTGCCGCCCGCCAACTGTTAACTCGAAAGTGGTGGGAACACGAACGGACAAGCTACGAACTGGTAACCTCACAATACGTACTCGATGAAGCTGCGTTGGGCAACGACGCGCTAGCTGCCGAGCGACTGCAGTTGCTCGACGATATTGCGTTACTTCCCGACGCACCCGAAATTCGCAGCATTGCCGCCGAAATTCTCGCCCGCGCGATCCTGCCCGCTAAAGCGGAAGTCGATGCACTCCATATCGCTTCGGTGGCCCACCATCGAGTACAATATTTGTTGACATGGAATTGCAAGCATATCGCGAACGCCAAAATACTGCCGCGCATCCATGAAACCTTATTCGACCTGGGTGTTCCGATTCCAATTATCTGTACCCCTGAGGAGCTGCTGGGCGATGATTCAGAAATCAACGACTGAAACGCCGATAGAAGAAATTCACCGCGTGCGGCAAGAGATTTCAGACCGGTTCGGGGGCGATGTCGCGGCAATCGCCGACGATGCCGCACGCCGTGCTCGCGAGTCCGGCCGAAAAATGTGGCAGCCAAAGGAAGCGGTAGAATCGGAATTGTCCCATCGCAACAGTGATTCTGCGTAGATTTTCACGACTCGGAGAGTCGTGCCACACTCCCCCGAAAAACCCCCATCCGCAATGGGTTTCGCTTGCTCGTAAACTCTCCCTCACCTTCTTCACCATCAATCGCAGCGACCATCATTTGCAACTTGGCATCGAGGTCGTCGGCGTGGTGGACGATAAGCGCTTCGGGCGTCATTGGTGGTTTCGGTGCACCCCACTCGGGCAGGCGTTGGTGCGAAACGATAATGTGTTCGACGCGTAGCTTTAGTTCGGCATCAAGGTCTGTCCCGGCAGCCGCTTCGAGAAACATGTCGCGGCCTTGCAGGACGTGTCCGATCATCGTACCCGATGCCGTGTACTCCGCTCCTGACGGCGTTTCGGTCAGCTCGCGCAACTTGCCAATGTCGTGCAAGAGCGCGCCCGCAAGCGCCACGCCTGAATTCAAGGGGGGATCGAGGTCGGCATAGAGTTCGCGATACGACTGCGACAGCGTGAGCGTCGTTCGCGCGACGTTGCGAACGTGTTCGAGGTAGCCGCTGACGTACGCATGATGGTTAAATTTCGCAGCCGGCAGCGTGAGCAACTGCTCGCGGTACTGCTCATAAATGCCGACGACGATTTCGCACAGCGTTTCGTCGGTGATATGGGTACGGGCCATCTCGACGAGATCGGCGAACATCTGCTCGGCGTCGAATCGCGACCGGGGCAGACACATCAGCGGGTCGAACCCATCGGCGGCGTCACTCTCTTCAACGAGTCGGATGCGGGCGATGTCGAGCTGCGGACCATAATTGGTTTCGCGGAGCGTGGCCCGCAGCTTAAAGTGCTGTCCCGGTTGCCAATTGTCACGGCATTCGGCCGCCAGCGGCGCGTCGTTCCAAATCGGAAAGCTCACATCTCGCTTGGCGTCGCGGAATGTCACCCGAAAATAGGGCTTCTTATCGCGGGTCGTGAGAATCTGCTTCTCGGCCAAGAGCGCGAAAAAATCGGCTTCTTGGCCTTCGGCCAGTTCGTGCAGCGGGATGATCTCGACTTTCGCGGGTGCCGGATCGTCGAACAGGTCTTTGATTTTGCTAGGCATCAAACCACTCGGAAAACGAAGGGATTTCGACGCAAAGGCACGGAGTCGCAGAGAAGCGCAGAGAAAACGACGAACGACTTTTTCGTTCTCTGCGCTTCTCTGCGACTCCGCGTCTCTGCGTCAAAAGAATGGACGGAGTCGCCTACCAAAATCATATCAGAAGTCCGCTACAATGCAGAGTTGGCCCCACACCCGGAGCTCGCAAACTTCATGACCAACGAAACGACCGATTGCACCATCGTTGGCGCGAGCTTCGCCGGGCTCGCCTGTGCGACGGTCCTCGCGCGGGCCGGGTTCAAAGTCAGTGTGCTCGAAAAGAAATCCGACCCTGGCGAGAAACTCCATACAACAGGCATCATCGTCAAAGATGTCGTCGAGCAAATTTCGCTGCTCGATTCGCTCCCCGTTGAATTCGTCCGGGCGGTGCCGGGCGTTCGGCTCTATGCTCCCAACATGCGACACGTCGATCTCGATGCGCCGGGTTATTATTTTCTCGCCACCGACACGCCGCAGGTCATGCGCTGGTTGGCTGATCGCGCTCGCGACGCGGGAGCCGATATTCGTCTCGCGACACCGTTTCGCGCGGCGACGCGGTCGCGCAGCGGTTTTGATCTGGGCGAGCTTGGTACGAGTCGCTACCTGGTCGGTGCCGATGGGCCGAATTCAATCGTCGCCAAGACGCTCGACTTGGGCCAAAACCGCGACTTCTTGTTCGGGATGGAGTATGAGTATACCGGGCTCGATCTTCCCGCCGACGACCGGTTGCATTGCTTCATCGACCGCCGACTCGCGCCGGGCTACATCGGTTGGATCGTGCCGGGCGTCGGGGTCACTCAGGTGGGCCTGGCCCGTCGGATGAAGCGCGACCCCGATGCGATGAAACGCGCCATGGAACGATACTTGGAGAAGATCGCCGGTGTAGTCGACTTCACGAGTCGCGAGCCCGCTTCGGTAAGGGCTGGCATGATTCCATGTGGCGGCGTGATTCGACCGGTCAGCACCGAGCGTGCGCTACTCGTCGGCGATGCGGCCGGCATGGTTTCGCCCGTCACTGCCGGGGGTATTCACACAGCGCTCAAACATGGCCTCGCGGCGGGTCACGCGATTGGCGATTTCCTCAGCGGTCGCCGCGACGATCCGCACGGGTGGTTCGCAAAGAGTTATCCAAAGTTTCGAGTGAAACGAATGCTGCGGTTTCTATTCGACCACTTTCAAACCGATTTCGCATTCAATCTGTTACTCGGCAGCGCCCCGATGCGCGCAGCGGCGAGTCAAATTTACTTTCACCGACGTGGGGGGTTTGCGAAGGGGGATGCAATGCAACACAAGTACGACGAATCCAGAAAGGGGCGTTTCTGACATGTTACGACGACACTGGCTTGATTGACGCGAAAAATTCCCTGCGTGTCACACCGATCAGGCAAACTTTGCCGGTCTTATTGGTTATTTCCTCAATAACGGCTGTACCGGTTGCCGATGTTTGTCTTAGCCGAGGGGCGTGGCGAGGGTTTCCGCGAATGTGGGGCCGCCATGCGTGCCGAAAATTGGGGGGAATTACGAATGATCCGAGGGATCTTTATCGCTGGACTGGCGGCCGGATTGCTGGCGGTCTGCTCGGCCGACGAGGCCCAGGCCCAGCAAGCCTACGGTCGCGCTTGGGGCAGCACCTACACCACGCAAGACTGGAATCGCTTTTACCATTACCCTTATGTCTATTATCCCCAAAACTTTTGGGGGAGTGAGTACTACCGCAGTGCTGACAGTTTGTATCACCGCTATCCAGCCGAAATGCGGATTCCGGTCTACAACCGCCATTGGCATAACTACTACCCAAGTCCGCGCAAGTATCACAGCGGACATCATTTCATTCTCGACGTCTTTTAGTGTGGCAACCGTCGCATGAAGCCAGTGGTTACTCGGGGGGGATAATCGCAGGCACGAAAAGCACGCCAGAATGAAATTAAGTAAAGGCCGCGGTCGCCCATGGTGACCGCGGCCTTGCTTTGTTTTGTCGCAATCGTGAGCCGTCGGCGCTAGCCGCGGGTTAGTCGGTGCCCCAGCCTCCGACGTTATTTCGGACGAAAAGGGTACCACAAATCACCCGGTGGCTCACACCACCGGCTCATGCGTTGCGCGAAGCGAATTGAGAGCGAGTATAATGATTTAGTCTTGCTCTGCTCTTTTCTTGCTAGCTTGCCGTGGCCAAATCTCGCAAACAAAACTCGCCGACCGATTGGTTCGCTGATTCGCCGTCGCCAATATACCTCATCGACGACGAGCGGCGAATCGGCTTCGCCAACGTCGCACTCGCCGAGTGGGTGGGACTTCCCACCGAGCAAATATTAGGGGCCAAGCTCGCCTATCAATCATCGACAGAAGGTAAATCGAGCGCGCTGTTGGGACTATCACCACCGCCCGATATCGCCACAAAGCGGCGGGGACTCGTTTCGGTTATCGCCCGCGATGGCCGCATCCGGCATCGCGAAGTCGAATTCATTCCGCTCGTCGATTCCTTAACCGACCACTCGCCACTCTTGGTGATTGTCGCGACAAAGGACAAGACCGCCACGGAACTTGCTGAGGCGACTCGCCGCATCTCGCCGTCCGAAGCGCGCCACCACCAACTCATCCAGTGGCGACGTAGCGAAGCGGCAGTCAGCGAGTGGGACATTCTCGCTGGAACTAGCGCGGCAATTGTGCAGGCACAACGGCAGGTCGCCGCCGCGATCGCGAGTCGGGCGGCTTGTTTGCTGACCGGCAAGTGTGGGAACGACATCGCGACCGTCGCAAGACTGATTCATCACGGGCGTGCGAAGACGGCCAACGCGACGCCACGCACTCTGCTGGTGGCCGACTCGCGGCTTGTCACCCCCGCCGAATTCACCACGCTGCTTTCAACTGCGCTGCGACAGACAACCCCCACCACGCTCTTGGTAGAACACCTCGAGCAACTCGACAGCAGCCTGCAAGAGCAACTTGCAATTGCCTTGGCCGATTTGCCTCGCTGCGTGCAGCCAATCGGCACAATCTTACAATCGGCCGCAACCGAGGCCTCGCCGTGCGCGTATTTACGATCGCGGCTGGCGACGATTGTGATCGAGCTGCCAATTCTTGCGGACCGAGGTAACGACCTACCACTAATCGCCCAGGCGGTTCTCGAAGAACAGAACGCTGCGCGCGAACTGCAACTCTCGGGACTGAGCGCCGGAGCGAACGATTTGCTGGCCCTCTACGATTGGCCCGGTGGGTTCGCCGAGTTCCGCCTAGTCATCGAGAAAGCATGTAAGTCAGCGAATGGTAGGCTGATCGAAGCAGGCGACTTGCCCGCCGTCCTGCACCATGCTCGGGAACAGGCCACCGTACCGCGAAAAGGTTACGTGCCAGTCTCGATTGACAAGAACATGCAGCAAGTCGAACGCTGGTTCGTCGAGCGAGCGATTGCATTGGCGGGGGGCAACAAAGCCGAAGCGGCCCGATTGCTCGAAATTTCCCGTCCCCGGCTCTATCGCCTACTCGAATCGCTCGGCATGGTTTCATCGGAGGCTGAGCAGCCCGAGTTTCGCGAGGAGAGTGACGCGTGAGCATCGAACCTCCCATCGTCTTGCCGCCGCCTCCGAGGTTGCAACTTTGTTGCGACGACGGGGTTTGGATTGCGGCCGTGCGACGGCAGGTTGCGCGGCAGGGTAAAGCGAGCAATATCTTTATCGAAATCATTCTGCAGCAGACCCTTCAATCAAGTTTGAACGCGGCACCACTATTGCTGGAAACAAAGTCCGAACTTACCGCCGCGATGACTTTGGTAGCAACGATCCGCCACCATGCGCCCGATCGCGTCGTCGTCGCTCTGGTATCACGTCAATTCGCCGCCAGCGCGACTGCCGACGAAATGGCAATCCGCGAGCGAGCTCTGAAAGAGGCTGGCGCATCGGCGATCCTGACTTCGCCCAGCGATGTTGAGTCAGTCCGTCGCGTGATCTCTCGGACAATCGAGCTTGCCGAGTCGAATCAGCGACCCGACGAAGGCTTGCCGAAACTGCCGGTGGGTTGGCACACGGCGACTGTGGGGTTATAGCTTGCGGTAGTGAAACGTCATTCCCGCGCAGGCAAGAACCTGGTGAGAAATCGCTGCGTCTCGATTTCCCCATCAGCGGGAATGACAGTCACCAAGATCTCAGCTCACTCCGCGCCCTCCTGAAAAAACACAACAACATGCCTGAGCTCATCAATCGACAACAAGTCCTTGACATTCTCCAAACAATCAACGACCCCGAGACGGGGCGTAGTCTCGTTCGGATGGAGCAGGTCGGTGAGATCGAAATCGACGACGCCAGCCTGCGCGTCGAAG
Organism: Pirellulales bacterium; assembly: GCA_041737535.1. Lineage (GTDB taxonomy): Bacteria > Planctomycetota > Planctomycetia > Pirellulales > Lacipirellulaceae > JBGSWC01. Next base: position 15,242 of record JBGSRO010000147.1, on the reverse strand, counting down.
TCGGACTTACGAGTTGGGCCGCGCCGCTTTGGGAAGAATTGCAAAGCGACATTCGCCGCAAATTGGTTCAAGGACTTCCGCAAGCTAAGGGGATTCAAGTCGAAATCGTGCCGCACGAGCGTCCCGCCGAGAAGCTCGGTCAGATTGGACTTACGGCCAAGAGTGTCGTTGCCGTTGGGTCGGGCAAAGGAGGCGTCGGCAAGAGCACCATCGCGGCGTCGATCGCTTATGGGCTGATGAACGCGGGTGCGAAAGTCGGCTTGATGGATGCCGATGTTTACGGCCCGAGCATTCCCCATCTGCTGGGCGTCGAAGGTCGACCGACCGTCGTCGACAAGCGATTGCAACCGATCGTCAAGGATGGCATGCCGGTGATGAGCATGGGCTTTCTTGTCGCGCCTGACGAAGCGGTCGACTGGCGAGGACCGCTGCGGCACGGCGCGATCACCCAGTTCCTTCGTCATACCGATTGGGGCGATCTCGACTACCTGATCATCGACATGCCACCCGGCACGGGTGACATTGCGCTGACGCTTTCGCAAATGCTGCCCCTCAGCGGAGCGGTGGTTGTTTGCACGCCGCAGGATGTTGCGCTGCTCGATGCCGTGAAAGCGATCGCGATGTTCGAGAAGGTCAACATTCCACGACTCGGCATGGTCGAAAACATGAGCTACTTTCTCTGCCCCGACAACGGCAAGCGATACGACATTTTTGGCAGTGGCGGTGCCAAAGCGACCGCCGAGCGTCTCGGCGTGCCGTTCTTGGGCGAAGTGCCGATCAACATCTCGATCCGCCAGCGAGGTGACGCCGGCGACACGAGCGGCAATCTCAGCGACAGCGAAACGGCCACCTATTTCCGCGTGATTACGCAGGCGATGGTCCGCAGCATCATCAACTCACGAAAGGGAGGCGGATCGCTGCCGACGCTGCCAACACTTTGATTGCTGAGGGTAAAAATAAAGCCGCCGGGCGATTGCCGGGCGGCTTTTTCTCGTTGTTTCATTGTGCGCGCCACGCGCCAAAATTCTGCAACCGAGCATTGTCGGGGTGGCGTCGCCAAGGTAACCGTTGCTCTACATCTTCTTGGCGGTCTTCTTCTTTGCGGACTTCTTCTTGGCTACCTTTTTGGTTGCCTTCTTCGTGGTGGCTTTCTTCTTGGTCGCCTTCTTCGTGGCTACCTTCTTCTTGGCAACCTTCTTCTTGGCGACCTTCTTCTTAGTTGCCTTCTTCTTGGCAACTTTCGTCGTCGTCGCCTTCTTAGCGACCTTCTTCTTCTTAGCCACGGTCTTACCTCCTAAAACGGGTTTCGGTTCGACGGCCCGCCATGGCGATTGGCACCTTTTGCCTTCGTCTTGCGTTCCCTCTCACCCTTGTCACTTTGATCGTCCTTCCACGACGATCGACTGCTGCGGTTGGTGCTACGCACGCGTGTTGCAACTTCGAGTATTAGCTCGTCGCTGCACCGTCACTACGCAACTTTTTCGCACGCAACAGTGTTGCTTGCTGATAGTTGTACGTATTCGCGAAAGTTTGGCAACACGTTTTGCACAAAATTTTTCAAAACAGTTGCCTCGCGCACCTCGTGCAACATCTTACCGACAAGCAACGTTCGTGGTTGAATCAATCGCGACGCGCGCTAATACCAAGACAAACAACTCGCATCATCGAGCCACGCCGAAGGCTGCGAAACGTTGCGCTGATGGCCAAACAATTTTCGCGAGGCAGGCGCCGCCGTTTGACATTGCCACCAACGTTGCCAAGCGCGACTATCGTTTTCATACTTATTTTCGAGATGTTTTTGATCGCATAACAATTCGACGGCGAGTTGCCACACACGTGTTGCATGTTGTTTGCGAAAGTGAATCGGATCGAACCCATACCATGCGCGCTCCATGGCAAGCCAACGACAAGATCGCCGGCGCGCGAGTTGTTCGAGTCGCTCGTCGAGCTCGCGCGCGAGTTCCTTCACCTCGTTCAAACTGTACTTACAACGCGGGAAAAAAAGTTGGCGAAAAAATCCAAAACGACGTGGTCCGAGGGTCGGTAGACCAGACACAGGCAGTCCCGTCACAACAATTTCGGAACCAGCATCGATCAATCGCGCGACACACAGATCGATCGAATCGACCACTTCGTTGACGTTTGCGCCATACAAAAGATCGTTACCGATATCGGTCACGATTGCTTTCGTCGGTAGCGAGTCGCGCTGCGCGAGATCGTCCCACAACTGACACTCGGCGATGCCAGGCAGTTCGCGAAATGGGATTCGCGACGGACCCAAGTAAGATCGTCCATGCCCACACGCCGCGAGCACATCGAGCGGCCGATCAAACGCCTGTTGCGCCGCGTGAATGATTGTCGACGAGCCCATCGCTAGGTTGCTCGCCCCGAGCATGACGAGCCGCGTGCCCAATGCGGTCTCATTGGGCACCGCACTCATCGCCAACCTCCACGACCACTGTATGACTGGAGCGTTTGGTAACTGGTGTAGGCAAGATAGGCAAACATAAAAACGATCAGCCATTCCTCTTGTTTCAGTCCCCACACAGCCATCGCCCCCGCGGCGGCGATCGAGACCCACAAGCTATGTTCGATTCCTGTGCGCGGATCCCCCTGCATCGTGAACAGCTCGCGCGAGACGCGACCGCCATCGAGGGGATAGATCGGTAGCAAGTTCACGAGGCCCCAGAAAATATTGACGTAGAGCGATTGAATCACCACAAACCAGACCCAGAAACTTGCGATCCGGTCGAACGACAAGTAGCCGAAGCCGACCCATAAAACGCCCGGTCCCTGTAGCGACCACGTCGGGTGGTAACCCGTTGCAAATAGCAGCGAAACGACCAGCCCCGCTAGCAAAAACCCCGCCACTGGACCAGCCAGCGAGATGATGATCTGGCTCGCTGGCCTGCGGTCGCAGTCGCCGCAGATGGCGAGCCCGCCGAAACCGTGGAGCACGATCCAAGGACGGCCACCGTAGTAAATCTGGGCCGCCGCGTGGCCCAGTTCGTGAAGGAGAATCGAAACGAAGAACACCACCGTCCAGAGCAGAATGAGTTTGAGATCGGGGGGGCCATTGAGGGCTCCGCTGGTGACAATAGCCGCCAGCCAAAAAAACGGATGGATCCGCACAGGCACGCCGAAAGCGCGGAAGTTGAGGTCGGCTCCGGTCGCGGGTGGTTCAGAAAATATCACAAGTCGGCGAGAGCCGGTTGGCGTCAGCCACCGGAGTCTTTCATCAGGTGAAAACAACTCGCTAAGCTTTTCGCTTGCAACGCGCAACGTCAAGCCGCCACGCGATTCGGGCGATTCGACTCGGCAAGTTCAGCAGCAATGTAGTCGGCCGCTCGGCACGATGCGCCCCCCTGTCCTAGTCGGTCGGCGAGCTGACGTAGTTCACTCACGCGAGTTTGCCTGAGCGATTTATCGCCAAGCCACTCGATCACATGCTCGGCCATGTCGTCGGTGCGATCGACGCAGGTCAAATACTCGGGCATCAACACATGAGCGTCCGCCCGATCGTGGCGGTCGTAGACCGAGACCCGCTCGGGGAACAAATCGTTGGTCGTGAGCAGATTCACCAGCGTGATGTAACGCACACGGCGAAAAAACTGCTGCACGCGAAACGCGAGCCGCGAAATTTGGTAGACAATCACCGTCGGCTTGGCATGATACAACAGTTCGAGCGAGACCGAACCCGACACGGCCAACGCGCACGTCGCCGCCTCGATTAGCTCGGGCGTGCGGTCGAGATAAACTTCGACAGGTAAGTCAAACCTCTTCAACAACTCGCGAGCGAACTCGGCTTGGCTCGGTTTGAAGCTGGCGATTGCGAAGCGGACATCGGGCACGCGGCGTTTGATCTTCTCGGCGGTGCGCAGCAACACTCCGAGGTTCGTTTTGACTTCTTGCGTCCGGGAACCGGGGAGCAGCGTCACCAAGCGACCGCGACCCGCTTGCGTTTCGACAAATGAGTTGTCGATTTTCCGCGAGCGAAGTTCGTCGAAGTAAGGATGACCGACGTAAGTCGCGTTGACACCCCGCTCGCGATACCAAGGCTCCTCGAACGGCAGTTTGCAGAGCGCGTGGTCGACGGTGCGACGCATCTTTCCAATCCGCCAACTCGCCCAGCCCCACAGTTGGGGTGTGCCGTAATAAAAGACCGGAATGCCGTGGGCTTTGGCGCGTCGGGCGATGTGCCAGTTAAATCCCGGGTAGTCGATCAGCACCACGGCATCGGGCCGGGTGGTGCGAAAGTAATGATCTGCGCGCCGCAGCACGGCGAAGAACGTCGGCAAGTTGAGCAGCACCCTCAGAAACCACATCACGGCTAATTGCGTAAGGTCGTAGTGCAACTCGCAACCGGCCGTCGCCATCCGCGGCCCGCCGAGCCCGACGAACTCGAGCTGTGGGTCGCGCTTGCGCAGCTCGCGAATCAAATTCGCGCCATGCAGGTCGCCGCTCGGTTCGCCCACACTGAAAAAGATCTTCACGCCTGGTGTCCGAGTGTTGGTAGCGAATTGAGCCGACGGCGCTAGCCGCGGGTGAGGAAAGCAGCAAACCAACGCGAACCCGTGGCTAGCGCCGACGGCTCAATGCGAGGTTTGCCGGAGTATTCCAAATTAGTGCGTCTGGCGAAATGGCAAATCGGTGAAAGCGAAAAACAGGTGAGCCGGTTGAGTGGGCGACTCCCGAGCGCTAGAATGCTGGCAGTTGGACAAGTGTTCAACGCCCTGCCCTGCTGCTGAGCCCGATCCGCATGAGCGAACTGTTCCACGAGTGTGGCATTGCCGCCATTTATCACTTGCCCGGTGGCGATAGCAGTCCGCTCTGGCCCGGAGGCGGCGCCAACAAAGCGTCGCGGCTGATGCCTCGAATGCTACTTGACATCCAAAATCGGGGGCAACTCTCGGCTGGCATGACCAGCTTTCATCCCGATCGGCAGGAATTGATTCATACGCACCGCGAATTGGGCTCGGTCAACGAGGTATTCCGACTCAATCACCAGGGCAAAGCCGAGTCGCTGCTGAAGTCGCTCGAAGGGTGTGCTGCAATTGGACACACTCGCTACGCCACCTGCGGCAAAGACGACCGGAGCTACGCCCAACCGTTTGAACGGCACCACCTTCAAAAGCGGAAGTGGTTCAGCTTCTGTTTCAACGGACAACTCTCGAACTACGGCGAACTTCGCGAGCGATTGCTGGCCGACGACGATCATCACTTGGCCCGCGACACCGACACCGAGATTATCCTTCACGAAATCAGCCGCCAGATGTCGGGCGAACAACATCCCACGCTGCTTGAATTGATGCGGAATGTTGCGCGGCGATTCGACGGCGCTTACTGCATCGCTTTGGTCAACGCGCTGGGAGAGATGATCGTCGCTCGCGACCCACTCGGCATCAAACCGCTTTGCTATGCGATCGATGGCCCGCTCTTTGCTGCCGCCAGCGAAAGTGTGGCGCTGTTGAATCTCGGTTTCGATGGCCAAAGCATTCGTGACCTCGCGCCGGGCGAAGCGGTGACAATCGACCCGAATGGAATCTGTATCGAACGATTTGCTGAGAGCCCACGACGGGCACACTGTTTCTTTGAGTGGGCCTATTTCGCGAACGTCGCTAGTACGATGGATGGCCGCAGTGTCTATCTAGCGCGCAAGGCGCTCGGCGAAGAACTGGCCCGCGACGAAACAATCGCGCTCGACGACGACACAATCGTCGTACCTGTCCCCGACACGAGCAAGGCAGCCGCCGACTCGATGGCCTTTTGCCTTAACGTACCGAGCGTCGAAGGGCTGATCCGCAATCGCTATTCGGGCCGCACATTTATCGAAGGTGGGGCGAGCCGCAAAGATAAAGCGTCGACCAAGTACACACCCCTCCGCGAAGTGCTCGAAGGGAAGAGAGTGCTGCTGGTCGAGGACTCGATCGTCCGCTCGACAACAATGCGAGTATTGATCGATCGCATCCGCGAAGTGGGCCGGGCGCGCGAGATTCATGTGCGAGTGGCTTGCCCACCGATTGTCTCTCCTTGTTTCTATGGCATTGATATGTCGACGATTGGTGAGCTGTTCGCGCCGCGTTTTATGAACGGTCCAGGGAGCCACGAAGACAAATTCGCCGCGATGGCCGCCGACCTCGGTGCCGACTCGCTGCGCTACTTGCCGCTCGAAGCCGTCGCCCGCGCTCTCAAGCACCCAGCCGAGTCGCTATGTCAGGCTTGCCTGACGAGCGAGTATCCAACTGGCTGTGGTCAGCAGCTCCATGCATTGGCAGTTGCCAATTCGCAGCGGGCCGTTCCGACCGATGGTTCACGGACTTATGAAGTAAGTGTGGGATAGTCGCTTAGTCAGTCGGCCAGCAACGCCTGCTGAAGTCCACGCAGTGTGATGAACCCCGTTGTTTGGCCTTTCAGGTTCATCACTCGCGCCATCGGCTCAACGGCGGCGACCATTCGAGCGAGGGTCGCGAGGTAAGTGTCGTTCTCGCTGACTGCGAGCAATGGTTGCACGGGCAGCTTACCTGCATCGGCAAAGAGGCAATCGCTCGTGCGGACGTAACCAACGATCGTTCGCTTGCCGTCGGCGCTCTCGACCGGCAGCAACATGCGGCTATGCCGCTGGGCGAGCCCGAGCGCCTCGGCGGGCGACATCGCTTCGTTCGCTTTCGGATAGCGAGTTGCCAGCGACATAAACGATCGCACCGGTTGTCCGCCGAGCGACAGGGCACTTTGCGCGATCGACTGTTGGGTCGGTTGAATTAGCCCCACCGCTTCGCTTTCATCGAGCAACTGGCCAAGCTCGCGGCGCGCGAGTACCATGCGAATTTCCGGAGGCGATTGTCGTCCGATCAGTTCGATCACTCGGCTGAACAGCCACAACACAAAAATCACCGGCGCGAAGATCACGCCCGCCACAATCAACCCCGGAGCAAAACGCCTGAGCAAGCGATTGGGCGCTCGGAAGAACAGGCTTTTGGGCAACAGTTCGCCGTAGACGAAAATCACCGGTGCGAACAGGATGGGGGCAACGAACTCGGCCGCGACGCTGCCCGGTAGCCACGAGCTAGCTCCCATCACAATAGCGGCCGAGCAAACGTAGTTAGCGAAGTTGTTCCCCACAAGTGCCGTGGCGACGAACAGCGATGGGTTGCTCGCTGTCCACAACAGCGCCTTGGAAATCCAGTCGCCGCCGAGCGCGGCAATCACGAGCCGCGCGCGAGTGACGCGATAGAAGCCCGTTTCGCAGCCGCTAAAAAACGCGCTGAGCGAAAGTCCTAGAGCAAATAAGAGTAATGCGACGATCATGTTTTTTCCCCCAATCGTTCGCCCGCCGGCTTGGGCTTGGTGCGAATGCGCGCGACCAGTTTACCGGGAAGCGGGGCAGCGAGCACTTCGACTTCGAGACCTTGCCACTCGATTTTGTCCCCTTTTTGTGGCATTCGTTGCAGTCCATCTTGCAGCAAGCCGCCGATCGTCATGCTCTTCGATTCGACTGGCTCGAAGCCAAACTGTTTGCTTACCCGACGGAGCGATGTTCCTGCATCGACTTGCCACTCGGCATCGCGTTCGGTGTCACCCCCGGTAACATTGCCGATGCGGCGCATCTGCCCTCGTTCGATAGAGTGCGGCGCGAGCAGCCATTGCAGCAATTGCCCGAGCGTCACTGTGCCGATTGTGTGTCCATATTCATCGATGACAATCGCCACACTACTGTGCCGGTCGCGGAGCATTTCGAGTGCCGTTGCCGCTGTCGCACACCACGGCACATAGGCCCCCGGCTCGGCATATCTTTGCAATTTGCTCTTCGCGCCAGGCGGCAGTTTATCGACCACAATCACCACGTCAACTTCGTCGCTATCGGCTTCGGCAACCAACACGATGCCATCGTTCGGCGGTCGCTTGCGCAGGTCAGCGAGACTCACGGGCGGTCGGAACAACTCCTGCTCGACGCGCGGCTGCATGACTTCTTCGACCGTCAAGTCGCTGAGGCCGATCACCTGCTGCAGTACTAGCTCTTCGAGTTGCGCCAGCGACTTGTCAGGGGTGCTGAGCGTAATCGCTTGTTCGATGTCGGAAAGCTCCAAATACTTTTCGGCGGCAAACGTTGGAAACAATATTCGCTGTGAAGCTTTGTTAATCGCTTGTAGCATCGGCATCAACGGATCGAGCAACCGCGTCGCCCCGGCGAGCGGCAAACTGATCGCTTTGCTAATACCAAGTGGAAACAGCACGGCCAGATTCTTCGGCAGCAACTCGCTAAGGACGATGAGTCCCAGCAGAGTCGTGACCGCAAGCGCACCGGCGACGCTCGTTTCGCCCTGCCGCTGTAGTCCCAACCCGACGATACTCGATACGGTGAAAAAAGAGACATTGATGATTAGGTTCCAAAACAAAATTGCGCTCAGCAGCCGATCGGGATTCGCCAGCAATCGGCAAGCGGCCTGCCCGGCCATTCCCGTTCCGGCGAGCTCAGCGCGATCTTCGCGCGTCAAATAAAATAGCGCGGCCTCGCTACACGAGAAGAATCCCGATGCAAGCATCATCAGCAGCATCGCCGACAAATGAGGCCAGTATTCCCAGAGCGCGTCCACAAATAGTTGTCTCGCTAATTACGAATCGGCACGGTCGCTAGTGCGACCGGTCGCCACGTCGAACTCGGCAATCGCAGGAATTAGCATCGCGGCCGTGGCGAAGCCATAAGTCACAAGCGTCACCAGTGTCGCCGGTCCGTAGTTACCCTTGAGGAAACTGGTGATGACATAAAATGTCGCTATCGGCGTCACGCCCGCCACCAGCGAAATGGCGCGCGAAGGATTCCGCCCACCGAGTGCGACCCAAAGCAGCACACCCCCCCCGATGATGAATCCCAGAAACGGACCGAGTTGATAGTCGAAGCTCCCTAGCGCCAGCATCATTCTCATGCAGACGGCGATGCCGATAAACAGAAACAGCAGCGTGCCAATGCTCGATGCGATCGACTGCCGCGAATTGCCGTAGTTCATGCCAGCGTGAATGCCGAGCATCGCGGCAAAGGCGAAGAACGTGAGCAAAGTAACGATCAACATGACGCCCTGCTCGACACTGCAATAGCCGGTCCACACAAGCACTACCGCGAGAATCAGAGGTGCCGCGATCATCTCCTTAGCGTTGTAAATCGCGCCAAGCAGCTTGCCATAGACCATCTCTTTGGGACTGATATCGGTCACGAGCAGCAAATCGAGCGAGCGACCATCGCGCTCGGTCGTGAGCGAAGTGACCGCCAGCGCGTTGAGCAGCACGAGACTCACAATCACCAACGGAACGAATGGCCCCGTCGCCGCTGGCACACGTGCCGAGAGCGCAGTCGTTGAACCCTCGCCTAGTGCCGCATAAACGGCCACGCCGCACATCACGGCGATCGCCAGGTAAGCGAGCCGAATCACATAGATTTTCTTACCGTAGGACCGCGTGCAAACTTCTCGCCACAGCACGGGGTTGTCCCACACGTGGCGCAGCTTGCCCGGCGCGCGGTGTATGCTCCGCAGCAATTGTACCTCTGAGGACGTTGCCCCCGGGGACGACACAGTCTTGTTATCGACTCCTGCTGCGACTTCGCTGATGAACACGCTATGAGCTTCGTCTTTCGCACCGGTCTCGCGAGCGGCGCGAGAAGGATTCCACACTCGCACTAGCGCGATAGAAACGGCGTTGATAACCACAATCGCGACCCCGGCGAAGCCAAGGAAGCCGACCACGAGTTGCTTACCTCCGGTACTCGAAATATCGTCAGCAAACGACATGGGTGGTAACTGCGGGTTCGACGCCTCGACCACAGCTCGCCAGGGGCTGACGATGTTCGCGACCACCTCGGCCGGTTGCCCCAGCACGACGTCGCCGAGCCAGCCCGACGCGACCGCTTCGCCGAAACCGAGCCAAGCGAGCAGCGAGAGTGTTGTTGCGGCCAGCGCCTGAAACGTCGTTTCGCGCCACAGCGCGAGCGTGCTGCCGATGCTGCCAGCGACCATCGCGCTGGCGAGTGTGATCGCCAGCACACGCAACACTTGGTTCAGCGTGATGCCACCGAAGAGCATCATCAAACAGAAAAACGGTGCGGCCGCAGCCACCGCGAGCACAATCTCCAGCAAACTCGCCAACAGTCGGCCGACCACCAATTCGCTGTTGGTCATCCGCGTTAGCAGCAGCAGCACAAGCGTCTTGCGATCTTTCTCTTGAGCGACCGAAGCGGCCGTCACGAGTGCGGCAAACAGCGTCGCCACGACCATCAGCAGCGGCGCGAGCAAGACGAACGCCTCGCTGCCGAATCGGGCGGCTGCTTCGGGCGTGTCGAGCGATCGTTCGCCCGGTTGTTCGTCGCCGAGAATCTGCCACGCCGACCAGAGCAAACAGAGCAACAAGCCCACGCCGATCGCCGGCAGGGCATGAAAGCGAACCCGCCGAGGCGCGGTCGTGGCTTCGCGTGTGAAGACCGGCCCGACGAACAACGGCAACGACTCCCGTAAGCGGGTTTATGAATAATGGTTGAAATCTGACGCATTTCGCCAAGACTTTCGGCAAGCCTCGGTGGTGGCCAACGCTCTTGGCAATTTCAGCTAAAAGCTTCCCAAGTATAGTCGGTGGAGGGTCGGGCGTAACGTAGCCGCTTCGGCAGGCCTACTCGCTACAACCCGACGAAACGCTGGCAAAAACGTGCAGGCGCTCCTCGCCCCAAGGCCGGACCTGTGCGAAATTCCCTCTTATGGATTACACTAAGGGTCGTGTCGCACTGTGGCCCACTCGGCCACCGGCGGTTCCGATCCCAGGCAAAAGTTGATCCGCAGCATTACAGGAAAACCCATGAGTATCTCTAAATCTTGGTTGTTGGGGGGGCTGATGGCCCTTGCCGTCGCAGTGTTGGTCGCCGCTCCTCAGGCCCACGCTCAGTTGACCCCCGAAGTGCTGATTGGCGATTCGGTCGCCGACCCGAGCGCCAGCAAGTATTCGGACGTCGGAGAAGCTATCAAGCGATTTGAAGGAAAGGACGTGTTGGGTGCTCGCACATTTCTTGAGCGAGCCGTCTCGAAAGACGACAAACTGCCGCCGGTCGATGTGATGCTGGCCAAGATGCACTTTGTGACCGGTAACGTGCAAGCTGGACTTGCCGCGCTCGACGCCGCTGTGCGTGACATTCGCACCGACCCCGAACCTTATTTGTTGCTTGCCGACCAAGCACGCGCCACCGGTCAGTCGATTTCTGCGCTCGCGCTCTACGACAAAGGGATCGAACTGACCGAGGCTTACGACTCGAATCCCAAACGCAAGCGCCGCTTCAAGTTGCGGGCCTATTCGGGACGCTCGGCTGTGCTCCAGCAGTGGGAAGATTGGACTGCGGCCGAGGCCGACTTGCAAGTGCTGCTCAAGGAAGATCCCGAAGATGCCAACGCGCTCAGTCGGCTGGGTGTTGTCTATTTCATGCTCGATCGCGCCACCGACGGTTACAACTCGTTCGTGAAAGCTCGTGAACTGAACAAAGATTTGGCACCGCCTTATGTCGCGGCAGCGACCATGTACCAACGACTCGACAAACCCGATCAGGCCCGCCAGGCGTTCGAGCGAGCCTACGCCGAAAACAAGACCGACAAAGCGACGCTGGTCGCCTACGGTCAATGGCTGCTGCAAACCGACCAAATCGAACAGGCCAAGACGCTGATGACGGCCGCTCGCAAGGCGATTCCCAACTCGTTCGAGATCCTGCTGCTTAGCGGGCTTGCCGCTCGCATGTCGGGCGAACTCGACGCGGCCGAACAATTCTACATGCAAGCCTTGGCGATTCAGCCGACCAACCGCGATGTCTATAATCAACTTGCGTTGCTGCTCTTCGACCAAGACGACGTCGAAAAGAAACAGCGGGGTGCCGCCTTTGCTCAGGCCAACGCCAACATTCATCAAGACAATGCCGATGTGCTGATTACGCTCGCGTGGGTGTTGTATAAATTGGGTCGCGCCAACGAATTCAACGAAGCCTATCAGCGTGGTCTTCGTGCTGGAGCGCTGAGCCCCGATGCGAAGTTCCTAGTCGCCAAGTTGATGGTTGACCAGAAACGAACCGATGTCGCCAAGACATTGCTCGCAAATGCGGGAGACAACTACGCAGGTATCTTCGTCATGAAAAACGAAGCCAACGCGCTGCTTCAGTCGCTGAAGTAATTGATCGACCGCTGCTCGCGGGTGCAATAAAAAAGGTCATGGCAAGTCGATCCGTCGGCTTGCCATGACCTCTATCCTGAAGCAAAACACAACGTGCTTTGCCCTCCCGTTACTGTTGTAGAGGGAGTATCGGATAGTGGTCGGGGCGAGCCGCAGTTAAATTAAGAAGAATCGTCACCGCAAGCGACATCGGCGGTCGGGTTCGCTAAGACCCCGCCGGTAATCCAAACCCAGGCAGTGTGAATTGAAACCCGCCGGGTGGACTAGGCACAATTGGCCCGCCGCCGACTGGAACGCGACCGCCGCCGCCAATTCCACCGACGCTGTCCGAGGGAATCTCGCCCAGCAGTTTCGCTTCACCCCCTTCGATCCCTTCGATACCGGCCGTTTCGCACATCGGCACTTCGCCCTGCCAGATGCGCTGCTGGCAAATGGGGCAACTGGCCACACCACACGCATCCTCGCAGCAGTTGCATGTGGAGTGGCGGCCGTTGGCATGATTGCCCTTTCCTTTATCGCAAAGTCCCACGTAGCGACCACCGCACGCGCCAACGTGATAGGGGTCGCAAGTCCAGTAAACCCACGACGAACGGTGGGGAACGCTGTTCGCAATCGGCATTCCGTTGGTGTGTTGGGTCTGTGGATCTCGGCACCAGTCGCCCGAATGAGCTGATTGGGCAACGGCAACAATACCAATCGCCGCGATGGCCATGCGAACGTATCGACGGTAAGCGTGCATAAGAAATGTTTTCGGTCGTCTTAGGTGGGAGCGACTTAGTCGTGCGGTCGCTGAAGGGGGGGCGAAAACTCGCGTGGCGAGCATTCGTCCGGTAACTCTGCACGCCAAACGGCGAAATGCAAACGACTCTTGAGGCGTTTACTTCTGATTCGCGCGCCGGTTGCGCGCTACGTTCGCCACGGCCGCGATTGCTGCGCTAGCCGACAAACTCTTGCGGGTCGGCAGAGTCGCCGCACACTACCACGCATAGGACCGGCCGAGCGCTCGCAGTTGGTTTCGCACCATTTCGAGTTCCATCCGTCGGCGGAGAATCGCGAGCCTGACATGATCGCGAGACATGCCGATCGCTGACGAGTCGAACCGCGTGATCGGTTCGTAAGCCACCAACCGCTGTTCGTGGATGGCAATCTCTTGCCGTAGCATATTGGCGTAGGCGACCAAATAGTCGCGCTCCGTCTGAACGCAGCGTATGTCGTTCGCCAGCGGCACCTGAGCACGACTCGTTGCCGCGAAACCAATCGCTACAACCACCAGCATATATCGCATGAACATCGCCAAAGCCGCCCGAATGAAGAGTTGTTCTCTTCAGGCTAATTGGGCAAATCGGCGATTTCAAGGCACGTTTTACAGCATTTGGCGACGAATCGCCCACTAATCGCGGCGATAACCGAGCGACTTCACCACGCTCAGCACTTCTTCGTAATTAATAAACCGGCGACGGTGGCGTGCCTTGTATTCGTCGATCGACCGGGCGAGTTCCGCTGCATCGGCCGACAACTCGGAATAGCTATTCGTAAACTGGCGGCGTTCGCGTGCTGGCATCGATGTCCCGCTCGTGCGGCGTCGGTCGTTAAAACTGCTGCTCGACTCGCCGATCGTCGTCGGTTGTTCGAGTGTGAGGGGGCTGCTCATGGCAAAATCCTGCGGGAATATGTGGTCGGGGCTACGCAATCCTAGTTCGCGAAAACGTGCGCGGCCGCGTCAGATTCTTAGCTGACAAATGGCTTCGCTGACAAGTTGTAGCGGCCATGCCGGTTGTTCCGGTTTGCCTTGTGTCGAGCGGCAATTCGCTTTCCCTCTCCGCCGTCATATACATCCATCATGCGGAGCGTAATCGATGCCATCGCTAAGGCAAGTCGCGGAGCCTCACACCCCGAAACTCGATTGGCGAACCTTCGGACTCGATACACAAATATCCCTCAGCCGGCTCGCACTTGTTGCCTCCCGAGACTTCTTCGCCGTTGACCCACAGGCGGATCTCGCCATTGATGGCGCGAATGTAGTAGTGGTTCCACTCGGGCGAATCCTTTACCAAATTCTTCGAGGGAAAGCTCCGCGAGCCATTGGGCGAGATTGGCGGAAACGGTTTCATCTTGCTGCTGCCGACCGGAAACACGTCGCCGTGGCTCGTGTACCAACCTTCCGGTTTGGGCTGTCCGTAAGCCGTGTCGAGCACCTGAACCTCGATGCCGTGCGGGAGCCCCGGTCCCTTGAGTGCCTCGATTGACGCCGGAGGCGTCCAGACGAACACGCCCGAATTGCCCGCCGGCTTGAGGTGACGCCACTCACACACGAGTTCAAAATTCTTGAACTCTTTCTTCGTCCGCAACACGCCGACAGGCTTGCCGGTGCAGTGAATCTCGCCCTCGGGGAACGTCCACGTATCGTCATCGCAATTGGCATTCACAAAGTCGGCTTTGCCGAGGGGCTTAAATCCCTCGGCAAAGCCATCGACGGTGGCTTTGGGAGCTGCCGATAGAGGCTCTTGCGCGACCACACAACGAGCGAGCATCGGGATTGCGATTGCGAGAGCCGCGCAACAAGCCAGCCCACGCCGCAGTTCTCGAGCGAATCTGCTTCCAACTGCGTGCATCTGCGGTTTCATCTTTCAAAAACTAGCGTGGGCGTGTTAGCTTGCCCGGCGAATCAAACCGATCAAGAACAACAAGATCACTGCCCCAATTGTTCCGCCGGCGATCTCATTCAACATGGGAGAATTCAGCAGATTGAAATTGCCGAACAGCGCGCCAAACAGCAGCGCGCCAACAATGCCAACGATGATGTTACCGATCAGCCCGAAACCGTGACCCTTCACGATTTGACCGGCGAGAAAACCAGCAATCGCGCCAACCAACAGCGCAATCAGCAATCCGGTAAGGTCCATCATTCACCCCATGAGTTAAGAACCTATCCCAGAACCTCAAGAATTCCGCCACAGGATGTGAGCGAAGACGAGATGCAACAAGGCTTCGTAGTTTTTGGCCTTCTTTTCCCACCGCACCAGAATGCGGCGGTAGCGATTGAGCCACGAAGCGATGCG
>JBGSRO010000146.1:0-2636 GCA_041737535.1 Pirellulales bacterium | reverse complement strand
TGCATCCGACATCCGCCAACTCGATCCTCGAAACTCCTTCCTCATACCCGTCACCTCCGTGCCGTTGAGAAGAACAGAATGCTCGATGATATGTACGCATGCTAGCGATCAGTTGGTTCTTATGGTTTTGAGATAGGTTCTTAATATAGAGATCGGCGATGCAGCAACGCACCACTCGCAGGCAATACAACGCATATCCATGACCGACGACGCAAAAAAGCTGCCCGATGATACCGAGCCCAACGATGACCGATTTGAGGCAACCCGACTCTTCACGCCCGAAGAATCGATCAGTCGGCAGGAGGAAGATATTGCGCTCGCCGCCGAGATCATAAATTCGGGCATCATTACCGATCGCCAGGTCGTTGCGGCAGTCTCGGATTGGTCAATGCACGGCAGCATTCCGTTTGCACAACATCTCGAAGACAAGGGGCTGTTGTCGGCCGAACAAGTCGACAAACTGAGGCAAAGTGCCCGGCGGCGGATCGATCGCGCTCGGCAAAGCATCGCCGCTGGCAGTGAGTTGCCCTTGGGAGGGCAAAGCATGTTGCTGGCGACGCTCGAGCGACTTGACGGGTCGGGTCGGGTCGCAAAATTATTTGGTGTGACCGTTGCTGCACGCGGTGGCGACGACGATACCCGAGTCATGCAAGGGCGCTACGACCTGGTTCGCAAACTGGGGCAAGGGGGCCTTGGACGTGTGTGGCTCGCCCGCGACGCGAATCTCAATCGTTTTGTCGCGCTAAAAGAAATCAGCCACGCAGCCAGTGCGAGCGATGCGATTGTCGATCGCTTCCGTAACGAAGCCGAGATCACCGGGCGGCTCGACCACCCCAGCATTGTCCCCATTTATCAACTGGGCGAAGATCTCGAAACGGGACGAGTTTTTTACACGATGCGGTTTCTCGGTCGCTCGACGCTACAAGACTCGATCAACGAATACCACGAGCGACGCGTGGAAGGCAATGACGACCCGATGCTGTTGCGGCAGTTGCTCACCGCGTTTGTCAACGTTTGTCACGCGATTGGCCACGCCCATTCGCGGAAGGTGATCCACCGCGATCTCAAACCCGAGAATGTGGTGATCGACAGCTTTGGCCAAGTTATCGTCATCGATTGGGGTCTCGCGAAGGTCATCGACGACACGGCGGTCGAGAGCATAGCCGACTCGGTTGGCTCCGGCAGCATCGGCAGCCCCGACCGCACCAGCGAGGGGCAGGTGCTCGGCACACCGCTATTCATGGCTCCCGAACAGGCTGCTGGGCGACTCGATGAAATCGATCATCGCACCGACATTTATGGGCTTGGAGCGATTCTTTTCGCGATCGTCACCGGGTACGCACCACACGAAAAAACTCAAAAACACGCCGTCGATTCGGGCATCGGCGCGCGGGGCATGATTAGCGTGATTGCCAGCGGAGTCGCTCCGCTGGCACGCGACGCCAATGCCGAGGCCGATGCTGCGCTCGAAGCAATCTGTAGCAAAGCGATGGCGCGCCGTCGTTATGCGCGCTATCAACAAGCAGCAGAGCTGGCTCAAGATGTGCAGCGTTGGATGGCTGGCGAACCGGTCTCGGCCTACGACGAGGGGCCCTGGCAGCGCGCTGGCCGGTGGATCGCAAAGCATCCGAGACTGTCGCAGTCGCTGTTGGCAATGGCGATGATTGCGCTGGTGGCTGCGACGACGTTTGGTGTGTCGGCTCGCCACAATCATGTTGCCGAATTGCGAAGTAAGTTCTCGCAAATGACGGGCGACGTACGCGGGGTCGAAATGCAATTGCGGAGGGTCGCCGCAGAGCTCGCTAAGGATGCTCGATTCTTGACCGAGCTGCCGCCGGTAAGGGGCATCGTTGCGGTGCGTGATGGGATCGACGGCGAAAACGAAAGCGAACAGGTCTGGCGCGGTCGCTTGGCAGCTATTTTCAGTGGTATGTTGCGGTCGAATCCTGACTACTTGGCACTGTCGTTTGAGTCCCGCGATGGCGAAGGAGTTAAAGACATTGTGCGCGTCGAACGCAACCCGGCCGATCCAACACTAATCCGCGAGTTGCCCGAGAGTCGTTTGAAATCGCTCGAAAGCAGCCCACTGATGATCGCTGTCGCCGCACTCGAACCAGGCGACGTCGAACAGACGCTGGAGATTCGTGCGAGACACGTCGAATCGCTGGATCGCTCGGACCGGATGTATACCGCGACCCCCGTCTTTAGTGACCTGACGGGCGAGTGCACTGGGATGACTGTCATCGAAACCCAGGTCACGGCACTTCTCGAACAGGTGCTAGCCGGTCTCGGTCGCGTCGATTGTGATCTCTACATCGCCGACGGCGAGGGGCAATTGTGGGCTTCGGCCATGCGCGAGCATGGCGTGCGAGTGGCTGCCCCGGGGGAAACGATTCCCGACCTTCCGGCGATTGTCGAGTCGAGCCTCGCGTCGTCGAATGGGCCTTTAGATCTTCAACAAGCCGAAGAATTCATCGCCCGTCGCTTTTACATCGCGTCGTCTCGCGGAGTGCTAATTTTTGCAAGATTGCCGCGAGATTGAGTTGCCGTAGGCACGGATGGCGCATAGCTCCTTGAAGTGAGCCGTCGGCGCTAGCCGCGGGTGCCATTGGTCCGACTCTTCCCGAACGTAACCC
>JBGSRO010000096.1:0-17839 GCA_041737535.1 Pirellulales bacterium | reverse complement strand
GGCGCTAGCCGCGGGTGAAGTCAAGGCAGTCATTACCCGCGGCTAGCGCCGACGGCTCAATGTCTTTGGTTAGGATTGGAGAATACGTCCGATGAGTCCGCTCGACATGCTGTCGTGGTTTTCGACCATGCGAATGTTGGCCTCGAAGGCGCGTTGGGTTTCGATCATTTGCATCATTTGCTGTGTGGGGTTGCTGCCGGAGAGTTCGAGGAACTCGGCTCGCACCTCGCGGAGTTGATCGTCAACGGGGGTCACATTTGCGAGCGGGCGAAACAAGTTGCCACCGACCTTGATTAGGTCGCCCAGCGACTCGGTCGTAACCAGCGCCAGCGGTGTGCGCGAGTCACCTTGCACGATCGAACCGTCTGACGACACCTCGAACGGCACACCCTGCTGCAAGGTGATGGGACTGCCACCCGCGTCGAGCACCGGCAGGCCGGCTTGGTTGACGAGCCGGTTGTTGGCGTCGAGCGAAAAGTTGCCGGCCCTGGTGAGCAGGGCTTCGCCGTCGGCTTCGACTTGAAAGAACCCGTCGCCGATGATGGCGAGATCGAGCTTGTTGCCCGTTGCTTGCAGTCGCCCGGCGGAGAAGTCGGTGACGGTGTCGATCACCTTTACGCCACCACCCACGTCGTCGCGGCGACCACTACGGGGGAGCGCCCGGCCCTGCTGAATCGCTTCAGCAAAGCGCGATTGAAAGCTGGTCACCTTTGGCTTAAAGCCCACGGTGTTGACGTTCGCCAGGTTGTTGGCGATCACTTCGAGGCGAGCCGACTGTGCCTGAGCACCCTCGGCCGCCATGTACATTCCCAGTGGCATGGCTGCATTGACTTGGTTAGCAGACAGGCCCCCCTGTTACAAAGTCTTACTTAGGCAATTGACGTGCCAAAGTGGCAGCGATTCAAAATCACGCGGTTTTGCCGAATGCGAGCTGTCGCAACATTTCGATCGGCAACAATCGCGCGCTGCTAGCGGCATGTTTTGCTGCTAGCGATGGTACTTCCACCGCATCGATGTCCGCTGGTAGTCATAGTGCCACTGGGGGCGTGAGTCGAAACGCTCGGCACCAAACCAGCCCCAGCGAAAGGCTTGGGGCGGTAACCGCGCCTGCGCGAAATCGACGCTGTGAGAAGCGTACGAAGGCGACGTCATCACCGGCTGAGCAGGAGGTGCCAACAGCGGACCTATCGGTAGCGGTTCGCCAATCGTTTGTGCACCAGCCTGTGAAGCGGCTAGAGCGAGCAGTGCTGCTGCGAGAAGTTTCGCCCGTCGCATGATGAGAGCCTCCTGCTCAAATTGGTCGCGATCAAAGGTCACTGACCAAATTGGTTGAATTGATTGCCAAATTGGTTTTGGAATTGATTGTTGAATTGGTTACCGAACGGCACGCTAAATTGGTTTTGGAATTGATTGCCGAAAAACGGATTCGGGGCAACAAACGACGGCGTGACGATGATGTTGGGCGGACCGTAGAGATTGCCAAAATAAGGTTCGTAGCTGCCCCCCCAACGCATTTTGTAGTAGTCGAGGTGAAACGGATAAGGCCTTTGAAAACTTCCCGACTCGATGCTGGGAGCTTGGACGACCGGCCGCGCCGGGCGATGGTACTCGGGTTTGTGATGCGGTGGTTGCCAATTGCCCCACGAATTGTTGGGGGGATTGTTCCGGTCGCGCTGATAAGTTTGGTGAGTCTCATCTCCCACTGCAAAGCTGGGCAAGACAGCGACTATTGAGAAAAGCGAAAGATAAGCCAGAGCGTGCATACTGCACCGTATTGTTTAGTCGACGGAATAGCTACTTCACCTTTCATCGTAATTAGCGGAAATCCAAATGCGAGTGGAAATTACGGTAAAAAAACAACGAGCCGGAGAGGTCAAATCAGGCGAGCCGGTGACATCAGTCACCGGTGCTTGTGTAAGCGTTCGTGGATCGGGAACAAGAGGTGTAGATCAAATAAAACACCGGTGGCTTACGCCACCGGCTCGCCTGAGTTATTCCCTCACCAACATCCGCACCGGCGCGCTGCGGACGCATTTTAGCGATGCTATCGCCTCGCATGCTTTCGCAGCATCCCCTTCGGTCGTTTCGTGGGTCATGATGATGAGGCCGACCGACGTTTCTTGATCGCTCGATTCTTGCTGCAGCACCGAAGCGATGGAGATTTCGTTTTCACCGAGTCGCTTGCAAATCTGTGCTAGTACCCCTGGGTGGTCGTCGACCGTCACTCGCAAATAAAAGCGGCCCCGTGCCAACGCGGCATCGGCGCTCGACACGCGAGCGGCGCGGTCCGACCATAACTCGAGTGTGCGAAACGTGATTGCCGTGCGGCCGACGGCCGTGTCGATCATGTCGGCGACGACGGCGCTGGCAGTCGGCATTTGTCCGGCGCCTGGACCGTAGAAGAGCAAGTTGCCGACGGCGTCGGCCGTTACGCGGACGGCGTTGTAGGCTCCCCCCACCTCGGCCAGTGGTCGACCTTTGCGCACCAGCATCGGCCCGACTCGCAGGTCGAGCCCATGCTCGGTCAACTCGGCAATGGCAAGCAACTTGATCACGTAGCCCAGCTTTTGTGCATAGCGAACGTCGGCCAGTTCGAGTGTGTCGATCCCTTGGCGAGGGATATCGCGCCAGTGAACCCGGGCACCGAAAGCCAGGTGCGCGAGAATCGCCAGCTTTTGGGCGGCGTCGGTGCCGTCGACATCCATCGACGGGTCGGCCTCGGCATAGCCAAGCCGTTGGGCTTCGGCCACGACCGTTTCGTAGGCGGCCCCGTTTTCGTGCATTTTGCTGAGAATAAAGTTGCTGGTGCCATTGAGGATGCCGGCGAGGGTTTCGATTTGATTGGCCGAGAGGCACTGCGAGAGGTTGGCAATGATCGGGATACCGCCAGCAACCGCCGCCTCGAACGCGACGCTACGGCCCAGTTCGCGGGCGGCGTCGAATATCTCGGGACCATGCTCGGCCAGCAGCGCCTTGTTGGCTGTCACCACGTCTTTTCCGGCGGCGAGCAACTTGAGCATGATCGTTCGCGCCGGTTCAATGCCGCCGATGAGCTGGGCGACGACTTTGATTTCGGGGTCAGCGATGACCTGTTCGACATCGTCGGTGAGGCAACCCGCCGGCAACTCGCAGTCGCGGGCTTTTGCCAGGTCGCGGACCACGGCCTTTTCAAGCCACAGCACCCGCCCCGCATGACGAGCCGTGCGGTCACCATGATCGAGCAGTAGCCGCGCAACACCACTACCGACGGTGCCGACGCCGATGATAGCGACTTTGGTTTTGTCCATGATTTCTTGGGCCGCAGATGAACGCGGATAAACGCTGATGTGTCTCGATCGTAGTTGGCGAACCCATGTTCGGTCAACGTAGCCGATAGTCGACGATCGCGCTGCGATCCGGCGTTGGTTCGCGGAGCGAACCACAACATTCCTCCGGTGACTAACGTCACCGGCTCGCCTTTTGTAGACTTTGGGTGCTGGCAATCATCCCTGGTCCCTAGCTCCTGGCTCCTATCCCCACACTGTGTCATGCCCCGCTACAACCCCGCTGTCATCGAACCCAAGTGGCAGGCTTATTGGGACGAACATAAGACGTTTGAATCGCCCCGGCTGCCGAAGCCTGATGCCGAGAAGCTCTACGCCCTCGACATGTTTCCCTATCCGAGCGGAAATGGTCTGCACGTTGGGCACCCTGAGGGATACACGGCGACCGACATCGTCTGCCGGGCCGCGCGGATGCAGGGCAAAAGCGTTGTCCACCCGATGGGGTTCGACAGCTTTGGGCTGCCGGCGGAGGAACACGCCATCAAAACGGGTGAGCACCCTCGCGTGCAGACACAGCGGAACATCGACACGTTCCGCCGTCAACTCAAGATGTTGGGGTTCAGTTACGACTGGGCCCGCGAAATCGCCACGACCGACATCGACTATGTAAAGTGGACACAGTGGATATTCTTGCAGCTTTACGACACTTGGTTCGACCACGAGCAGCAGCGCGGGCGACCGATTGCTGAGCTTACCATTCCGGACGACGTCTTAGCGCTAGGCGAAAACTTTGCCAGGGGTTGGGTCGACGACCGACGGCTGGCCTATCAAAACAATGCCCCGGTGAACTGGTGTCCCGCGCTCGGGACGGTGCTGGCGAACGAAGAAATCATCGACGGCAAGAGCGAACGGGGCCAGCACCCGGTCGAGCGGCTGCCGCTGCGGCAATGGATGCTCCGTATCACCGCCTATGCCGAGCGACTTGAGAACGATCTCGAAACGCTCGATTGGTCGAGTGGGGTTAAATCGCTGCAGCGGAATTGGATTGGCAGAAGCACCGGCGCGGAGGTTGACTTCCGAATACAAGGCAGCGACATAGCCGACGAGCTACGCTCATCGAAGTTCCCGACGAAGCCCGGCGACAACACGCTTCGCGTTTACACGACGCGCCCCGATACTCTGTTCGGCGCGACTTACATGGTGATCGCTCCCGAGCATCCGCTGGTCGAAACGCTCACGACCGAAGAACAGCATCACGAGGTGGTCAAGTACGTCCGTCATGCTTCTTTTAAGAGCGAACTCGATCGCACCGAACTGGCCAAAGACAAGACGGGCGTCTTCACCGGCAGCTATGCCATCAACCCGGTGAATGGCGAGCCGGTGCCGATTTGGATTGCTGACTATGTGCTGATTAGCTACGGCACCGGGGCCATCATGGCGGTGCCAGCGCACGACGAGCGCGACTTTGAGTTTGCGCAGAAGTTTGGAATCCCAATCAAATGTGTGATTCAGCCCAAGGGAGTTTCGCCCGCCGATGAAGCGAAAATTCTCGCCGGTGAAATGGTCTACACCGCACCGGGGACCGCCATCAACAGTGGTGAGTTCGATGGACTCGAGACTGACGAATTCAAGCAACGAATTACCAAACAACTTGCCGACAACGGGCTAGGCCGCGAAGCGGTCAATTACAAATTGCGCGATTGGCTCTTTAGTCGGCAGCGGTTTTGGGGCGAACCGTTTCCGATTCTGCACGAGCTCGATGAGCAGGGTGAACCAACCGGACATGTGATGGCCGTACCGGAAGATCAACTTCCCGTCGAGTTGCCACATCTCGAAGATTTCAAGCCGCACGGGCGGCCCGAGCCCATGCTCGACAAGGCCAGCGAAGAGTGGCTTTATCCCGAGATCGATGGTGTCCGTTACAAGCGAGAAACCAACACCATGCCCCAGTGGGCCGGTAGCTGCTGGTATTATCTGCGGTTTCTCGATCCTTGGAACGAACATGCACCGATCGACCCCGAAATCGAACGGGCTTGGATGCCGGTCGATCTCTACGTCGGTGGTGCCGAACATGCGGTGCTGCACCTGCTGTACGCAAGGTTCTGGCACAAGGTTTTGTTCGACCGGGGGGTGGTGACGACGCCCGAGCCATTTCAGAAGCTGGTTAACCAAGGGATGATTCTCGGTGAGAGTGGCGAAAAAATGAGTAAGAGTCGCGGCAACGTCGTCAACCCCGACGACGTGGTTCGTGAGTACGGAGCCGACGCGCTAAGGCTCTACGAAATGTTTATGGGCCCCCTCGAAGCGACCAAGCCTTGGCAGACGAAGGGAGTAAGTGGGGTCGCTAACTTCTTGGGCCGCGTCTGGCGGTTGGTGGTCGACGATCGCGCCGACGAAATGAAACTCGCCAGCTCGGTAACCGATGACGATCCGTCGGAGACACAGCTTCGCGTGCTTCACAAAACGATTGATGCCGTGACGCGCGACATTACCAACCTGAGCTTCAACACGGCCATTGCGCGGATGATGGAGTTCGTGAACTTCTTCACCAAAGAAGCAAGCGTTCCGCGTCGCGTCATCGAGCCGTTTGTGCTGCTGCTCAGCCCTTTTGCTCCGCATCTTTGCGAAGAACTATGGCAAACCCTCGGCTATACCGACTCGTTGGCATATGAGCCTTGGCCACAATGTGACGGAAGTTACCTCGTCGAAACGACGGTGGAAGTGCCGGTACAGGTCAACGGAAAACTACGCGCGAAGATCACCGTTGCCGCCGATACCGACAAAGAATCGCTCGAAACCGCCGCGAAGAACGACGAGAAAGTAGCCGAACAACTCGCCGGCAAAACGATTGTGAAGACGATTGTGGTGCCGGGCAAGTTGGTGAACTTCGTGGTGAAGTAGGATGAGTAGAGTTGAACCATTTCGTCGAAAAAAGTTTAACCGCCACGACGCGACGACGCCACGAGTCTTGCGTTAGGTCAAGACGATACGCTTGATTCCGTCCTTGAGAAGCGGCACGTTGAAGTTGATCAACAAGCCGAGCTCCAGCCCTGTTGCCTTCAGATAATTGATCACCTGCGCGTGATGCACGGGATGAATGGTTTCAACGGCCTTCAACTCGACGACGAGTCGGCCGCCGATCAAGAAATCGAGAATTGCCTCTCTAACCAATTCGTTCTTGTAGAGTAGCGATATGGCGTGCTGCTGGGAAAAATCGATCATCTGACTTCGCAATTCGATCGCAAGGGCTCGCTGATAAACGGATTCCAAAAAGCCTGCGCCCAAGATGCGATGCACTTCGAATGCAGCGTCGAGCGTCACTTTCGCCAGCGCGTTAACTTCGTCGGTTGGTTCCCTCATTTTCTTCCTTTGCGTCGTCGCGTCGTGGCGGTTCAATCCCTACTCACTTTTGAACGCCAAAGCTCGTTCGATGGCCTGCCAGCGGTCGGTGATCGGTTGTTTGTCGCTGTATTCGAAACGTTGGACGTTGGCGTCTTCGCGTTTGTAGTGAATGCTGGTGATGTCGATGCCCCGGCGGGCGAGCGCGTCGTAGACGCGGCTGACGTGGCGGCCGTGGTCGTCGACATAGATCACCGCCTTGTAATCGTGGCCGATGAGTTTCAGTGCCATGAGCAACATCGCTCCTTTGTGTTGGCCGGCGGTCATCAGCACGCCGTCGCCGTAACTAACGTCTCGTGTCTCGGCGGGCAGCGCGAACAATTCCGCATCTTCACGAGTAAGACCGTAGGCCGCGAGGTCGTCTAATCGATAGGGGACAAACCGACTGCAAGTTTCGTCGACGAACTCACTTTGGCCACTAAAGAGTCCAATCGACGGCGCAGCGGTCGCGAAGTCGTAACCATTTCGCTTAAGCTCGCGAATCGTGAAGGGGCGAAACTCGTCGCCACGTGAAGTGAGCACGAGCGTTTTCACGCCTGTCGCTTGAATCTGCGCGACAAGCTCGGGCTGGTTTGGCTCGGGCGGGTGCATTGTGCCCACAGCGAACAACAGCCCCTGGGCGGCCAGCAGTCCACCAAAGTCTTTGGCGACCAAGTGAGGTGAATTAGGCTCGTTGGCCAAAAGATACTCTTGCCACTCGAACCATTGATCGCTGCCAAGCGGTTTGTCCATTGCCAGCAGTGTATTATCGATGTCGACGACAAAGAGCACGTTCTCGGCCCCATACCGTTCGGCCGCTTGCTCGGTGTAAACAACTGCGTCGGCGAAGTCTTTTGTTTCGCGGTACGAGGCTGCCCACGCGAAAGTTGGTATGAGCGCAAGAGTGAAGGCGATCGAGCGGTTGCGGATCATTGTCGGTGTGTCGCGAGAGTCGATGGAGTGGTCGTTCTTCGATAGAATGCTCTAGCATAGTTACCCTGCCCCACCTGTTCCACGCACTGAGGACTTTATGTCGTCGTTTTCTCAACGGGCGCGTTTCTTGCAAATGGCCATCGACGAAGCCCGGCAAGGGCGGGCCGAAGGGGGCATCCCCATCGGTTCGGTACTGGTCGTAAGGGGCGAAGTCGCCGGTCGAGGTCACAATCGTCGGGTCCAGAACGGCAGTGCGATCTTGCACGCCGAGATGGACGCCATCGAGCGCGCTGGTCGCTTGTCGGCGGCCGATTATCGCGCGAGCGTCCTCTATTCGACGCTCTCCCCTTGCGATATGTGTAGCGGTACCGCACTGCTCTATAAGATTCCCAAAATAGTGATCGGCGAGAACGAGACGTTCCGTGGGCCCGAAGACTATACGGCACAGCGTGGCATCGAAATCGAAGTCGTGCAAGACGAAAGGTGCATCATGATGATGCGCGAGTTCATTGCCGAGTGTCCCGAGTTGTGGGACGAAGACATTGGCGAGTGAGTTGATGTTCTCGCACAGTCGCGAATGAGAACAACGGCGGCACAACGAAGCGGCGAAAAAATGATTTTTTGCGAACGCCGGGAACGCTCAATTGAGTTGAGTCGGTCGAGTATCGCCAAACAAGCTTAGCGCGAATGACGACTTTTAAGCCTCGCCGTGTCGCTGCTTTGCCGAGGTTCTACAATGAGGTCACCGTCGATAAGTCACGCTATCCAATTCGACAGCCGCTCGCCGTACAGAAGCGCCGATAGCGTGTGATGCCGGTGCCGCGACTGACGCGCAGCTCAACGAGCCCGCCACACCGAGGACAGAACTCGGGTTCTCCCTCGTCGAGCGTTCCTGCCTCGGCTTTGCCTTGGCACGACGAGCAACGTTTTGTTTCGGGCAAGAACTCAAGCCGCTCGGGGTCGATCGCTTGGCGGCACACTTCGCACAACACGGCGGCTTGCCAGTCGTCGTGTTGCCACTCTTCTTCGCTCGCTTCGCGGCAAACGAGCCCCCGCCGCTTGCAGGTGGGGCAGGTCATCAGCGGCGCGTCGGCTTCGAGCAGCGTGGCGACGGTCGCCACGTCGGGTTCTTTATCGCGCCGCAGCCGCCCGATGATCCGCAGCTTCGCCACCGCATCGGCAAAGCCAAGCAGCGTGCGAAAACCGCATTCGGGACAAAAAAGTTCGCGACTGAACATGACTGATGATGGGCAGCGGGCTGTGGGCAGCAGCATAAAGTTTAGCAAACTTTAGCCTGCTGCCTTCTGCCTGCTCCCCTTCGCCTGCTCGCGACTACGGATTCGGCGTCGGAATCGGACCTGGATCGTCGCTGAAGTTCAGCTCGTTGCTGCTTGTCACGTTGCCCATATTGTTGAGGTCGCCGAAGGTGTCGATGAGGTCGAAGACACGGAAGTTGGCGGGTATGCCCGCGTTGTTTTCGAGCGTGTAGGTACCGGTCGCACCGTTGGCCGAATTCTGCAGCAACTGCAACCGAACGGTGGAATTGGCCCCGTTGTTATCCATTGTGAACTGGGGCCCTCCGCCATTGTTGTTGAAGTCGTTGTCGAGAATCGTACTGTTGAGCGTGGTGCCGCCACCCGCGTCGATGTCGGCGGTCGGACTCGCCGCGCTCGCGTTGGTGAATACGTTGTCGGCGAGTTGGAAGTTGACCGTGTTGATGGCCGCGTTGGTTGCGTTAAAGCGGAACGCGCTGTTGTCGAGCGTGGTCACGTTGTTTCGCTGGATATTGATCTCGCCCGAAGCGTAGTTGGTCATCTGGATTTCAAAGCCAATGTCGTTGTTGCCCGTGCTGAGGGTCGAGTCTTCGACTACGAGGGCGACGACACCCGAACCGTTGGCGTTGAGCACGAAATTCTGATTGAGCGTGCTGTTGTCGACTTCCAAGTCGAAGCGTCCCGACCCGTTGGCGTTGGTCTCGATAGCGTTGATCGTTGCCGTCGTCACGACGAGGCCATTGAGTCGCAGATTGTAGGCGCTCGCGTTATCGTGGTTGGCAAAGACCCCATTAACGGCATTCGCAATGGTCATTTGATTGAGTTGGACGTTGGTGGCGTTGGAGACGAAGATGGCGTCTCCGGTAGCATTGAGTGTACCACCACTACCAGTCACACCGGTGGCGTTGCCGACTCGAATTTGCCCGCCCGTCGTGTTGGCGATCAACACGCCCGTCGGAGCACCATCGACGGTCACGCTGTCGAAGGCGGCCCCGCCGGTGGCGATGGTCACATCCTGGATATCAAGACCAGCTCCGGTTGTCGTCGCTACGCTCGAACCGGCAGTGACGCCGATGGTACCGCCACCTGTGGCGACAAAACCTGAGCCGCTGGTGGTGTCGATATCGAGTCCGTTGAAGTTGACGGTCGCCCCCATGTTATTGGTCGCCGTGACGGCCGTGTTGGCTCCCGTATCGAGGTCGTAGGTCCCCAAGAAGCTGGTTGTGCCACCACTGTTTTGGTCGACGAGAATACCTTGTGCCGTGTCGCTGACGGTGCCGACTAGGTTCACCGTTCCGCCGGTGTTGTTCTGGACGACGATCGAGCGTCCACCGGTGTTGGTGATGGCCCCAGTGGCGGTGACGGTGCCGCCGGTGATACCGTCGATCGTGACGGCGTTGCCGCTGGAGTTGGTGATCGCTGAGTTGACGGTCATGTTCGGCGTGCCGCCGATGACCTCGAGCGTGTTACCGGTGACAGCCGCGAAGGTCGTGGTGGCGGCAACCGTCGTCGAGCCATCGCTATTATTGTTGCTCAGACCAAACGCTCCGGCCGCTCCGCCTGTGAAGCTACTATTAGCGATGTTGGCCTGGCCCGATCCATCTTGCAGCAACAAACCACCGGTGGCGGTGGCGGCCCCGTTGTAGGAATAGTTGTTAATAGCAAGTGTGCCGCCCACGTTGGTGCCGGTGACCGACATACCGTTGCCGGTACCGCCGGTGACGGTAACGTTGCTGATGTTGATGGCCTCGTTCAGATCGACGGTCGGGCTCGTTAGATCGGCAGCCGTGACAGCATTCAGCACAATGCCGTTGCCGCTCGTTGGGTTCAGGTCGACATTGTTGATGGTTACGTTGAAGTCGACTTCGGTCGTGTCGCCATCGTTGTCGTCGTCGTCGGGGTCGGAGCGCGTGAAGCTGGCGAGCGTGATACCGTTGCCGGTGGTACCGTTGATGTCGAGATTCAGGAGCGTCGGGTTGCCGGCCGAATTGGTTCCGTCGACACCCACGGCACCGCCGTTGATGGTGAAGTTGTTCACCTCGTTAGCATTAGCAAGAGTGATCGAGGTCGCCCCTGCTTGTGCGTTGATGATTGGTACAGCGCCGGTGCTGGCGCCGGTCGCCGTTTCGGGCAAGGCGAGTACGCCGAGCTCGCTGGTCGTGACCTGATGGACGATGCCGTTGCCCTCGCCCAAGAATCGCTGATTCGGCAGCAGCGTGGCCGTGTCGGTGTAGGTGCTGCCGCCGTGCACGAGAATCACGTCGCCCGTCTGCGAGCGGCCCGGGTTGTCGAGAATGTCGAGCGTCGTGTAGGGGTTCTCAAACGTACCGGCGTTGCTGCTGCCGGCGGCGTTGCTATCGACGTGAACGATGCGTAGTGCGTCGCCCGTTGCATTTGTAAGCGGAGTGCCCCCCGACTCGACGGAGCGATAGACGGCGACGTAGTCGTTACGCAACACCGGTTCGCGCAGCCGGTCCGTGAGCGTCCCGGTTGCGCATTGATTGCTCCGTGTGCGGCCGATGAACCACGCTACGCTGAACACGGCATTCGTGTCGAACAGGTCGTCGTTGGTGAGCGCGAATTGCACAAACACGTCGGGGAGCGCGTAACCGCGCACACCAACCTTCACTCCGGTCGTGTCGTACTCGTCGCCGCTGAGTTGATAGCCACCCAAGAAGCCCCACGCTTCGCGGTCGCCCAGGCGACGCGCCACTTCGACCTCGGCAACGGTCAATGAATTGTCAACCTGCGTGAGCAACTGTTGTGCGAGCGAATTGCCTATGTAGGTGATCTCCCCGGTCGATGTGACATCTCCTTCCCGAGTGCGGTCACCGAGCGGTACATAGAGGTTGGCGCGAAGGTCGGTGGTGTCGCCCAAAGCTTCGAAAGCGAAACCGATCTGTGGAAAGAAGTTGTGGTCGTTGGTGTTGCTGCCATCGGCCCATAGGCTCAGACCCATCAGCCGCATCGGCTCGTTGTCGAGCGCTGGAAACATCGGCGCGGCAAGCCATCGATAGCCGGTGCCCAGGTTAAAGCCAACGCCGTCGGCATCGTTCATTGTGACTTGGCCATCGATGAACGCGGCTGCGTCGCCGTAATCGAACAGCTTCATCGACCCAATGTCGAGATTACCTTCGTTTTGGCCATAGCTCTCGGTGTTGTAGCGAACCCGGAGGTGAGCCCCCAGCGACTGCGAATAGTACCCGCCGCTGCCGCTATGGCTGCCTACGGGAGCACCCTCGCTTCCATAGTCACCGGCGATCGGCGGCGCAATCTCTTGCGCAGCGGCAATGCTGATTAGACTGAAAGCCAGGGCCACGGCCAGCAGGCCCCATGCCAACCTGTAAGCTGGCGGATCGACAAACAAACGGTCAGTTGAGGGCGTATTCATCCCGCGGCCACTCCGTTTCATGGCAAGTCAACACATCGACGTTCATCGCCCGCGACAACCAGATTCGGTCGCCGTCGACAACTACGCAATGCTTCGGAAAAGTCGTGTTGGAAAAGTCGGTGAGCAACCAGGGCCGTGGGTACATACCCACCTCCCGGCGCGCCTCCAACAACAGTTTCGACGCGATCCGCCGAGAAACTACAGAAGATTTGACAGTTATATCAGTCGTGCCGAAAATACGGTCACGATTGGCTCCTCCCCCGGCGGGGGCGAGCCGAGGCGGGGGTTTGGCGTAGCAAGTGTCGCCAAGACCGGCAGCATCGAGACGCGACGACCGAAAATCGTCGCGATTTCCGCTTCGGGTAAGAAACAGCGCGACGGCTAGTGGCCGTTCAATGCTGACTTGACAGTTGAGTGCCACAGTCCGGCTTGTCCGGTATTGGCACCCGCCAATTCAGGATTGAAACGCCACTAAGTGGGAAATACAAAAGAACGCAAAATGCCCTCAAGTATCGGCGTTAGCCGACGAGCTACGTCTCGTCGGAGTCGCAACTCAGTTGGTTGACCACTGTGCAAACTTTCGATGACGCCACTTAGAGATAAGGAGTTGCCATCGCAACCAGCACAAACACGACCGCCACCGCCACCTCGAT
This sequence comes from Pirellulales bacterium, assembly GCA_041737535.1. Lineage (GTDB taxonomy): Bacteria > Planctomycetota > Planctomycetia > Pirellulales > Lacipirellulaceae > JBGSWC01. Next base: position 4,947 of record JBGSRO010000096.1, on the reverse strand, counting down.
CAGCGGGTACTTCACGGAAATCGGCTGCTGGCAGTCGTAGCATCGCCCGCGCAGGATCAGCCAGCCTAGCACTGGCATGTTGTGCCAAGCTCGAATCGCATGCTGGCATCGCGGGCAGTGCGAACCAGGCCACACGATACTCTCCCGGCGGGGCAACCGGTACAGCACTACGTTCAAGAAGCTACCGACACACGCCCCCAATGCCGCGATAAATCCCACGACAACCCACCAAGCAGTTGGCGTCAACTCGGCAAGGATAACAGTCGCATCGTGGGCAAGCATCAGCGAAGTTTAATCGCTCGCCCTAGCGCTACCCAGATGCCACTCGCAGGGGCGACTTTGCAGCAGCCCGAGTCTGCCTTATCATTAGATACTTCAGGGGCGGTAGCTCAGTTGGGAGAGCGCTGCGTTCGCAATGCAGAGGTCGAGGGTTCGACTCCCTTTCGCTCCACTTTGTTCCTTGTCTCTTCGTTATCGGTCTCGTCGTTCTCAGTCACGTTGAAACAGCCGCTGGGGTTTGTTTTCCGGCGCTCGAGCGGGCGGGGCAATTCGTGATACTTCTATCAGCACAGCCGAGCCGTTCGCCGTTCACCGCAAATAGACGAATTCCTTGGCGTTGACGAGGGTCAGGCAAAGTTCGTGCCAGGCTCGCTGTCGATTAGCAACCCCGTCTCGGGATCGAGCCTCCTGCCGGTATACAGTAACTCGTTAATGATGCGTTAATGATGGGAGTCACCGAACGACGTCGTTTTGTCGCTTTTCGCCAAACACGATTTCATGCGACAAAATGGCTTCCATTCTGTCGCTCGTGAATTCGCGAAACGACTTGTTTCGTCGTGGTTTTCGAGAACCAAAGGCGCCAAAATGAACCCTATTTTGTCGGCCCTTTTTCACGAAAATCGCCAAAATGGTTTTCCCCGGTGTTTTCGACGACATGATTTCGAGTGTGGTTCGCCTCCGATGACGCTGAGTTGCTGGGAATAGAGAGTTTTGCAAGCCCCCATTAGAACAGAGTGGCGGCCGAATTCCACCAAAATTTTTGGCCACCCCAGGCGTCATGCGACGCCCTTGTCGGCTGCGATCTCCGGCGATCGTCGGATTGGATGGGTCTCCCCGTCTGGCGTTTCCGTTTGCCGTTTGTGACTTGGATGGCTGGGTAAGGCGAGCCGTAAGCGTCAGCGCCCGGAGCGGTGGAACCCTGCAACCAGAAGTGCTCCGGGCGCTCACGCTTGCGGCTCGCCATTGCGCTCGATGGGGATCCCACGCTCCCCAGTTTCCTTGGGAGCGCCATTGGGGTACAGCTACTCTTGCAACCCGCCGGTCGGTTTTTCCAAGTCGTTGCTCAACAAACGGATGAAGGCCTTCTACCAGCGGCTACTAGCCAAAGGCAAGCCGAAGAAAGTGGCCCTCGTGGCCGTGATGCGCAAACTGCTATTGACGCTCAACGCAATGATAAAAAGCCAAAAATCCTGGAGCGAGCCATCACTCGCTATTGACAAGAATTAAGACAGCCGATGTCCCCGTTTCCGTTGGTTTATCCCGGCGCTTTCGCTGTCCCCGTTTTCTTCTCCAAGAATTGTTCGACTGGCCTAGTAAGTCTCGCCAGACGGTGTAGTCGGCGGCATCCACGAAGCCATTAACCATTAATGGGTATCACCTACTCGGCAATTCCGTGTATGTAATCGAACGCAAATACTTCTAGCGAAGATAGCGGGGTCGTAAGCCCAATAAGCAGCCTAAGATTGCAGTTGTCAGCAAAAAAGACGAAGGCTCCGGAACAGCGCTTCTAGGCAGATACACGCGAAAAGCCTCCAACTGTCCAGATGGGTTTCTTCCCGTTCCGGCGATCCAGTTGCCATCATCCGATACGCCCGTCGCGACAGTGAGCTGCCAGCCCGACACATCTATGCCATTTAAGGCGAGTAGCTCTTGTAGCGATTGCATGCCAATGCCTCGTCTCCAGTAAAAGGCCTCTTCACCACGCGCCGACGTTCCGAATCCAACGAGCACTTGTCCGTCGTAACTTGCGTCGTACGCAATACTCTGAAATGCCCCGCCAGCAAAGTCGCCAAGTCCAACGATCCCATCTTCCTCGGTCCATCGATACGCTTCACCCCAATCGATACTTCCTACCGACGAACTAGAACCAACGATAACTTTTCCGTTCCCCGAGATGTTCCGCGCAGGACTGCCGACACCACCACCAGGGAGATCACCCAGCAACGTGTAGCCATCGCTTTGCGACCACCGATAGCCCTCATTGTAGACACCGTCCCAGTTGGTTCCGACGATCACGTGGCCGGCGCGGCGGCTCCGCCGAGTTCGCTACGCTCACTCGGCGGAGCCGCCTCTATTCTAGTGCTAACAGCTCCCAATAATGAAAGATACAAGGCACCGTGGAAAACACCCGGTCGAACTCCACGCTTTGTGCGGCCACGGAGCCAGTCCCATTTATTCACAGCCGCTGCGTGCGGCGATGTTATTTGTGTGGCGACGACACACACGGGCCGCAACTACGATCATCGCAAGGGATGGCTCGAAGCGCGGCTCGAACAACTCGCCGGGCTGTTCGGCATCGACGTGATTGGCTTTGCCATCATGAGCAACCACTTTCATCTGGTGCTGCGAAGCCGTCCCGATGTCGTGCGAACTTGGAGCGACGAAGAAGTCGCGCGGCGGTGGTGGATGCTCTGTCCCCAGCGAAAATCACGCGATGGCGAACCGCTCGAGCCAACGCGGGCCGAAATCGATGCGGTTGTCAACGATCCCGATAAACTGGCCACGATTCGGCGCAGGCGCAGCGATATTAGCTGGCTGATGCGGATGGTCGCCGAGCCAATGGCCAGGCGCGCCAACAAAGAGGACGAAGTGACCGGTCGTTCTTGGGAAGGCCGTTACAAATGCGTGCGATTGTGCGACGAAGCCGCGTTGCTGGCGGCGTAGGTCGCGGTGTCGTGGGCCGGGTTTTGGCAGACGTTGGTCACTAAGTTTTACTTCACAACGATTTAGGGCATTTGGTTCGAGGTGTAGTGACCCGTTAACGCAAGACTATCCCCCCGGTGGAGATGGGTGGCCCCGCTTCTGCCCCGCTTCTTCGCTCGGTGGAGATGGATGGCCACGTCTCTATCGCGTTTCTACCTCGCGAGGGCTGGCATTTCGATTGTTGCGTTGGTACTTTCGCCCGTGGGTGAGGTACACCTGTTGGTAATGGTCATGAATAATCCAGCGCAGAAGTACGCCCCCCTCTCGAAGATCGCTCATTGACCGATTTTGGTTATCGCTCGCAATCACAGGGCAGTTTCCTATGCGCACAGCACGTTTGTTGATAGCACTGGTCGTAGTCGTCGCGATGGTCATCCAGACGCCGAGCCTAGTCGTTGCCGAGACGCGGTCGCTCAAACAGGCCGTGGGTGATCGTTTCAAGCTGGGAGTCGGCGTCAGCCATCGAGTGCTCGACAACGAAGCCGATGCGGAGCTTATTCGCAAACACTTCAGCATTCTTACGCCCGACAACTGCATGAAGCCTCAACACATCCATCCAGCAGAAGCACGATGGAACTTTGCCGCAACCGATGGCTTTGTGAAGTTTGCCAGGGAGAACGATTTGGAGGTGGCCGGACATTGTCTCGTCTGGGCGAAGGACGATCGCACCGATCGCTGGATGATGGAAGAGAATGGCCAGCCAGTGTCGCGCGAGACATTGCTGCGTCGTATTGAATCGCATGTGGAAACCGTCGTTAGCCGCTACGCAGATGTCGTGACAATGTGGGACGTCGTCAACGAAGCGATCGGCGATGGCAACGAGGGACTATTGCGCGATTCTGTGTACACTCGAACGACAGACATCGACTTTATGGTCCGGGCATTCCAAGTGGCTGAAGCAAACGATCCCGATGCGCTGCTGATTTATAACGACTACAACGGCCACGATCCTATCAGGCGAAAAAAGCTGATTGAACTCCTCACCGTGCTCAAGAAAGCTGGCGCGCCGGTACACGCCTACGGTATGCAGGGTCACTTCCAACTGGGCGACAATTCTCTTGTCGAACTCCGCAAGACGTTTGAAGAAGTCCGCAAGCTCGATTTGAAAATTGTTGTATCGGAACTTGATATCGACGTGGTCGCACGCGGGCGGTGGTGGGCCGATGGCGGAGTGCATCGTGACGAACTACGAAAGGTCGACCCCTTCAAAGATGGTTTGCCGGCGGAGATCGAGCAACAATTGGCGGAGCAGTATGTCGAGCTGTTCCAACTGTTTGACGAATACAGCGATATGATCGAACGAGTCTCGTTCTGGAACCTGCACGATGGCCAAAGCTGGCTCAACGGATTCCCCTGGAAGCGCACGAACTATCCCTTGCTTTTCGACCGCAATCGCAATCCGAAGCCGGCCTTCGACGCGGTTTTCAAAGCGCTCAGCGCACCTTAGGAATGAATCAAGGATAACTTGGTAGGTTTGCGAAATTGGCAACGACAAGAGAGCCAACGTCATTCCCGCGCAGAGGCTGTGAATAAATGTGAATGGCTCTACGGCGCATTGGCTTTGGCCCGCCAAGTGGCATCATCCGTAGTGCCTTGTATCTTTCATTATTGGGAGCTGTTAGCACTAGAATAGAGGCGGCTCCGCCGAGTGAGCGTAGCGAACTTGTATCTTTCATTATTGGGAGCTGTTAGCACTAGAATAGAGGCGGCTCCGTCGAGTGAGCGTAGCGAACTCGGCGGAGCCGCTGCGTTGCGCGTACTCAGTTAGGGAAGGCTGGCCAACAACTTCCTTTCTTCGATTGCGATATTTTTCACAAACGACCGGGTGCCATTTGAAAATCGGGGAGCTAAGGAAAAACCGCCACGACGCGGCGAGCGCCACGAGCACAGCGAAAAGGCTCACCAAAGTTGACACCCTTTCGTCAGAAACTCAACATTACCAATACTGTTTTCAATGGCAAACCA
>JBGSRO010000119.1:0-13334 GCA_041737535.1 Pirellulales bacterium | reverse complement strand
CTCCGTCGCTTTCGTTTCACTTCTCGAAAGTCGTGCGTTGCCACTCTGTTTCGTGGCGTCGTCTTGGCGTTCTCCGCGTCTTTGCGGTTTTTTTTGAATAGCTCTCTGCAAAAAACCCGGCCATAGTTTCTTGTCAGACACCCGACGTTTCGCCGTCAGTCGGTGGGCGGCTATCATGGGATCATGCCGTTACGCCTGCTGCAAATATTCGTCCCCGGCGACGCCCGCGAGAAAGCGGACGAGCTGCTCGCCGATTGCGACGTACTGGGGAGCTGGCGCGATGAATCGGATCAAGGCACCAAAGCCGATCGACGCGTCCTGCATCTGCTCGTTCCGGCAGAGGCCACCGAAAAGATCATGGATCGATTCGACGAAGCCTATGCCGATGTCGCAGGTTTTCACGTCGTCGTGCTGGCGGTCGAAGCGGCGTTGCCCCGTCCTGAGAACGGCGAGAATGGCAACGGCGACAATCCCGAAGACCTTCCCGAAGAAATCAATAAAGCGAAGCGAGTGAGTCGCGAAGAGCTTTACAACGACATTAACGACACGCTGGGACTCGACCGCGTTTTTCTCGCCATGACAGTGCTCTCGACCATCGTTGCGGCAGTGGGACTCCTCAGTAACGATGTCGCTGTCATCATCGGTGCCATGGTCATCGCGCCCCTGCTAGGACCGAACATGGCAATGGCGCTGGCGGCAACGCTGGGCGATTGGTCGCTGCTTCGCCGAGCGACCCTGATCAACCTCGTCGCGTTCGGGCTGTCTCTCGCGCTGTCGACGGCGATCGGACTCGTCTTTTCGATCGACTCCAAGGTCGACGCAATCGATGCCCGCAGCCAACTCGATTACCATCAGCTCGTGCTCGCCCTCGCGGCTGGTGCGGCCGGCACTTTTGCCTTTACGCGTGGTATGGCGAGTGCCGTGATTGGGGTGATGGTCGCCGTTGCCCTGATGCCGCCGACGGTGGCGCTGGGCATGCTGCTTGGCTCGGCGCAATGGGCTAGCGCGGCCGGCGCGGCGCTGCTCGTTGCCGCCAACGTGGTTTGCATCAATCTGGCAGCGGTCGCAACCTTCGTTGCTCAGGGAGTGCGGCCGCGAAGTTATTACGAAGAAGCCCAAGCCAAGCGGGCCACCCGCGTGGCCGTCGTGATTTGGGTCGTGCTGCTCGCGGTGCTCATGGGGATTGTGTACGTGAAGCAAGACTCGGTGCTTTTTGATCGATAGCTCAAAGCTCTTGTTTGTCGCGATTTGCGGGCGAGTTACGATGAAATGGTTCGTAAGTCGATGCAGCGACGATCACAGATGTCCCCGATTCAAGTTCAATTGGTAGAAAGTTTCCAGACGCTTTCTCCTGGTCGCCAGCAGCAAGCGATCGCTGATGTCTGCGAATTGCTTGTTGACGAACCTCCCGGGAAGCCGGGCGATTTTAGGCAATTCGCCGGCAGTTTCGACGCGCAAAGTATTGCCGAGAGAGAAGTCGCCATGAAAGCAGTTTGTGAGCAAATTGACGAAACAATCGGGTAGCCACCTGTGCGACACAAACATCGTCATCGCATTCTCAAACGGGGAACACGCTGTCGTGAATCGCGTGTCGCACATCAGTCGATTGTCGACATCAAGCATAGTCGTTAGCGAATTGTGGTTTGGCACTGCGAAATCGACACGGAGCCAGCAAACTTCCTTGCGGCTTCGTCAGTTTATCTCGACCACCGAAGTGCTCCCAGTCGATGAAACCACGGCAAGACCGTGCGGTGAAGCCAAGCATCGTCTTCAGTTGAAAGGTCGTCCGACTCCCGATAGCGAGGTCGATATCGCGGCGACGGCGCTTCAGCACGGCCTGACACTCGTTACACGGGACAACCACTTCAGCGAAGTCGATGGCCTCGCGCATACGGCTCGATAGGCGGCACTCTACAGCCGCGTCGACGAAAGCCCCAGCCACACCGGTATCGCGTAAGCCAGCAAATAGGCACAAGGCACCACCAGCAGTGTCAGCAGCGTCGCGAACGCCAATCCAAAGATCACCGCACCGGTGAGCGGTTGCCAAAACTCGGCACCACCGCTGATGTTCAGCAGCAGTGGTAGCAAACCGCCGATGGTCGTCACGGTGGTCAGCAGCACCGGACGCAATCGGTTGATGCCCGATTCCAACAGCGCGTCGCGGACCGACAGCCCGCGCGCTCGCGCCTGGTTCGCAAAATCGACCAGCACAATCGCATCGTTAACGACGATGCCGGTGAGCGCGACAACACCAATGAACGTGGCTAGGCTGAAAGGAAATCCGCACGCCCACATCCCAAGCACGACGCCGATGAAGCTGAGCGGGACGGTGAGCATCACAATCGTCGCTTGCCGAAAGCTATTGAACTGTACGGCGAGAATCGCGAAGATCAGCACCACGGCAATCATCATGCTAACGAGCAAGTAGCGAAAGTTCTCGTCTCGTTCGTCGTTCTCGCCGGTGAACTCGGCAGAGATTCCCTCGGCTGGTGTTCCGGGCAGGCCGGCGTAGAACTTGGGAATCCCTTCGACCGACACTTCGGTTCCCTCGACCGGTGCGAAGCCAAGTTCGGGCAAGTGCTTGTCTGATAAGTTCCTAAATACATCGGCCGGCTGTGTCGGCGACACCACGTTGCACTTTGCGACGTTGGCTCGGCTTCGTTCATAGCGGCTGATGCTGTAGAGCCCCGAATCGCGACGGATGTCGGTCATCGCACCAATCGAAGTCGTGCGGCCATCGGCCGACGTGAGTTGCAATCGCTTCAGGTCGCTCGGGTTCGTCTGATACTCGGGGGCGAGTTGTAAACGAATGTCGACATCTTCGTCATCGAGCGTGATTTCAATCGAGTTGTCTCCCGCGATGGCTGTCGCGACCGCTCGGGCGAGTTGCATTTCGGTGATGCCAAACAGACCGGCAATCTCGGGCTTCGGTTCAATCACCAGCTCGGGAATATCGGGGCGGAAGTCAGTCGATGCGTCGACGGTGCCCCGTTCGGTCTTGAGTCGGTCGGCGACTTTCTCGGCTATTGCGCCAAGCGTATCGATATTCTTGCCGGTGAACCGGACAGAAACATCGGCCCCCCCCGGCGGGCCATCTTGCACTTCCTCAACGCGAAACTTCATTCCGGGTAGTGGCTCGATGTTCTTGCGGAGGTAGTCGATGACTTCCTGCGTATGAATCGTACGATCCATGGGCGGCACGAGTTGCACCTGCACCTCGCCAAACTCGGGGCCGGTCGCCGGGTCGTCGTCGACGCGGGTCGCCATCCCGCCGGCACTACCGACACTGGTGACGTAGTTGACGAGAATGCCGGTCTCTTCCCAATCTTCAACCTTGTCGGTAATCACACTGGCGGCGGCCAACGTCTCTTCAATGCTGTAGCCGAGCGGTAGTTCGTATTTCACGAGAAACTGGCCGCGATCGCTGGCGGGAAAAAAGTTAAAACCGATGCTCCAGAACAACACAAACGCCCCCCACAGCGCGATGCCGCTCCAGATGAGCACGAAGAATCCGACCCCGCCACTGAGCGCCCACCGCAGCACTCCCGCGTAGGTCCGCGTAAAGATATCGAGCGATGGCCTCACACGGACTTGTCCCCCCGACTCGATATGCGTCTCGCGCTTCGAGAGGGCGGCGAACGACTGTGATTCGTCTTTCACATTTTCGCGCTTCTTGAACCACCTTGCCGCGAGCGTTGGAATGATAAAGTGATCGACAATCACCGAGCCGAGCAGCGCCACGCTCACGACTTTGGGCATGACTCCCATGAAGTCTCCCATCATGCCCGGCACCAGCAACATCGGTAGAAACGCGGCAATTGTCGTCAGATCGGCCGCAATCACCGGCACCCCCACCTCGGCGATGCCAACTTTCGCGGCTTCGACCGGATCTTCGCCGCGTTCGATGTGGCGGTGAATGTTCTCGGCCACGATAATCGCTCCGTCGACGACCATTCCCAACACCAAAATGAAACTAAAGATCACCATGTTCGAGACGGGCACACCGGTCGCATACAAAAATGTGAGCGCGACCGCCATGCTGAACGGAATCGCCAGCAGCACGAGCATCGAGATCCGCAGCCCCATCGTCCAGCCTAAAATCACCAGCACGAGCATCGCGCCGAAGATTGCGCTCGAGCCCAGCACGCGGAACATCACCCAGATTTCGTCTGACGAGTCGCGCGAGCAATAGAATTCGAGATCGGGATACTGCGATTCAAGCTCGGCGACTTTCACCTTCACATCGCGAGCCGCGCCCAGCGTATTGATGTCGGCATCTTTACCGACGACGATCGTCGCCGAGTCACGCCCGTTGATTTGTGCGAGGTTCTTCACCTTCTGCGTCGCTTCTTTGACTTCGGCCACGTCGCTGATGCGAATCACGCGGCCTTCCTGGCTGGTGACAATCGCTTCGCGAATGTCTTCAACGCCGCGAAATTTCGATTCGTTGCGGATCGAGCGATCAAACTCACCCGTATCGAACGAACCGGCCGGCACCTCGGCGTGAAAATCGGCCAGCGACTGGCGTAGCTGCGCGAGCGTCACGCCATACTGCGTCATGCGGTCGGGAAAGACATTGACGTGAATCTCGCGTTCGCGACCACCAAAGAGCTGGGTGTTCGCTACTCCATCGACCGTTTCGAGCTGATCTTGTACGTCCTCGGCAATCTGTTTGAGCGTTCTCGGATCCATCGCTTCGGGCGCGGAGATGCTCACCAGCATGAGCGGCGCGTTCTCGAAGTCGATTTCCGTGACGACTGGCTGTACCTCGCGACCAGCCGGCAATTCGTTGCGGACCCGATCGACGAGACCTTTCACTTCGATCCGAGCGTCGTCGGGATCGACGCCGTCGAGAAACACGACCTGCGTAATCGACGATCCTCGCATGTTGGTCGACGCAATGTAGTCGACACTTTCGAGCTCAGTCAGCACGTCTTCGATCTTGCGAGCAATCTCGTTTTCGGCCTCGGCCGGCTGGGCATCGGGATAAGGGATCGCAACCAGCACCACCGCTTTGGTGATCGCCGGAGCTAGCTGAACCGGCGTGAAGGCCATCGCGTAAACGGCCAGCAGCATCACACACAGCGTGCCAACGAGCACGAGCCGCGGTCGGTCGATCGCATAGTCGCTGATTTTCATGTTCGTTGCGCTCTTATGAAATTTGTGAGCCGTCGTCGCTCGCTGCGGGTGCCGCGAAAACTCGCGGCTAGCGCCGACAGCTTAAACCGACAGCGCATGGTCGTGAGTCCAAGCAGCGCCGATAAACGCCGATTTTCGCAGATATCCATCGCTCGCTCGCAGTTCACTTGCAAATCTCACAATCAATGTGCCGGAAATCGACTTTGAACGCATTCAATCCATCAAATTGTTCGGCGTCTATCGGCGTCCGTCTGCGTTCCCTCGACTTGATTGCTTGGCAACCGAGTGGTCTGTCAAAGCCGATCATTAGGGTTATGTGCCTCTGGCTATGCCAGTGGAAGTGATTGCTGAGGTGACACTTTCGTCACACTGGCGGAGCCAGTGGCACCCGAAGTTTCTCATTTGACAGTCCACTAGCGCTGTAGTACGAAATCGCAGGGCGAATTCGACTGCTAAGACTCATCGCGCCCATTCGCACCAGCCGCGACGGTCGCTTTTTCAATCGTCTCACCGGTCTTGCGAACTAGCTTGCCGTCGCTCAACCGTTGTTGTCCGCGAACGACCACTTCGCCTAATTCGATGCCACCGCTCGGAACAAGCAAATCGCGGCCTTGGTCGATGACCACCGGCAAATCGACTCGCCGAGCAATCTGCATCGGTTCCTCTCCAACTTTCCAGAACATGGCCCGCACCTCGCGGGACTGCGGTTCGAGCTCAAACAGAAACTGGTCGGTCTTACCGCCATTGCTGCGAAACATGACCGCCGTCTCGGGGATCCGATAGGCGCTCAACCGATTCACCACAAGTTCAGCCGTGCAGACCATGCCCGGACGGAGCAATCGGCCCGGGTTCGGCACGCGGACTTCGACTTCAAACAGTCCCGTGCGTGGGTCGGCCAACTCGGCAATGCGATAGACCTCGGCCTCAATCGTTGGCCACCGCTTCCCGAAGCGATCGCGTCCTTCGGGGATGATGCGAGCACGAAATGCCAGCGACTCGGGGTCGGTGATGTCGCCGGCGGCACGGTTCTCGCGGACCTTACGCAGCCGTTCTTCGAGCTCGCGAATATCGGACTCGGGTACGTCGATCACCAGCAGCAATTCATCGATCTGGACGAGCTCAAATACCATCTCGTTCATGCCGACCATTTCGCCCGGCTCGGCCATTCGTCGCGCGATCGTCGCGTCGACCGGAGAAGCGATCAGCGCGTCTTCGAGATTCTTGTCGGCTACTTCCTGTGCTGCTTTCGCCATGGCAAGTTGCGTGAGGTATTCCTGAAATTCGGCGGCTGTGATGAAGTTGTCGCCCTGCGCCCGCAGTTCACGCACGCGGTCGAGGTCGGTCGTCCGTTGCTCGAACGTGGCGATCGCCTCAGCCCGACGCGCTCGCAGCACCCTATCGTCGATCCGCGCCAGCAGTTGTCCCGCCTTCACGAGGTCGCCATCATCGAGCGGGCGGCCCGCCTCGTTTTGACCAAGCTCGACAATCCGCCCCGGTTGCTCGAACGCGAGGCTAAACGTCTCCCAAGGCCGCAGCTTACCGCTGTACTTGGCCGTTACTTCATGCAACGCTGGAGTGACTCGCTCGGCGAGCACGAGCGGTCGCGGTTGGGCTTCGTCGGGCGCGAGCGAAACCGCCGCCCCCTTCGTGCGGGCCGTCGAATCCGACCGGCTGCTCACAAACCACATCACCCCCACGGCAACGGCCGTGATTGCCGTGAGAATGCCGTATTGCAGGAACTTTTCGACGTATTGCTTCACGCGCGTGGCTTCATCGGGTGGGCTTTAGCGGGATTTGGTATCACACGCTAATAATAGTTAGCCCACTAACGGCTGACAACGAGCAAAACTCTCGTTGGTCTGCCGCGAGGGTGCGAGCGAAGGGGGGTGAATGGCAATCCGGCCGTCCCTGGCGACCCTCGCGTTTCGGCCTCGCATTGACGCTGTCCGGTTAGTTGCCTGTTCGGCTCAAAAAACATCATCCGGGTTTGTTTCAGAGCCACCAGCGGGCTTCTTCGGATACGGCTTCAGTGTCCCCGTGAGCTCGATTTCGAGACTATCGGTTTCGCCAACGATGTCGACATTCAGCTCAGACGTGGCGTGGTCGCCGTAGTGCTCGGGAATCAGCCAAACCAGCTCGGTTCCGACCATCGTGTTCACAATCACGGCCACCGGGTGCTTACCGAGCACGCAGCCGTCGTCCGAAGAGTAAGTGGTGAGCGAAAAGCTCCCATCCGCAGGATCGATGCGACCCGTGGCGGCTCGCTCGCCTTCTGGGACAACCCGAAGAAATCCAACATAACCGGTCAGGGGTTTGCCATTCATGGTTACCTTACCCGAGACAGGCACAATCTTTGGTCCCTGCCTTCCACAACCCACGAGCGTCAAGCAGGAAACGGCAACCAGGAATAGGCTGCCTAGATTGCTGCGGCTAATACCGACCATTGATTATTCTCTGAGAGTTGTATCAGCCATGAGTGGCACTCGAAGTCTGTCATTCGCAGAGCGACTGGGCGGCAGCAAGGCAGCTTGCACAGTGATGGACCACCTGAGTCGCGACTCCGACGAGACGTAGCGGCTGTGAATAAATGGGACTGGCTCTACGGCGCATTGGCATTGGCATTGGCCCGCCAAGTGGCATCATCCGTCGTGCCTGTCCCATTTATTCACTTTGCACTCGCGGATCATGTTGTGAAAAAGTGGGACAGGCACCGCACTTGGAACCGCTGCGTCGCGCGTACTCAGTTAGGTGCGGAGCCAGTCTCATTTTTTCACAACCTCGTAACTCGTCGGCTATCGCCGATTTCTCATCGCGTTGTGCGTACTCATGTGCTTCCGACTCAGACCTGTTTTACCTGCCCAGAGTCAATTTGCGAAAGCTGTCGATACATGTTCAAGTCGATCGATTCGTCTAAGAAGCGAACCGACCCGTCGCCCAATGCGAAGTTAGCCCCCCCCGGATGCTGACTTCCGAAAGCTCCGTTGACGCCGCCGGAGGCAGGATAAGTCACGCCCTGTCCCGGTGGTGTATTCACGGGATTATCGGTGGTGCGCAGCGAATCTTGGTGGCGGAGGCCGATCATCCAACGGTTCGCCGGTTTGGTCGCATCTTCGATTTCGCCGAGCAAAATGATATTCGTCATACCATCTTGGATTTGCCTGATTTTCACTGTCTTGACGTAGAGAAAAACGCCCGTGTTGAGGTTCTTAGTCGGACACCCGTTGCCAAACGTCGGACCTTTGTGGCCGGCACTCATGGCGTAGTCGCTCATGCCCCAGTTCTTGCCCTCGTTAATCGACAAGAAATCTGGCTCGTCGGAAGAGGGGCAGTCAAAAACCTCTGGTCGAATGCGAACAAACTCTTCAGGAAATGCCGAAGGAATCGCACCCAGTGAACTGGCGTTTGCCGCGAAAGCATCGTACTGGTCCTTCAGCGCGGTTTGCTCAATGTAAGGCAGGATCTCAACGAAGCCACTTGTCCCTTCATGAACATCTTGCCCACTGGGTCCGGGGCATCCGCCGTCTCGACCCTTGCGGCCGGCCGGGAACTCTTTGCGGACATTTTCGTATTGCAGCATCCCGAGACCTAACTGCCGAAGGTTATTGACGCAGGCAGTTCGATTGGCCGCTTCCCTGGCGGCTTGCACCGCCGGTAGCAATAAGGCCACCAAGATGCCGATGATGGCAATCACCACCAACAGTTCGACCAGCGTAAATCCGCGCGTTTGCTTCCTAGTCATCGCTGTGCCCGATTGTGCTTGAAAAGAAAACTGAATGAAAAGTCAGCTAGCGCCCCCTAGCGGCGTTTGCCAATTCCGAAGAGTCCCACGATTGCCAAACTCACCAAAGCCAAAGAACCAGGTTCCGGAACGCCCGCCGGGCTTAGGCTCGCTGAAGCCGTCGAGGTCGCCCCAAAATTACTCCTCCAAAGCTGATAGTCTCCCGCGTCGACGATGCTCGAGCCCGCATCGGCACTGCCCGCTGCGAACACCGAATCGCTTGCCCCCAGGTTATCGCGCCACACGGTGTAGTCGGCAGCGTCGACGAAGCCATCGCCGTTGAAGTCGCCGGGCGTGCCAGGCGCGGGGACGCTGTTACCGAAAATCGCGACGTTGTCGAGATAGGTGTGTTGATCGGTATTGCTCACCGTGCCGCCACTAAACGAGAGCCGAAAGGTGGCCGATTCGCCCGGTTCGAGCTCTCTGTCGGCTAAGACCGCGAGGCTGAGGTCGAAGTCATCGAGGTCGTCTGGCCCGACACCGCCGAGAATGTTACTGAGCGTTCCACTGCCAACCGTCACGCCGGTCGAGATAGCGCCCGCAAGCGAGGTAACCGACCAGATACTGGGCGACCCGGCTCGTTTCATTTGCGCATCGAAGTGGAAGGATGTGAGCTCGAGGCCGTCGGCTCCGGCGGTGACGGTGAAGTCATAACTGCCTGAGCCAGTCGTTTGACCGATATGAGTTCCCGAACTCGCGCCGCCCGTACTCGTTGATGCACCGGCCATCGTTCCGAACGTCCCGTCGTTGGACGCAGCCGCCGACGTTTCGCGCCAATCGCCCGTAATTTCACTCGCCAAGCCTGTGGCGCCGAAATTGGTCAACGTGGTGACTTCACTTCCACTCGCCCAAGTCTGCCAGCCAACGATGCGCGAGCCGGGGTCGATTGGCAGCACGATCGGTGGCAGGCTTGGATTGACCGAAGCGTGGCTCACGAAAATTAGCCCTTCGCTGCTGACCTCGTTGTCACCCACATACATGCCCCAGCGAAAGCGGGTGTTGGAATTGTCGCCCGGTTCGTCGTTGCGAATGTAGCGACCCGACGTGAAGGGGACATTCAGGTCGCCAAAGTAGACTTCGTAGTCGAGTCCGTTATCGCGAATGCGAATGTCGAAAGGTTGGCCGACGGCGTTTTCGATCAGAGTCTCGGTTTTGGGCTGGCCCGCCAGGGGGCGCCTGTGCTGCACAGAGACCCTGCCGGTCGTGCTCATGTTCAGTTGCATCGACCAATCGTCGTTGTCGTTGTCTTTGACCTGAAAAATTGCCGCACTAATCGGATTCACAATCGTGTAGCGTCCGACCCAGTCGTTCCACACGCCGTCGTCCACATTCCACTCGTTGATGTGATCGTAGGCCTCGATGCGCGCCGCCAACGGTCGATCGTTGCGGACGTTTTCTTCACCCGGAAAGAGCCGAAAGACCTGCGTCGCTCCGTCGGTTTGGTACCACCGGGTCCAGTTATTATTTGCCGCAGTCGCGGAATTTGAGAGCGTGTGCAACCTTAGCGGGCTTTGAATACCGAACTCGCCGTACAGTCCCCCCTCGACCAACGAGTTATTCACGTTGATGGTCGTGCCTGCGTAACCGTTGGTGATGCTGCCGCGGATGTCTTCGAAGGGGGGGTTCACGCCCGGACCTTCGGTGTAGAGCGATTGACCAGACGAGGTTGCCTGGCCAGCGACGACTGCGACGAAGAGATAAGCGACGATCACAATGTTAATTCTCATACACTCATTTCCGTTGCTGTTGGGCCCTTTGCTATTTGGCTCCGAAGACTCGCTCGATGCCCCAGGCCAATTTAGTATACCAGAACGCAACAAAAAACCAGCACGCAGCGCAAGCGAGCGAGGTCGGCGGTGAGCCGCGCTGATAGTCACGGTCCTCATTCGCCTGCGCGTCGTGCTTGCAACAACTGTGCCCACTCGTGTCAAGCTCACGATGACTTGCCAACCGCCATGCGACGCCGTGCAGCGAGAGCGACAACGGCACCAGCCACAACCAACAGCATCGTACTCGGTTCGGGAACTGGGGAACCCGAAAGACTCGCGCTGCCGGCGGCCGACATGCCAAAGTTGGCTCTCCACAGGTTGTAGTCGCCGCTATCGATTGTGCTCGAGCTTGGGTCGGTCGAGCCAACCGGGAACGTCGAGTCGTCGGCACCAAGGTTATCGCGCCACACGGTGTAGTCGGCCGCGTCGACGAAGCCATCGTCGTTAAAGTCGCCGGGAGTTCCCTCAGGCCCGACACCAAGAACCGTCAGCATGCCCGGACCTGTGAAGCGACCAGACGTGCCAAACGCAAGATCGAGATCGGCCGCCGAGTAAGTTCCTGGCGAGAGTTCGAAAACAACCGGGTTGGCACCATCAAAGTCCAGTTCTTGAACCGCTTTGAAAGTGGCGTCGTTCGTGAGCACAACCGAGCTGTGGCTATCTCTATCCGACAGTTGAAAGGTCGCGTTTGGCAAAGAGAGCGGAGCGAGATCGAGATCGAGAATGCCACGCCACAAACGTAAACGGCCCGTGAAGTCGTTATCGGAATCGACGGCACTCAACCCCCAGATGTTGTTGTCGTCGAAACTGGCAGCCCCGAGCCGAACTGTCCCAGTACCGCCAATTTCGCCGATCGTCAAATCGGCATCTTTGCTCGTTGAACCGTCGTTTGCTTCCTCAAGCGTGAAAGTAGCACCACTGATTTGCAAATTGTTGATATTAAAGTTTCGTCCGGTCAATGCGTGATTGCGATAACGCATTCGCAGACCCGAAGTCACTTCCATCGATGCTATCGTAAGTGTTTTGATGCGATTGTCGATAATCGTTCCCGATTGGTCGATCACGAGCGTGCCGCTAAACGTATTTGTGCCAGTTCCTGGATTCGTGTACGCAAGAAAGCCGTTTAGGTTGAATCGATTGCCCACGAAGGGCGCATTCGACGTGGCTGCCGTATCTCCCCCTCCTGATTCGTTGACAAACCAAATGGATTTGTCACTCCAATAGGGACCACTCACTCCGATGCTACCTTGGAGAAAGAATTCAGCGCCTGACGCTTGTTGCCCGGCAGGAAACCAAGCGGAGAATGCGAACAGCAGGAAAAATGGAAAACACAGTTTCATGGCGACGCCTCAAAATGAGATAAGGTTAAAAGGGTTACGCCCAAGCAACCACCGTGTGAGCGTAGTTCACGTAACTCAGCATCGACCTCGGTACCGACCTCGAAAAACTCGCAGCACGACCTGCATTTCAACACAATTCCGTAGCGCCGTTTCGTTTACGCAAGTCACCAAAGTCGCCAATTCAAGTTTTCATTTGCGAGAGACTCCGCATTTAGTTCCGCTGTTGCGACGCGCGACAGCGAAGCAGTCCCAGCAAGCTCAAGCCAGCAATCGCCAGCGAAGTCGGCTCGGGAACCAGCGGTGTTGGGGGGACACTGGTCCCCGAAATCGCGACGTTGTCGAGAAAGGTGATTTGATCGGTATTGGTATTATTACCGCCAGTGAATGACATTCGGAACGTTGCTGACTCGCCCGGTTCGAGCACGTTGTCGGTCAGGCTGGTCAGGTCGAGGTCGAAATCAGCATGATTTTGCGATAACGAGGGTGTCGTCAGCGTTCCCATTCCCACGGTGACACCGGTAGAGATAGCGCCAGACAGAGTTGTCACCGACCAAAACTCAGGCGAATTCGCCCGCTTTCGCTGAGCGTCAAAGTGAAAGGTCTCGAGAATCAATCCATTAAGGCCGGCAGTGACAGTGAAATCGTAAGTGCCTGAAATGCCAAATCCGCCAATAAAAGTTCCAGTGGACGCGCTTGCAGTCGAAGTCGAAGCACCGGCTAAGTTTCCAAAAGTTCCATCATTCGAGGCAGCCTGAGTAGCTTCACGCCAATCGCCAGAGACTTCGTTTCCTACACCTGTTGCATCGCCATCGGTAGAGGAGGCTGCTTCACTTCCGCTTGCCCAAGTTTCCCAGCCAACAATCAAACCCGCCCGGCTTTGAGCAGAAGCCGCGAGAGCCAGCGCGAAAGCTGGCAAAATCAAGAATGTTTTCATGAGACGTGCCCCAACGTAGTGAAAGAGAGAATAGCGAAGGAGACGGTCGCATACACCTACCCCCCCCCGCAAAGTCTATTCGCAGAGAAAACGAGTCAGCGCCGCCAGGTCACTTCGCACTCTAATGGCGAGCGGGGCTTGCGTCAAGCTTTCTCACGGGAAATCACGCGGGAAGTGTGAGCGTCACGATTGTGGGTACAAAATTCTGCGATTTGCTAAACTGGAGTTAGGTGTACCTATTTTCCGGTCCCAGGAGGTGGAGTGATGAGCCGTACATTGGCCAAGCCGATTGAGTTGAATGAAGAACAACAGCGTTTTTGCCAGCTTTTGGAGGAAGCGTGCAAAGAAGACATCCGCCGGATAGCCGTGTTGCT
>JBGSRO010000116.1:0-34236 GCA_041737535.1 Pirellulales bacterium | reverse complement strand
GACTGCTCCGCTCCAGCGCGAATAAATGGGACAGGCACCGAGCACAAAACCAGTCGAGGCAGCAGCCAACAATACGCTCGGAGCCAGTCCCATTTATTCGCTCACCGTCACAATGATGAAGTTATTTTGCGTTCCTTCCTTGGTTTGTTGTTAGCTTGGTTATTGCCTGTTAGTGAAAGTCACCGGGTCGCGTCACAGGTCGTCCATCCCCGTGACGTTGGTGATCAGCGCGCGCAGTTTGCGACGCAAGACGCCATAACTGAAGAACTTTCGGCTGAGCGAAAAGTTTTTTTCGACCATCGCTTCGCGATAGTTGGGATCGTCGATCACTCGGCGGACGCGATCGACAACTTCTTTCGTCATATAGCCGTCCATCGAAATAACATCGAAACCACGTGGTTCGATGTCGGTGACGAAAATCGAATAGCGATTCACGAGCACCGGCTTGCGGTAATAGAAGGCTTCGATCAGGGCATTGCCAAAACCTTCGTAGAGACTCGGGTAAGTGATAAAATCAGCGTGAGCGTAGGCGTCGGCGAGCAGATAGATCTTCGCGCCCTCTTCGTTGTACCCGCGTTCTTCGCTGACCCGATCGGCCACCACGCGAAGGTCGACCCCTTGGTGCTCGGCCATTTCTTGCAGCGCGTGCAGGTACTCGTGACCCTCGTCTCCCGACTCGTGCGAAATCACCAGTTTGCACTTCGGGTTATTGAGCTGCGCGAGCAGCGTGATCGCGTGTTCGATACCCTTGCGCGGAACGACACGAGTTGGCTGCAAGAACATGATCTCGTCGGGCTCGATGCCGATGCTCTCGCGAAAGTCGGCGTTGAATTCGTCGACCGACGGCGGCGGCGTGTCGAAGTCGATCACGTTCGGCACCAAAATACTCGACACACCGCGACGGTGGCTGAGTGCCCGTTGGGCTTCGCTATTGATCGTGACGTGCTGCACGCTGGGAAGCGTACAAGGAAACGCCATTCGTAGAAAATCGCCACAGGCGTTGACGCTAAAGCGGTCGCGTTCCCAGTAAAAGTCGTGATGGTGAGCGATTGTCGGAAAACCTGTCTCGGCAATAAACATGGTGATCGCCATGCCGAGCGGAATGTTCATCGGAATCGTCAGTGCGTTCTGTACGACGAGAATTTCGATGTCGAACTTGCGGGTAAACTCGTAGAGTGAACGCTTGAGGTGGTCGGCCAGCGACAGCACTCGGCGAGTCACTTCGGAGTCGCGCGTCGTGCAACCAAACACGCGCTGGTTGACCCACAATATGTCGGGGTTACCGAAATAGGCGTGCGGCACCAACATGCTGACATCGGGGTTAGTATCGAGCTTGCCCGCGAACCAGTGGCTAACGTGGCGATGGTGCCACAACACCTTGGCCCACTTGGCCGCCTCGAGCGACACACCATCGGTACCAGCAAAGCGGGTACCGACGAACCCAATGTTTCGCCCGGGAGGGTGTGTTTTTCTCGTCGTGGCGTGATTGCTGGTGGGCATGTCGGACTTGCTTCGTGGCGACTTGCGGAGCACGACTTGAGCCGGGGGTGACGACTCAATTACCTGCGGCTAGCGCCGTTGGCTCAAGCCGAGCGTCCCCGCATGATTCGACGCAAGTGTACGCCACCCCTACGTGTGGGCAAGACTCAAGAGGTACTTTAATTGATCCAAATTCGTGACAACTCTGTCAGGTACAACACCGGCGACCGACGAATCTCCCTTGCGGAGCCGCAAACTTCGCTTGTCGCCAGCGAACAATACCGTGCGAAAACCAACCTTAGCGGCCGGCATGACATCGTTCCGCATGTCGTTGCCGATGTAGAGAGTTTGGTGCGGCTCGATGCCACGATCGACAAGCGCCTCGGCGGCAAGTTGATAAAGCCAGGTGTCGGGCTTCGCCCGCAGATGCTGGTAGGACCAGAAACACAACTCGTCGGCGAATCCCAAGTCGGCGAGCGACCGGTCGCACAAACCGGCAAACAAGTCGCGGGTGAAAAACTGAGCGTTACTCACGATTCCAAGCGCGAGTCCGGCCTTGCGAATCGCTTCGCAGCATTCCACCAGCCCCGGCATCGGCCAGACGGGATTCACACGCATTTCGTAGCCGATGGCGAGTTGTTGCCAGTCGATCTGCGCCGGCAATTCGCCGAGCATGTCACGATTCGCCAACTCGGCCACCGCGTCGTGCCAAACGTGCAAGATGTCGACTTCGGGATGAGGGGATTCGTCGGCAATGCGTTGTTGATGGTTCCGTATGGTCTGATGAAAAATGTCGCGAGCAACCCGTTCGGTTCCCAGCCACTCGATCTGTACGTCTTTGAGCGATGGGCCGAATGCCGCGACCGAATCGGTGCCGCCAACGAGCGAAATATCGCCGCAGCCGCTGATGATGAGCGTGCCATAAACGTCGAACAGAACAGCGCGTACATCGTCGATCGGGTCAAGTCGGGGCACAATAATGGTTGGCCGCGGCTCGAGCGCCGTGGCGTGTTCGCGGATTATGTCGGCGACGCGACTCACGATTCGAGTCTCAGTGGATGGAGCCGCGACAGCCTCAAGAGGCTGCCTAGCACTTGGTCGCCTGCCGGAAGGGGTCCATCGACTTGGCCCGCTTTTTGAGCCAGCAATCGGCGATAGACCCCGCCCAACCGACTCGACATTTGCGTCATGGAATAGCACTTACGCACGACGGCGGCATTCGCCGCGATGACTTCGGGCGAAGCGCTGCTCGCTCCCGACAAGAGCTCATCGAGCTGCGGATTGATCGCACAGAGTGCTTCGCGAGTCGCCACCGGAGCGGCGGCCGCGCGGCGAATCACCTTTTGTTGCCAGACCGTCGGCAGGTGGGCGAAGTCGATTGTCTCTTTTTCCATCAGGTGGTCGAGCTGGGCGACGACTTCCTCGCGTTCGACAATCGGCACGCCATAATCGTGACAGGCCCACTGGTAGGCGTGGTAAATATCGTCGCCCAGATCGATTCTCCCGCCGACCCAATCGAGTGGAATCGCCAGTTTGCGGTACAGCCCATCGAGCTTGAGTCCCGCTTTCACTGCGTCGCAAGTGATCTCGGGCAAATCGCGACCGACGAGCGGTTTGCCCGCCAGCCACCCTTCGAGAAACACCATGCCAAAACCCTCGGCAATGCTGGTCGTGATTAAGACATCGCTGGCGGCAACCGTTTCAGTGAATTCGACGCCCCCCTCGCGACACGTGTCAAACAGACAACGCAGCTTGAGTTCTTTGCAAAGCGCCTGCCAACGCTTGAACGATTCGAGTTCGGCTGGATTCTGTGGCGCCAGTGTCACGGCATACCAAACTGCCGGGTTGCTCAGCGCCGACAACAACAACAACTCGCCCAGATTCTTGCGGCGGATTCCCCGCACGGGGTAAAGCAACAGCCGACTCTTGAGCGGAATGCCGAGCCGTGTGCGGACTTTTTCGCGAACTTTCTTACCGTCGGGAAGTTCGAGCGATTCGCCAATCGGATTCGGAAGCAAATGGAGTTGCTCCTCGGCGATGCCAGTCGCCTTCAGAATTTTGGCGTCGCGCTGTGTGAGGGCCGCGTAGTGAATCGCCGGACCACAGGGGTAGAGCACAGCGGCAAGTTCTGCCGGCGACTCACTGCGCGTCGCGTTCATGAGCCGACGATAGTTTTCTGGACGAAAGTCTTCGGCAAAATCGTGCAACTGCAACAACAGCCGATAACCAAGCTTAGCCAGCGCGCTGATCGCCCCGGGCCACGAAACATTCTTGCCCAGCGAATGATTATGGACATGCAAGAGGGTGTCTTGGGGGCCAAACCCCTTGCCTTTGAGCACGCGCGCCATGTGCTCGGCAAGTGGTTCGGGCTGGGCCAGGTTGACCTCGTCGTACTCTATTTCGGCAAAGCGGATCAGCTCGACCTCAAGGGGAGCTTCGCCAGCCCATAATTTTCGGGGCCAGCCATCGTGACGCCCGCCGTACATCACGCCAATCCGTGTGGGGCGTTTGTCGGCCGGCAATTCGCCCACAGCACGAATCTGGTTGATTATCACCTGAGTCACGCCACCGCGATTCAGGTGGTAGTGAACGTAAACAATTTGCATCGACACCGTGCCCGAGTGAACAGAAGCCCATCTAGTCTAGCAGGTGGGAGGCGAAATCTCAAAAGCGCATTGGGGCGCGTGCCTGACAATTTTCTCCGGCACCCCAAGCAGGGAAACCGCCACGACGCAACGACGCCACGACGCAAAGTGACACGGCACAAAAAGATGCAAACAAACAACAAGCGTGAGAAGCGGCTTAATGGCAATGCTCATGAAAATCTCGAAGCGACAACCGGGTGCAAACCGAGCGGTCTCTGCCCGTCGACTTAGGCTCGTCGACTTAGTTTTCCATTTGTGGCGCTCCGTCGCTTTCGTTTCACTTCTCAATAGTCGTGCGTTACCACTCTGCTTCGTGGCGTCGTCTTGGCGTTCTCCGCGTCTTTGCGGTTTTTTTGAATAGCTCTCTGTAAAAAACCCGGCCATCGTTTCTTGTCAGACACGCTGGGGCGCTGGACGAATTCTCTCGACACTTTATGATCGCACGTGGCGAGTCGGCAGTGGGTTTGGTCTTCACAAGCTCCGGGATCCCTCGTGCGCATTGACTCGTTTACGCTGCGTTTGCTTTGGCCGCTGCTTTGTTTGCTGTCGGCACCAATTTATTTGCTGTCGGCACCAATTTATTTGCTTTGGGCAACGGCGCTAGCCAGTGCCGAATTGCCCCCACAGCCGGCCGATGTGATTATCGTCGGTGCCAACATTCTTACGGTTGACGATCGACAGCCGAACGCCGAGGCGATGGCGATTCGCGACGATAAGTTCTTGGCCGTCGGCACTCGCGAAGCTGTCGGTGCCCTGCGCGGCCCAAAGACCAAGGTCATCGATCTCACTGGCAAGACGATCGTCCCAGGATTCATCGACGCCCACATCCATCCGTCGCCCCAGTACGACGAGTTCAGCCGATTGGGGAGCGTCGATTGTAGTCCCAAAGCCGTAAAGTCGATCGATGAACTCGTCGACCGGCTTCGCAAGAAAGCCGAGCTCATTCCAGCAGGACAATGGGTTGTTGGCAGCCGCTACCAAGACACGAAGCTCGGTCGCCATCCCACGCGCGACGACCTCGACCGCGTGAGCACTAACCATCCGGTTTACATTTCACATTCAAGCAGTCATGTGGGCGCTTGCAACAGCTATGCGCTGAACTTGGCAAAGGTCACCGCCGAAACGGCTGACCCGCGCGGAGGACGATTCGACCGTGATGATGCGGGCGTTCCCAATGGCGTGTTGCGCGAGTCGGCCAAGAGCATCGTTCGCAACGCGGGGCCAAGCAGCCCGCAGGAAACAGACCGGGAGTGGATCGAAGGCATGGAGCGACAGTTCGCTGCGTATCTCGCGGTGGGAATCACGGGCGTCCATCACGCGGGGACAAGCCCGAGCACTGTCAAAAACTACGCGCAATTACTGGCCGAAAAGCCACAACTGCGAGTCTACGTGATGCTCTCGCGCCGCTATCTCGACGAGTGGCTCGATGGCGCAGTCTTGCGGCCACAAGAAAACGACTGGTTTAAGCTCGGAGCAATCAAACACTACCACGGCAACTCGCTTTCGGGTCAAACCTGTTGGTTATCGAAGCCCTACAAAGATCGCCCCGACTACTTTGGCATTCCTCCCGCCGACTCGCAGGCAACACTCGACCGCAAGGTCCGCGAAATTCACCACGCCGGACTTCAGTCGTGTATTCACGCTAACGGCGATCGCGAAATCGCGATGGTCCTCGACGCCTATGAAAAAGCTCTTGCCGAACTTCCCCGCGAAGATCATCGCCATCGCATCGAGCATGGCAGCATCATGACACCCGAGTTGCTCGATCGTGTCAAGCAACTCGGCGTCGTGCTCGCGCCGCACAGCTACGTCTGGGAACACGGTGACAAGATGGAAATCTATGGCGAAGATCGCTGGGAGTGGATGCACCCCAACGGTGCCGCCACGCGGCTTGGTGTGCCAGTCGCCGGAAACAGCGACTCGCCGGTGAGCGAAGCCCGCCCGCTGCTGCGAATCCAAAGCATGGTGACCCGGACCAGCGCCGAGGGCAAAGTCTATGGCGCGTCACAGCGCGTTTCGGTCGACGAAGCGATTCGGATCTGGACGATGGGGAGTGCCTACGCCAGCTTTGATGAACGGACTAAGGGCTCGATTACCCCGGGTAAACTGGCCGACTTCGTCGTCTTG
Organism: Pirellulales bacterium; assembly: GCA_041737535.1. Lineage (GTDB taxonomy): Bacteria > Planctomycetota > Planctomycetia > Pirellulales > Lacipirellulaceae > JBGSWC01. The sequence continues at coordinate 27,985 of JBGSRO010000116.1, read as the reverse complement.
GGCCAAGACCCTCGCAAGGTTCCGGCAGATCGAATCAAAGACGTTCCGGTCGAGGCAACTTGGGTCGGTGGCATCGAACGGTACGCGAACGCTCGAACGCGATGACGTCGGCTAGCTGGACAGCGACAAGTCGACGGTCGTCGATGGACAGGATAACTGGATCGGCGGGATCAACGAGAACAAGCAAAGCCGCCAACGAATGGGGTTATCCAGTCAATCCGGCCAATCTTGTTATCCTGTCCATTTCAAAAAAGCGAGTTCCGGCGCTGCTCTCATTCGCTTTTCAGCGCCAAGTCGTTGTTCGTTTACGACTCAAACCGAGCGTCGGTGCGGCTTTCGCTCGACATGGTATTTTCGATCAAGAATCATCGGCGTTAGCCGACGAGCTACGTCTCGTCGGAGTCGCAACTCAGTTGGTTGTCCACTGTGCAAACTTTCGATGACGCCACTTAGTCGCGGATTTTCGCGCGGTGCAACTCGGCGAAACATTGCCGAGCGGTCGCTCGGCGACCACAGCGATGATCGAGCAGCGCTGCAACACGGGACCGCGAGCGGCCGAAACGCGTTAGAATTCCTCGCGCATCACCTCGCGCAACACTTCTTCGGCCACATAAATCGGTAGCGCTGGTTCGCACGTCACGGCGACCGCGATGGCGTCGCTCGGCCGCGCGTCGATTTCGATCAGTTCGCCATCGAGCCTCACGCGCAACGTTGCAAAGTAAGTGCTGTCTTTAAGTTCGGTGATAATGACATCTTCGAGTTCGCCCCCCAGTTCTTCGATCACGTTGACGATGAGGTCGTGCGTCAGCGGACGCGATGTCTCCTGGTGTTTGACGCGGCGATCGATACTGGTCGCTTCGAAAATGCCGATCATGATCGGAAAGGTTCGCTCACCGGCGATCTCTTTTAAGTAGATGACTTGGTCGTTGCTAATTTCGCTGATGATGATTCGCGAAAGCTCCATTGCGACTGGCATTGCCCAGACTCCTGACCCGCGAACGAGATGCATGTGGATGAGAACTGTTGCCAAACTGGCAAGTTCTAATATAACCATCGGACGTTGTCCGTTGTGTAGGGGGGCGACAAAATTTTCTCGACAGGGCAACACATGACACCCACAACCATCGCCGACGAAATCGCCCAGCTATTCGACGACTACGGCGATTCTCAGTACGGTGGCGAAGCCGTCTCGCAACGGGACCACGCATTGCAGACCGCTCTGCTCGCCGAACAGCACGACGAAACACCCGCGACGATCGTTGCCGCGCTGTTGCACGACGTGGGACATTTACTGCACCAATTGCCCGACGATGCTCCCGACCGGGGGATTGACGACCTGCACGAGCAACTCGGCTACGAATGGCTCGCCGATCGGTTTGGGGCCGATGTCTGCGAACCGGTGCGGCAACACGTGGCCGCGAAGCGTTATTTGTGTGCCGTCGACGCCGACTACCACGGCACGCTAAGCGAACCGTCGCAATTGAGCCTCATGCTGCAAGGGGGACCGATGCGACTCGACGAGGTGCGAGCCTTTGCAGCCCGCGAGCACTTCGTCGCCAGCGTGGCGCTCAGACGCTACGACGATGCGGCCAAGGTGGCGGACTTGGAGACACCTCCGATTTCTCATTTCCTTAGCTACGTTGAACAGGTCGCAATACCGGTTCGGATCGCTGACTAGCGTCCCATCGCAGCGCAGTCGCAGCGCAAGAGTGACGCGGGCAGTCGCGCCTCGAAACAAAAAAACCTCGGCGACTGGGTCGGTCGCCGAGGCTGTGAGTTTTAGGTCAACAACTGGCCGAAATCAAAAACCGCGTTGGCAGTTGGGACAGTTCGAGACCGGGCTGTTGTAGATCGGGTAGCTGCCGTACGAAGGATAGGACGCAGCGGGTGTCGTCGAGGTCGACGCGACCGGCTTGTTTGCCGTGACCTTGATCGGACCCTTGCCGTCTTCGTACTGGGCGAGCTTGTTCGACCAAGTGTCAGCGGTCATTTGACCAGCGTGACGGTTCAGCACCCGGGTGCCTGTCTTGTCGATGATCGCGACATAAGGCAGCGTTTTCGCGCCGAACACTTCAGCGACCGACTTGCCATACTTCGTGCTCGCATCGACGTGGCACAGCTCGTAGGCCGAGAGCGACTCGCCATCTTCAAGCAACTCTGCAGGAACGGCCTGACCGGCTTCGCTGGGATTGTCGATGACGACGATCAGCGGACGCTGGTCGCTGCTGCGCGTTTCAGCAAGGGCTTTGCCGTAATCGGCTTGCCACTGGGGAGCATCGGGGGCCGATGCGCCAACGCCCAACAAAACACAAACCGAGACAAGCGAACTCATCATTTCACAACTCCTTGTTCCAACAGGCCGATCGCGTTGTCATGCGGGATGCGAAAACAGAGCGGGTCATTTCGCAACAGAGCCGGCAAACGGGTGCAAGCCAACGGCGTCGAGCAGGTCGGTGGGTCTTCGGGGGTAGGTGCTTGGTGACAACCTGAGTCGAGCCAAGCATTTTGAAGTGATGCTTACCGGCGGAAATTCGTACTGCATTCGATTGGCGATAAAATCGAAAACCCAATCAAACACAGCACCGGGGGAGAGAAATTACCCCCTCCAGAGAACATCGCAAGGGGTTAAATTCGGAAAACTCTACGGATTGCCGAGAATGGGCAATATGCTCGCGCTGCGAGAAGGCCGGACGTGCGTCGACGATTCGCCCTAAAGCGAGCGATTGCATGGAGTTAGCGCATCACGGATCAACCATAATACACATTTTGCTGTTTGACGCAACGGCAGAAAATAACATTCCGTGCCGAAACAAAATAAAATAAAATGGGTAACAAAGGGTATTTGGGGGTCATTCGCCGCGACTCGTTTCAGCGCTTGACACAACGGTCATGAGCCGAAGCCGCGCGCCGCGTTATTGAGCCGCATGCGCTAGCCGCGGGTGTGGCTCAATTCACCCGCGGCTAGCGCCGGCGGCTCAAAAAAACGTTTATGTCGAACCGAGCGTCAGCGGTACTTTGACTAGCTCGCCTTGGCGTAAGACGGAGAGCATCAATGTCTCCCCCGGCTTGTGTGCGTCGATCTTATCGAGCAGGTCACTATAGCCTTCGACCGGCTGCCCATCGATGGCGACGATATAGTCGGCCGAGTTGCGGTCGATGCGAGTCGTTTCGTAAACGACGTTCCCCTGTTTGCGGCGCTCGCGGATCATTTGATAGCCGCGCAGACCGGCCGCATCGGCCGGACCACCCGGATTTACCTTCACCAGCTTCAATCCTAGGTCGGTTTCCATGACGGCGACGATGCCGTGATCGGGACGGACAATGCGGCCGTTTTTGATTAGGTCGGGAATCATTTGCGTGATGCGATTGACGGGAATCGCAAAGCCTACGCCGGCGCTTTGGCCGCTGTTGCTCGCAATGGCCACATTCATGCCGATCATTCGCCCGCTGCTATCGATCAATGGCCCACCACTATTGCCCGGGTTCATTGCCGCGTCGGTTTGGATGATCGACTTCATCGACCGACCTTCGATCCGACTGCCAAGCGTGCGGTTGAGGCTCGAAATGATGCCGGTGGTGAGCGTGCCGTCGAGACCGAAGGGATTTCCCAGCACGTAGGCTTGCTGGCCCACGCGAAGATTATCGGACCGGCCCATTTCGATCGGCACGAGCTCGGCCGCTGGCGCATCGACTTGCAGGATGGCAATGTCCTGCTCGGCATCGTGACCGACAACCTTCGCAGGATAGGAATTGTTGCTAGCAAAGGTGACCTCAATCTTCTGGGCCCCCTCAACGACGTGAAAATTAGTGAGAATGTGACCACGTTTGTCGATCACCGAGCCGCTGCCTGAGCCTTGGCCCGGCGTGGCCGACATAAAAAACCGGTCGTATTGGACGATGCTGGTGTCGATATTGACGACACTTGGGTTGGCCTTTTCGTAGACGCGAATGTTGGCCAGTTCCTCGGGTGTCATCGTTGCTGGCAAAGGCGATGATGTGCTGGGCGCGACAATCGTTGGAGCCGAAAGCGTGGTCTGACCAACGGCACTGGTCTGAGCAACAGCACTGAGTGGCCAACTTGCGTGGTCGCCGAGCCAAGCGGTAGCAACCGCTCCGATGGCCATGCCGGTAGCTAGTAGCGACAAAACGAAGAATTGAGAATGTTTCGAGTGTGACATGGCTTACCTCGCGCGAGTGCGGAACATGGATATTAGGAATGCAACGTCCTACGAATCAATCGCGTATTTCGTTCGCGCTGCCGTGTCACTGCCGAAACAACGGGGCGTTGCGACGCAGCAACTCTCATGTAGCCCCCGGTCACCATTGAGCCCCCAGTCAATTGACCGGGGGCAGCGGGCGTTGTGGGCATCACGCAGCGATACGCTGGAGAAGCGCGTCATCGCTGCGAAGGCGGCGACGACTTGCTTGTTGCTGATCGCTGATCACTGAATGCTAGCCGCTCAGAACGAATCTTCCGACAACGGGGCCGCTTGGCGAAAGCCGTCGATGATGTCGTTGTCGCCGACCGCTTTGCCGACGTGCTGCCGGGGGTCTTCGCATTTCGCTCCCCAGGGGGTCATGAGCTGTTGGTAGACGAGATAATCCATCTGTGCGAAGTCGATGCTTTTGCCGCTGCCGTCGGCCATTATCGCGTTTGATTGACCACCGGGGTGATTCGATTTCGGGCGGGCGTAGCAGGGCAAGCCGCCCGGATACTCCACCGTGTCGGGGTCGACGCCGAGGCGTGCCTGATCGTCGACGCCCGAGCAAGCCTGATTCGGCGGACCGTCGGGCGGATAGGCCACCACCCACACCATGCCATATTGCTGTTCGCCCCCTTGAGCAGGCGTGCAACCGAGCCACGACGATGCCCAGGTGGTATTGACGGTGTTGGATTGATCTTTGTTGACGTTCTCGCCCAACATGAGCGTGGTCGCGCGACCATCGCGGCACGAGGTGAAGTCAGATTTGATATTCCCAATTGTGAGATTTTGGAACAGCCCATTCGCTTCGACGTCTCCTTCGCCCGCACCGCTGAGGAAGGTAAATCGACTGTCGCGGTCCCATGCTCCGGTGTTAGCGACGTAGCTCAGCCCCGCCGCGTTTTCGAGCGTCGTGATGTCGGTATCGTCGGCACAAACGTAGACTTCGATTTTGCTGATCGGTGCGGGCGCCGAGGCCTGTTGCAATTGGTCCCAAATATCTTGGCGATCGGTAAATGGTAGGATCACTCCCGACCAAGCGACGAAAGACTCATTGGCTTTGCCTACCGAGTTGAACCCGGCGTCGGTCAGCCCAACCATCGAAGGACCAACCCACTGGCCATCGGCGCGCTTCACCGGTTGCACATAACCGGGCAGTCTTTGTTTGGTCGTCTCGTAATTGACAATTCCCAGCCCGACTTGCCGCATGTTGTTAAGGCACGACGCTTTGCGAGCCGCTGCCTGGCCCGACATGACGGCCGGTAGCAGCAACGCAATCAGAGTGCCAATGATGGCAATGACCACCAATAGCTCGACCAATGTGAAACCACAGCGACGAACCTGACGCCCGACCTGACGGCGAATAGTAGTAGTTTGCATGCTTATTTTGCCTCCTCGTTCCTGAACGGCGGCAACCGCTCCATTGGTGTCCAGCGAGTGGACGGTGTGAAAAGCCCCTTAATGAATCGCCAGCAGGTGCCCGCGACTATTCCCGATTATCACCCAATCGTGGAAAGAATGCCAGAGAAGCGGGCCGAGAATTCGCTCCTAGCCGTTGCGGTGCTGCTCGAACGGTTCGCATTGAGCGCGAAGCGGCGGCGCTAAAGGGCGCGTTTCGCAGCCGCAAAACACTCCACAATCCGCTCACTCACCACTGCCACCAGCTCGTCGTCGCTCATTGCGGCGACCTCATCGGCCGAGATCGGCGTCCCCCAAACCATCGCGATTTTGTGAGGCCGGGGGAACTTCGCGCTCCGGGGCCAAGCTTCGTAGGCCCCGGCAATCGCCATCGGCACCACGGCCGCCCGGCTCCGGCGGACCAGCGAACAGAACCCCGGTTTGAGCGGCTGGAGCGCGCCATCTTCGCTCCGCGTCCCTTCGGGGAACATCAGCACCGCCGCGCCACTTTTGAGGCACTTGAGCGTCGCGCGGATGCCGCCGAGCCCGCTCCCCTCACGGTCGATCGGGATCGCGTCGTAACTGCGAACCAGCCAGCCAACCAAACCGGTGAACAACGTGTCGCGCGCCATAATCGACAACGGCCGCCGGGTGAAACACCCCACCAGCGGTGGATCGAGATGACTCTGATGATTCGAGACGAGCACCACCGGCCCACTCGCGGGAACGTTGTCCCGCCCACTTGTGCGCAGTCGAAACAGCACCCGCGCGGTTAACCCGACGACCCATTGCGTGAGGCGATACCAGGCCAACTTCAGGGGAGAGCGGTTGGCCATGAAAATTCGGGCGGAGTGGCAAACAGGTTCGAGAAGCTCCGCACAGAGATAGGTTGCGCTAGCAATCGAGTCAACCGGGCGGCGTGGTGCGATAGCCGTGTCACGGGCTTGGTTCAGCAACGGCGACAGTGCAACGCTCGGCCGCGCTGCGAACGGCCGCGTCGATGATCGTCTGGCCTAAGCGGCTCACGGAGGGCGAAAGCGGACCCTCGGGGGTTTTACCGTTTTCGAGGCAATCGACCAAGCAAGCAATCGGACCATCTTGCGGAAAGGCCAGCCGTTCGGCGGCGATTTGAGTCCCCGCAGGATATTTATGCGTCTGTACCGTCAAGTGGGATTCGTAGTCGTAGCTGGCAATCGTGCCCTGGGTGCCAACGATGTTGAAACCACACTTTGGCTGTGGTTGGTTGGTCCAGGGGTCGGTGAAGGTGCCCCACCGCGTCTCAAATTTGGAGAGGCCCGTCGCGTAACGAACGACGGTGATGCTATGTTCGTCGACTTCCAACTCAGCGGCGGGCCCAGCCGGCTGGTCGACGACCGACGTCACTGCCAGCGGAAATTGGCCACCGTTATACCAACTGCCGAAGGTGACGCCGTAGCCGAGGTAATCGAGCATCGACCCGCCGCCGTGCGCGCGTTGGTAGAACCAACTCTTCGGCTTTTGATGAGCAACTTCTTCTGCGGTAGCTTCGTGTTTATGGGCCGTGTGAAACAAAGGGCCCCGATTGCCACCGTAGTAATGCACCTCGATCACATCGCCAATCGTGCCTGCGTCGATGAGCCGCTTTGTCATGCGATGGGCCGGCATCCACATCATGGGCCAGTTGATCGCAAGCAGTTTGCCCGAACTCGTAGCGGCTTCGATCATGCGATCAGCCTCGGCGAGCGACGCGGCAAATGGCTTCTCGAGCATGACATGCACACCCCGCCGCAAGACTTGGCAAGCCACATCGGCGTGCAGCCCGGTCGGCGGACAAAGAATCGCCAGATCGGGCTGGGTCGCCTCGAGGCAAGCGTCGACCTCAGTAAACACTTGGTCGCTAGCGAGCGAGTGCTCGCCGATGGCCAGTTGCATGTTCTCGACCGACCCGTCGCACACCCCGACCAGCTTGCAACCGGGGTGGTTGGCCACCAAGCGAAGATTGTCGCCCATGTGCATGTGCGAAAAATCGATACCAACAACTCGCAACGGGCTCATCGGGGGGCTTGCTCCGAAGCGGTGATTGTCGAGGTCGCCTTATCGAGCCGATCGGAGAGAAATGAGTCGTTTGCCGCCGAACGCCGATCGGCCGCAAGCGAGCGAATCGCATCGGCCTCGACCCGCACAAGCGGCGTGTAATTGGGATGCCGACTTTCTTTATAGGCGTTATTCGACCGCGAGTTGTAACAGCAAATCAGCGCCCAGCGGTCGTGGTCCGAGCGGTTTTGATCGCTGCGATGCAGCGTGTTGGCGTGAAAGAACAGGGCGTCGCCCGGCTCCATCTCGCAGTACACAATTTCGAGACGCTCACAGGCGGCTGCGACATGCTCGGGATCTGCGCCGGTCTGGTCGCCGATTTTAACGTGCGTCACCCGGCCCATTTGGTGCGAACCTCGCAGCACCTGCAGGCAACCATTCTCGCGAGTGGCCCGGTCGACCGCGATGAACACGCTACAGAGTCGCGGGTAGAGCAGGCCCGTTTCGTACCAATAACCGTAGTCTTGATGCCATTCCCAGGCGCCGCCGGTGCGGGCCTGTTTCATGATCATTTTGCTGTGGTAGTGATAAGGCTCTTCACCGAGCAACTGCTCGACACGATCGACCACGCGGCGATTGCGGCTGAACATGCCATAGAGATTCTCGCCGGGATGATTCCAGAGCGAGAGGCGGACACTCCCCCCTTCGCCATCGCCGCGCCCCATCGCGTGGGCATCGAGCGCGTGATCGGCCTTGGCGGTCGAGCGTAGCAAGCCGATCTCGTCGGCGTCGAACAGCCTTGGAACTGTTAAAAAACCGTCTTGTTCGTAGTCGGTGAGTTGCTGTGCCGCGAACATCGTGAAGCTCCACTACCCATCAGGATCATCGGGCCATCAGGACCATCGATCCATTGCCATCAGTGCTCGAAACCCTCAGGGTAGCGTCCGTTTCAGGTGGCATCAACAAGGGCCAACAGCCAGGCAATGTCGGGGGCAAACGTCAGGGGACACACAACTCCAGCGAGACAGTGGGACCCGTGCCCCGGTTGAGACCCACGCTAAGCGAACATAGTGAGTCGCCGCAATTGCTTGTCGCGAGCTGAGTTGTGGCTGTCCGTTCGCGACCGCTATGGGTGGGTGGTCCTCAAAGACACACGTGGCCTTGAGAAAGAGTGTTGCCCGCCGAACGCCCTTCGGCGACACTGATTGGCAGCAGCAAGCCTCCCGAACGCTTGGGGTGGAGTCATCACTTCGCCCGCGTGACCGGCCGCGGAAGCGATAAAAGTAGAATGACCCCTTTTCGGATCCCTTTGAGTGAGCAGTCTTTGAGTGATACCCATCCATAGTTGTCCCGATCAGGTAGCGTTAACTCGTCTCACAGCAAGAAGTTGCGGCGACTCACTGAGTTTGATTGGGATGGCTGTCCCCCAGGGGCTTGACAAATAGAGCAGGCCATTCGGATTGATTGCTACGTGAAAGAGTAATTCGATTCACGGCATTATTGTGCCCCCTGGGGACATCGGCTACTTTTAATTTGTCTCGCTAATGTAAGGTCTCCGTATGACATTTCAAGTTCTGTTGGCAATCGTCACTTTGTTGACGCTATTCGGCTGTGATTCGGCGCCGGTGGCAAACAATGCGCCCGCGGTCCCTGCCGGATACGTCGCACAAGAGCAACTCGATGACTTACAGGGGCGGTTCGAAAAGCTGCTGGCAGAGTACAAAGAAAAAGTCACGAAGCCCGCCGAGGAGTCTGAGCAACAGGTTGCCGAACTTAATCTCAAGGTGACACAGCTTGAATCAGAAAATACAAAGCTAAAGGAAGCAACTGAGCAAAGCAAAGCGGGTGGCGAGAATCTTCCGGCAAAACCAGATATCACATCGATCGAGTCGAATGTCGCCAAGGCTCCTCGGTGGGAGAAGATTAGTCGAGGGGAAGAACGTCGTGTTTACGGCCACCCTGTTGGCGTCAAGGTCGAGTTCTGGACCGATGAATATGGTGTCGAACGCATGATGTGGCGTTATCGAATTGCGGACGAAGATGCAAAAGGCGTCGGGACGGCAATATGGCTGCTCGTCATTGGCGTCGGTGGAAACAACGAAGCAATTTACAGCTACAACTCGAAGCGACTCAGTGATTGGCATGACGCCCCGACACCCATCCTTCCGTTGAAGGGTGGTGTGATCTACGCAGAAATAGATGGTGGAGATGCTGTGTTTAACCTTTACGGTTCTATTTAGCATCGCCGCGATTCCGTCGCACACTACGAGAATCCACGCGAAATCGCGCGACGGGGACCGCGGAGAACCTAAAAGGTGTCAGGAACCGTTTATTTTCCTCGCGTGCCACTTTCCGCCTGTGCATGCGCAACCTCTGTTCCATTTTTCCACCAGGCCGGCCAAGAATAGTTGTCGAAATTGGCCGCGCGGTGTGGTAGAAAGTGGGTGCGTGAAAATGTGTTTGAGTAAGCACTGCGGGAGACACTGCTGGACAAGCCGGATCGCGGCACTCGGCTGCTGTTCGATTCGAATTTTGCACCCTGACAATGGACGGAAATGAACTTGAAGTCTGCGATTTTTGCACCTGCCCGTTGCGTTTGGGCCTGTGAATCAAGCAGTTTTGCGAACCGAGGGGGTACAAAAGTCGATGAATTTTGCACGTTGGATGAGATTTCGCGGACGCGACGAAATTCAGGGGGCCGAGGCGCTGCTGGACAAGTCAGCAGTGGCACCCGTGGATTGGTGGAAAAGACAAACAGTGGCACTCGGCTCGGCAGGAGCCTCGCCCTCCCTTCAACGTTGCACGGGCGGGGACGCCCAGGCTGCCAACCCTTTCCACTCGACTCTCCACACTCGACTCCCCAAAATGGGTTTTGATTGTTCTGAACCGAATGGTCGTTCACAACCCAGCGACGAAATTCACTGGCGATGTGCGGAATCGACTCAAAAACAAGCCGTCTTTGCAAGTTTGACGTGAACCAAAATTCAGGGTTTTGAACGCTCCAATCGTGTTGGCGATTTCGCGATCAAAACGATCAAAACTATGCGGACGCGCGAGACCATCGGCAACCTCATCTTCGCGACTTGAAAACGAGCGCCACGTCCCGTCGACGACGATTACGTCACCACGGCCCGGCATTCACCAGGCGATCGATAGCAACAAGGAGCAAGCCATTTCGAACTGTACGCTAGTGGCTCATCGCCGCGTCGTGAGTGAGTTCATATCGCGGCTCGGCATCGCGGAGGCACGAGCGAATCTGGCGAACCGCTTGGCGGAGGCGTTCTTCGTTCTCGACAAGGCTCATTCGCAAAAAGCCTTCGCCAGCCGGGCCGAACCCGCTGCCGGGGCTTACGGCGACGTTGCCTTCTTCGAGCAGCATCATGGCAAAATCCATGGTGCTCATGCGGCTGCGCCACGGTTCGGGAATCGGTTGCCAGACAAACATGCCCGCCTTCGGGCGGACGTCTTCCCAGCCGAGTCGCGCGAGTCCGTCGCAGAGCGCGTCGCGGCGACCAGCGTAAATGAGGCTCTGTTCTTCTACCGCCGCGTCGGTGTGGCGGAGCGCCATGATCGCGGCAATTTGAATCGCCTGAAACATGCCGTAGTCGTAGTAGCCCTTGATCGTGCCGAGCGCTTGGACCATCTCGCGATTGCCACAGCAAAACCCGACACGCCAGCCGGCCATGTTGTAGCCTTTGCTCATGGTCGTGAACTCGACGCCGACGTCGATGGCTCCCTCGGAGGCCAAGAAGCTGGGCGGTTTGTAGCCATCGAACGCGACATCGGCATAGGCAAAATCGCTGATGACCATCAGCCCATATTTCTTCGCGATCTTTACGACTTCGTCGAAGAAACTCTGCTCGACCACTACCGATGACGGGTTGTGGGGATAGCAGATAATCAATAGCTTCGGTTTAGGATAGAGCGTCTCACAAGTGTAGGCGATGTCGCTGAGAAACTTATCGCTGTCGCTCACATCGAGCGAAATGGCGTTGGCCCCGGCGAGCGCCACCGCGTAGACGTGTACCGGAAAATAAGGTGCCGGCACGATGGCCGTATCGCCCGGGCCCATGAGCGCTAGGCACATGTGACTGAAACCTTCTTTGCTGCCGAGGCAGGTAATCACCTCGGCTTCGGCATCGAGACGGACGCCATATTTTTTGAGGTACTTGGCCGCCACTTCGCGGCGCAGATTGGTGATGCCGTTGCTTTTGCTGTAGCGATGATTCCGCGGATCGTGGGCCGCTTCGCAGAGCTTTTCGACCACCAAATCCTGCGGCGGGTCGGTGGGATTGCCCATGCCGAGTTCGATCACGTCGTCGCCGGCGGTTCGCTTTTCGTGGATCCGTTTGTTGATCTTACCGAACAAGTAGGGTGGCAAGCGAGTGACCCGTTGAGCAACCTGCACTCGAAATGGTTCGCTATCGTTGGCGGAATTGTGTGACATTTTACTGCGGCCGTCATGTGAAAAAGCCCCGGGCAGCGAATGCTCGGGGCTGATGTTTGTCCGTTGCTAGTTTAGGCCGATTCAGTCTCAATGGGAATCGACGATACCGAGCAGGGCCGGCGCTGCGTTGTGGCTCGCCGCTAGCGCGTACCCGAAGTTGGCCGCACGGCGGGGTCGCGCTGGGGGGCTTGAGCCTGCCGCGGTGGAGCCTGGGTCGTGCCGGCGAGGTAGTTGTCGATGCGAGCATCGGCGCGTATTTTCTCGAATCGTTCGCTCATCGCCATACGAATCTTCTTCTCGTAGATGTCTTGCTTGAGGATCGCTGTCACCTCGGCAAGGTTCACATCGACCGGCTCGGTGCGGCCTTCGCACTTGAGAATAATGAACTTGTCGGCGACCTGGACAATGCCCGACAGCTCACCCGGTTGCAGCTTGAAAGCGACCTGCTCCATCTGGGGCTGACCGCCATTCAAGCGGATTGGCGGCACTTCGCCCCGCAGCGCTTTGCTGGTTGGTTCGATGCTGTATTCGGTTGCGAGATCGCCGAAGAACTCGATGCTGTCGTTGGTGCGCGCTTTCGCCCAGACTTCTTGTGCAAGTCGCAGGTCGCCGAGCACGATCGCCCGGCAACGGACGCGCTCGCCGTAGTTGGCGTCGAAACCTTTTTCTAAGTCTTCTTGCAACACTTCGACATTGCTGCTGGTGAGCCGCTTCAGTGCGGCCGATGGCCAGACGCTGTCGCGGACGTACATTGCGTAGCTGACGTCTTGCTCTTCGGTAACGGTCTTCACCCACTTCTCAACATCGGCTTGACCAGCGTTGTCGACCACGCCGGCGAGCGTGGCGGCGTGGGCAACTTCGGCGTCAATGTCTTGTTGGGTGACGGTCACGCCGACCGTTTTCAGAGCTTGTTCCAGCAACTTATGGGCGATTTCGATGTCAAGCACTTCTTCGCCATGCCTAAGCAGGGCTTCTTGGCCCAGTTGCTGCATTGAGATGGGCTCGCCGTTGACAGTCGCCACAACGCCCGGCATTTGCTGGCTGAGTTGGGGGTTGTTGTAGACGTTTTGGACGACTGCCGAATCTTGCAGTTTCTTAAACAAATCACCGGCGACGGCGCGGAGCTTTTCTTCACGAATCGACTCGGCAATTTCTTCTTTGACCGATGCCAGCGGCACATTTCTCGCCGGAATCAAGTTCTCGCACTTGAGGATCGCAAACTGATCGGCAATCGGAATCACGCCCGTCACCTGGCCTGGCTGAAGACTAAACACTGCCTTTTCGATGTTCTCGTCGCCCATGTGTTGGCGAATCGGCTGGATCAATCCCTGCATGCTCGCACTATTAATGTCGATGCTCTCGGCCATCGCGATGCGGGCGAAGTCCTGGGGATTTGCGGCGACGTGCTTTTGGATTTCGGCAGCGCGATTGGCGTCGGCGACCACGATCAACCGCGCCTGCACGGCCGGTCCATGACGCATTTCGTATTGTTCTTGAATCTCTTGCTCAGTGACGCGCAGGTCGTCGGCCGCGAGCTTTCGCAGGGCGATCGTTGGCCAGAGAATGTCGCGTTTGTACTCGGCGGCAGAGACACCCCGTTCTTTTTGCAAGAGCTCGAGCCACTGCTCGCGGCCCAGGCGGAATCGCTTTGCCATCCGCTCAACCTCGGCGTCGATCTCGGCATTGGTGACGGTGATGTTCCGCTTGCTGCAGTGGTGCAGAATCAACTTCTTATTGACCATGCTCTCGAGCACCTCTTCGCCGAACCGCTCGACGCAGGCGTTCGCCAGATCGCGGCGACTGATATCTTGGCCGTTGACGATCGCCATGACATCGTGCTGCGGACGACCAGGTCGCTCGACGGCTTTGTCGCTGGTCGACGGCGCTGGCGGAGGAGGGCTTTGCGCATCGGCTTCGGCATAGCCGGTGAGGCTGCGAATGGCGATGCAAGCGATCACGACGGCCGCGAGGCTGCCGCCAATGGTCAGGTAACGATTCAGTCGATTGGATTCGGGCATCACGGTATCTCCCTAAACGTGCTGCGGGGGCAGGTGGGGCATCGCCAGCGGCCGGTCGTCGTGATCGACTCGCTCGCAATGAACGGTGGGGCCGGGAGAGTATCAGCACCCGCCCGAGTGTCGCAATAGCGAATTGCGGGCCAAAAACAGCGGGGAAACAGCGGTCAGCGGTCATCCAGAGTCGCGGCCACTTCGCGGGTGTCGTTCGCAGAGCGAACGATTCTGGCAGACCGCTGATCGCTGACCGCCGAAAGCCCTGCCCACCGTTGACTGCCGGGCCGAGGAACGAGACAATGCCGGGCTACAGTTAAAAATCACCTTCGTTTCGGAGAGCCCCGTGCCCAGCGGAATTGAACGCAATCGCGAATTACGTCGCCGTCGCAAGCGGACTAAGACTTACGAGAAGATGAAGGCCAAACTGGCCAAAGCGACCCCATCAGAGAAGATGGAAATCGCCCGCAAACTCCGACTCATGACCCCCGGTGCCGAAGGATTGATTCGCGACTGGGCGCTCGAAGATGTCGACCGTTAACCTGCGTGTGGCACGATTCTGAATCGTGATTGCACGTTTTTTTCGCGCCATTCGTATTTACTCACCGCAACACAAATCGGGTGAGCAAGAGGCGTGGGTTCAGCACCGGTCGCTCCGCCTGTGGAAAAGGCGCACTGAGGAATGAATCAAGAAGAACTTGGTAGGTTTGCGAAATTGGCATCGACCATCGAGCGAACGTCATTCCCGCGCAGGCCGGAATCTCGATGGAAAGCGTCGCGTCTGGTATTCCCGCCTGCTCGGGAATGACGGATACACGCAAGTTATTTTTGATCCTTAGTGCTTGAGTCGGCGGGCAGATTCCGACCTACCGTTTTGGCTTCGATGAACGACGCACGAACTGCTATTTTTTCGCTTGCTCTAACGGTCGCGTTGGCCTTTTCGGCGACGGCCGCCGATCGTGAACCGGGGATTCGGCTCCGGGTTTTTGCCATCGGCAAACCGATTGCCACGCACGACCGACTGGCCGATGGCCAAAGTGCCAACGCTGACGTGACGCTCGCAGAATTCTCCCTCGCCGCCGATGCAGCGCCGCTGGCCGAGGTGGGCAAACAATACATCACCGAGTTCACGGCCATTCTCACGATCAGCGAAGCGGGCACCTATCGCTGGCTCATCGATTCACCCGCTCGCTTCGATCTGAGGATCGACGGCAGAGAGCCTGAAGTCACGCGCCGATCGAAAGCGCAAACCGAGCTGACGATCAACCTGCTCCGGGGCACTCATTCGCTGCGGCTGATGCAGTTCGTCAACAAGGGTCCGTCGCCACTTGCTGTCCAGTGGCAACCCCCCGGCAGCGAAACTTGGCAAGCGGTTCCCAAATCGCAACTCAGCTGCGCGAAGTTCGTTTTCCGTCCTACACAGCCGGGTAACAAGCGTCTCGCGGCCGTCGGCGATCGGCCCGGCAAACGGCAGCCGGTTGGTGGACTGTATCCGTCGATTAATCTCTTGACTCTCCACGATCCGAAGGTCGGCGTGCCGGTCGGTGGAATCGACCTGCTGCCCGAAGGCCGGCTGGCTGTCGCCGTGTTCGAAGCCCGTCGGCTCAAGGCTCCCTTCCCACAACCCGACGCCGATGGCGAGTTGTGGCTCTATTCGGGTGTCGAAGGTGACGGCTCGCAAGTCGACCGCGAGTTGATCGCCGAAAACCTGTTCGAACCGAGTGGCGTCTGTTGCGTTGGCGACTCCATTTATGTCTCACAGCGATCGGAGGTGACACGCTTCGATTTCGACGAGGCCTCGCAGAAATGGAAGCCAACGACCGTCGCCAGTGGTTTCGAGACGACCGACTTCCACGCGCTCAGTTTTGGACTAATTCACGAGCCGGGCGAAAGCGATCATCCCGGTTTTCTCTACATGGCCCGCGGCACCGGGCTCGGAACGGGCGAGAATCCACCGCTCCACGGAGCCGTACTGCGAATCGATTTGGCGAAACCAGTTGGCGACAATATCGAACCGATCAGCGGGGGCCATCGCACCCCCAACGGCATCGCCTTTGGCCCTGGCGGCGACGTGTTCGTGACCGACAACCAGGGGGAATGGACTCCTTGCAACGAGCTAAACCACGTTGAGCCGGGCAACTTTTATGGTTTCTTTCACCGCCTGAAGCCCCGATCGTTCGCGACCCCCTTTCAGCCCGACGGCCCCGAACCGCGTGCCGATGGAGTGACCGAGGCGGCCGTTTGGCTGCCACAAGACGAAATCGGCAATAGCCCGTCGGAGCCGATCTTGATTCCCGAGGAACTCCCCTTTGCTGGGCAAATGCTCGTTGGCGATGTCAAATATGGTGGCATCAATCGCATCTCGCTCGAGCGAGTCGACGGCACCTGGCAGGGGGCCGCCTACCGTTTCACACAAGGACTCGAAGGGGGTGTCAACCGCATCGTCTTCGGCCGCGATGGTTCGCTCTACGTCGGTGGCATCGGCGGTGACCATTCGTCGACTTGGAACTGGATCAATCCCCAAGGCCAGAAGACCTACCAGGGTTTGCAACGGCTCCGCTTTACTGACCGTACGGTCTTCGACATCGAACTGGTCGAAGCAACGCCTACGGGCTTGCGACTCACCTTCACCAAACCGGTCGCTCGCGAGTGGTTGACGGTCACCGGCAACTACAAACTTAGGCAGTGGACCTATCTCGCGACCGGCAAGTATGGCGGCGCCAAGGTCAACGAACAAGAGTTGCGCGCGAAGTCAGCCACGCCCGCAGACGATGGCCGCAGCGTCGAGCTGGCCATCGATGGTCTTCGCGAAAACTACCTCGTTTATTTGCTGACCGAACCAAAATCGACTGATGGCGAGTCGCTTTGGTCAACCGAAGCGTGGTATACGCTGCGCAAACGACCGATTGGCAATGTCGAATGACACTTTCCACTTAGTTAGTTCCCACTTAGTCACATCTGGCTAGCGACGGTGGCTAAATTTGATTGAGGGCACAGTTGATTGCCTCATCGACTAGCTCAATCGTCCGCTGGCGTGCGGCTTCGTTCCAAACAAACTTGTGTTCGACTCCCGGACGAAGAAACACCAGCGTCATGCCCGCTGGCGACTCGCCGAGCGTTTTTTCGATCACGTAAGCGTACAAGTGCATTTGCAATTCGTACTTGGCGGCTAGCTCGTCCACGCCATCGCGATCGACGCGGTTTGTTTTGTAGTCGACGATCCACAGCCGACCGCTTGTGTCGCGGTAGAGCAAATCGATATAGCCACGCAGCAAAAAGTGAGTGTTTTCTCCTTCGCGCGACCAGGGAAACAAGAACTCCAGCTCCCGCCTCACTAATGGCGAATTGGCGATGGCGAGCGCGAGATCGCCACGACAAAACTCTTTCACGACATTCGTCGCTTCGTTCGCGGCCCGATCGGCGTGTAATAGGTCGTGAAACGGCGCGAGTCGCGCGGCCCACGCTGCTGCCCCTTCGGGTTTGGCAAAGTCGATCCGTTCGAGTACCGCGTGAACGAGCGTACCAAAACCGAGCGGGTCGAGTGTGTTCGACGAGTCATTCAGCGTCGATTCATCGCTCGCGACATAGCGAGGCCGCTCGGCGATGAGTTGGCCGCTGAGTCGTGTGACCGAGAATCGCCGCCGGGACGCTGGATCGATGTCGATGTTGCCAATCTCGCTTGGTACTGCAAGCTCGCGTTCGCGTGCCATGGTAATGGCCTTAGCGAGCCCTCGGCGGTCGCTCGCCTTTGAGTCGAGCGGCGTCGTGTCGGTGCTGCGATTCACGAGCACTTGAGCAGTGCTCCCGGGCACCAGACACTCGCCCGTGTCGATGTCGAACGACCCGGCAAGTGTTTCGATCCAGCGATCCCCCGATCCATCGAACTTGCACATCGCGCTGCTGACGATCAAGTAATCGGCCGCACGAGTGCAGGCAACATAGAACAGCCGGTCGAGTTCTTCGAGCGCGGCGACGTTCTCGCGGCCGCTGAGCATCTGCTGAGCCGCGTTGTGTTGCGACTCACCGATATCCGCGCCAAGCGAGACGACTGGTCCCAAGTCGGCATCGAGTTTCGCGGCATGGCGATCGTGCTGTCGTTTGCGATTCGCGTCGGCGACGACCACGACAGGAAACTCCAGTCCTTTGGCTTGATGCAGCGTCATCAGTCGCACGACGTTATCGGCCGCCCCGCTCGTGCTGGCCGGAGCTTCGTGAGGCGGGTCGTCTGTGAAATCGGCAAGTTGAGCCACAAACTCAGCGATTGAACCGACCCCGGCGGCGGTCGCCGAGCGTGCCATTTCAATCAGCTTTTCGAGATTGGCCAGCTTGCGCTCGCCAAGAAATTCGCCAATTTGCACCGCATCGTAGCCAGTCAGCGCAATCGCTCGCTCCATTAATTCGGCTGGCGGCAACTCGGCTTTGCGTGTGCGGAGCTCACCGAGAACAATGCGAGCGTGCAGCAATTTATTCACCTCGTCGGCCGGCAACGAACCCCGCCAGTCGTTGGCGAACAGCCTCACGGCCAACTCGCCCGGTTTCCCAGCAAGCGCGACTATCGTCTCATCGGCGACACCGAACCAAGGGCTCCGCAACAGACCGAGCAAACTCAGCGAATCGCACTCGCTGGCGACGCTTCTGAGCAAATGGAGCACGTCGTAGATTTCTTGCTGTGCATAGAACGCGCGGCCACCAACCAAGTAATAGTCGATGCCCGCATCGCGGAGCGCTGCTTCGTAGTAACGCACGTTGCTGAGTGCGCGAAACAAGATCGCGATATCACGTTGTTCGACCGGTCGATGGCCTTTGGCGTGTTCGGTCGACACTTTGCAGCCAACAATCTCGGCCCGCTGGTCGAGTAGTTCGCGAAGCCGACGCGCGATCGTCGCCGACTCGTGGCGACGCTGCCGGTCGACGGGCCACTCTTGTTTGTCGTCGGGAAACTCGGCCCACAGGAACTCAACGGCCGGTTCGGGAGTGGTCTGTTCGCGAGCCGGCTGAAGCTTTTCGTAGCCGGTGAAAACGCTCGCAAATAGCGCGTTCACAAACTCGATAATCGCCGGTTGGCTACGGAAGTTGCGCGAGAGGGGAAGCTGTCCGCGCGCGGGCAGGCTTCGTCGCAATGCGTCGAACACTTCAGGCGAGGCGCCGCGAAAACGATAGATCGATTGCTTCGAGTCGCCGACAAAAAAGAGCTTTCCCGTTTCCAGCCCTTCGCCCACGAGCCGACGCAAAATTTCGACCTGCCGAAAGTCGGTGTCTTGAAACTCGTCGACCATCATCAAATGGGTCGTCCGTCGCAACTGAGCCACGATGGCCGCGTGCGCAGGGGTCGTTACCAAGCGATACATCTGGCTCAGCAGATCGTCGAAATCGAGCGCATTGCGACTCGCTTTGTCGGCCAAGTAGCGACCACGAAACTCCCTAGCAACGGCGAGTAAGCTCCGGCCCAACTTCGCGGCAGCGATGACTTCGGCCGCCGTCCAGTCGATGTCACTCGCCTTCGCGAGCAACTTCTGCAGCGCATCGCGAGCTTCACAGAACGCCGCTTTCGCAATGGCGTCGGGCCAACGCCGGTAATGCAAGGCCCCTTTTATGGCGGCAAGTTCTTTGAGCGAAGCGACATATTCATCGAGCCGATCGGCGGTCGGCGTCCACTCCAACAAGTCAATCAAGCTGGCTATGTGGTCGGTATCGTCTCGCGTGCGGCGTTCGACATCGGCCAGAGCGTCGATCATCACACGTGTATGGCCCGCACCGAAAGCCATCGCGATGACCTCGGGCCGGTACTTGTTGTCGTGGTAGTCTTTCCACCGCGCGATCACTTCGTTGGTCGATAGCCCAAGCCATTCGTGCGCGAGCTCATCGCGCCAGTCTCCTAGCAGCGCCCGCAAGCGACCACGCAGCCCATCGATCCCCCATGCCTCAGCAACCGCCAAGGTGTCGTCGTCGGCCGCTTGCAGTTTCTCGCGCAGCAGCTCAGCAAAGACGCTGTTTTCAATACTGCGGGCCGCTCCCGGTTCAAGCATCTCAAAGCCCGGGTCGAGTCCCAAATCGAACGCGTGCTCGCGAAGCACCGCGCCACAGAAGGCGTGAATCGTGCTAATCCTCGCCATATCGATCGACCGCGACAGGCGTCGCCAATAGCTGCGCTGCTCGGCGGGTGCGGCATCGAGTCGCTCGCGGCATTTCGCGCGAATGCGATCGCGCAATTCCCGCGCAGCGGACTCAGTGAAAGTGATCGCCACCAAACGATCGATCGTCGGGAGTTCGCCCTCGGTCGCTGGATCGAGCTCACTCAAATATCGCTCGGTCATCACAAATGTTTTGCCACACCCGGCTCCGGCCGATAGGCCAATCGACACATCGCGCGTCGCGATGGCTGTCGTTTGTTCGGGTGTGTAAGCGATGGCTGTCATGTGATTCAAGGTAGCGAACGTCGCCAGACGGTAGGTGGGGTCGATGATGGAATGACGAATGACGAAACATCACCCCTCATTCGTTATTCGTTTCTGCAGCCGGTGGGGGCCATGTTTTTTCGAGCGCGCGGACTTGCGCTACGCGGCAAACTTGGGAATACTCGCAGCGGCTCGTGCAATGTTCATCGTCGTTTTGCATGGGAAATTCCCCGTGCCGGATCCTGGTCACCATGTCGACGACTCGCGCGCGGACCGCTTGTTCTTGAGCGAGCCAGTCGCCGACGGCAGTCACCTCGGCCGCTTCGAGGCGGTACATGGCAAGCGTCGTTTTGTCGTGAAAGCCACGCTTGCGAAGCTCCCAGTAACCGGCCGCCAGTGGGCGAGCCGCCTTTTCGGCGAAAAGCAACTCAGCCACGGCCCATGCGTACAGCGGCAACTGTAGCTTGTGTCCGCTCGCCACTTCGTCGACCTTGAACTGCGCATTGGCCATCGTCTTGTAGTCGACGATGTTGAACACTATCGTGTCACCCACACGGCCAACATCGATGCGGTCGATGCGGCCGCCGAACTTGATCGTTTCGTTACCGATTTTCAGCAAGAATGGCTCATCGGTCGATCGGTCATCTTCTTTTTCATCAACCGACGCGCGACTCGGCCGACCAAACCGCCACTCGAAGTGTTCGGGGATCGGCGGCTCGTCAAAATCTTGTTTCGCGTGTCCACCGTGATAAGCCTTCGATTGCTCCAGATACTTCTCGCTCCAAGCGGTGACTTGAACCGCCTCGACGCGCACCAACGGGGCGTCGACTCCGGTCGTGGCCAACGTGGGGACGGTCGCCTCGACCGCCTCGGCATACATCGCGAGGTACTCGTCAAAGTCGACCGTTAGCGGCGTCTTGTGCCCCGATTGCCGGAGGCGTCGATGCAACTCCCAGAGCGCCCCATGAGCAAGTTGACCACGCCGCGCGTGGTTTGTCGCCAGCGTCAGGTCGCCCAGTGGCTGGCAACGGGCGACGTACCGAGCCGCGAATTTGAATGGGCACTCGGCATAGGTCTCAAGCTGCGAAACGCTCCATTGGCAATCGCTTCCAAAGCTCTTCGCAAGCACTGCTCGCGCTTCGTCGCTCGTCGCAATGCCCTCGAAGCGGCCAAAGCTCTCGCCCCGACTTCGGTCGTTAACGACCGCCAGCGCGTCGATCGTGTGCTTGCCGGCGGTCAGACTCGCCACAGACACTAGGCGATCGGGCTTGTTCGCAAGCGCATCGACGACAGCAACTCGGCGCAGCTCTCGCTCGCAAAGCGGCGCTTCGTCGCGAACGACGGCAATCGTCGGTTCGGTCGCGAGCACTGCCGTCAATCTCCCGCCGATCGCGCGATCGAGATCGTGCAAGAAAGGACTCGGTGGCACCAGTTGAGCTTTGCCATCGAGTGCCGTGTAGCTGCAGAGTAGCACCTCGCTCGGCAGGCTGACGAGTCGATAGAAGAGCAGCATTTGTTGGGCGTAACGCGGGACGGGCGCGGTGTCGAAGCCGGCGATTTTTAGCCAGTCGGACGCGGAGTAGATTCTCGCGGCCGACTCACGAGCGCTGAACGCTGTCTCGTCCATGCCGACGAGTACGAGCCGCCGGCAATTCATGCGCGCCGCCATCGTCAGCGGGACAACGCGGACGCGGCCGACGCGGTCAGAGGTGCTCGCCAGCGGCTGCGATGTGGCGACATCGCCGATGAACTCGATCAGCTCGTACAGCGAAAAGTCGGCGGCTCCATCAACCGAAAGCCCCGCCCAGGCGAGCGCTTCAACAACGACATCCCAGCCGTTGGGCGCGCAGCTCTTCAAGTCGAGTCCGACAGCGGTCGCAAGACTTACGAGGGCGTGACCCCAGCCACTGGCCGACGCCGACTTGGGCACCTCGTCGAGCGCCGTCGCGAGCGTTTCGATCCCTTCGCGAGTGGCAAGGGCTCGCCACGCACGCGCACTCGCTTCAATTGTCTGTTCGCTAAGGGTATCGTCCTCAGCGAAAAAGGCCGTGCGGCGAGCCAGTTCGCGTTGCCAGTCAACGCGCCCGCGAACGATCTGCAGATCGCGGACTGTCCACTCGGCACAGGCTCTGAGGGTGCCGAGTTGGCTCCGCCAGTCGGCTGGAGCGTTGAGTGTCGCCAACAGCGGATTCGTGAGCAGACCGAGCAAATTGTCGTATGCCCAGTCATTCGTGTGTAAAGCAAGTAAATCGAGCAGCGTGCGCACCACCTCGCAGCTTGCCGCGCTACGCGGTGGTTCGACACTGGCCGGGATGCCATACTCGCCCAGCACACTCGCGGCCCGATCGCGCTCAGCCGGAAGCGTCGCGGCGGCGATAACAATTTCGTCGGGCCGACACGCACCAGAGAGTAACCATTGCTTCACCTGCCGCGCGATTTGTCGCCATTCGTCGGTCGGTGTGTTGGCTTTGAGCAGTTCGACGCAAGGAACATCGCAAGGCCCTGCGGGGGCATCATCAGCGAACAAATCGAGCCCTAATGGCCACGGCTCGTCCGCAGCATGAGCTCCCACAGTATGAGTGCTGAGCCGTGCCTGTGAGGCTACCGCTTGATGAGTTGCCAACTTGAAGTGAGACTCATTGAACTCCGCTCTTATCATTGCCACCATTCGCTGTGGATCGGCGAAGAGCTCTTCGCGAACAACATCTCGGGGCCCGTCGCCAACCGCTGTCACAATGACCCGCTCGCAGCGACGCATCAGTTCGCTAGTGAACTGCCACTCGTCAATCGCTAGGCGGTCGAAGTCGTCGACCACCAGCAGTTGATACCGTTTCTCGGGAAGCCTTTGCAAACATTCAGTGGCGCGGGCGAAGCGATCGGCCACATCGGCGAGTTGCCCTGTGTCGAGCGATTTTTGGTAAGCCGTGTAAATGGCCGATAGCTCGTAATCTTTCTGTGAGCGACGCGGACCATCCGACCACTTGGCGAAGGTTTCGGCCGTGACGCCGTGAGACTTTGCGGCCGCGATCGTTTGCTCGACCGCATCGACAAGTCCACCTCGTTCGGAAACTGGCCCCAATAGCGGCAGCCGACCGGCTCGGCGAAGCGACTCGATCACGTTAGCGATTCGTCTACGACTTTCGCTACGCGGCAACACTCGCCGTGACTGGAGATCGCTTGAAGTGATCGACTCGGCGAGTTGCGAGAGGGTTTTCACCCCTGTCTCGAGCCAACCTTTCCCCACGCCGACGAGCGCATCGTTAACGGTGGCGAGCCTTGCCCCATCGGGCACAATCCACAGCCGGCCCGCCAAATCGGCCGAGGTGTCCGAGACATAATGCTGCAAGAGACTGGCAAAGCTTGCACCGACGCCGATAACGCGACCTTCGCTTTCGCGGAGACCACGTGGTTTTGTCGCCGAAGCCGGGGCTACGACGATTTCGATCTGTGGCTTCTCGGCGGGCGATTCCATAGTGAGCGTCGTGAGCGAATGGATGTTCCGATTCTACAACTAATCCGACCGAGGGCCTAACGGTCAAACGTGCAGAGCTGAGTGCCACGACCAGCGACAGCAAATTGCTGGCAGCGGTATGCCCAATTGAATCCGTTCGGAGCTGATCGCGGTGTTTGACATATGACTTCACCGCGTCGCGTGGCACCCGACATGAAACGCTAAATCGCCTTGGAAGCCAACAACCACACCAACACACCTTTCTGAGCGTGCAGTCGATTCGCTGCTTGAGGGACGATCACGCTCTGCCGGCCATCCATCACACTATCTGTCACCTCTTCGCCTCGGCGGGCGGGGAGACAGTGCATGAAGACAGCTTCCTGAGGAGCGATCTTCATCAGCGACTCGTTGACTTGGAAATTCGCGAAGTCGTGGCGGCGTTTTTCTTGCTCGGCTTCTTGGCCCATGCTGGCCCAAACGTCGGTATAGATCGCGCAGGCTCCCTCGGCCGCTTCGCGGGCGTCGTGGGTGGTGTTCAGCTCGAATTCGGGCGTGTCACTCCTTAGTTCTGCGAGAAACGCATCATCAAATTCATAGCCCTTAGGACAAGCCAGTGCCATTGACATGCCGACGCGTGCGCAGCCCCGGGCAAGGCTCTTGGCAACGTTGTTGCCATCGCCCACCCAAGCCAATTTGCGGCCGGTTAAGTCGCCAAACCGTTCGCGCAGAGTAAGCAAATCAGCGAGCGCTTGGCACGGATGGGCCTCGTCGGTGAGCCCATTAATGACGGTGCAAGCCGCATACTTCGCGACTTCTTCGACTGTCTTGTGGCGCTTGCTGCGGACGACAATCACATCGACCATTTCGCTGAGCACGCGGGTGAAGTCGGCGATGCTTTCGCGTTTTCCAAAGCCAGCATCATCGCCCAACATCAGACTACTGCCGCCGAGGTGGGTCATGCAGGCTTCAAAACTGACACGGGTGCGTAGGGAGGGTTTCTCGAACAACAGCGCCATCACGCGACCCGGCAGCAACGGTTCCCGCGTTCCCTGCGCGAACTTGCTTTTGAGGTCTTCGCAGATCACGAAGATCGTTTCGAGTTCGGCAGCCGACACATCGGTGAGTGTGATGAGATGTCGCATTGTTCTGAGGTGGTAAAGGGATTCACCACGGAGTCACAGAGGACACCGAGAAAAAACTTTGAAGTAAGCAAATGGCAGAATTAACAATGACGCTCGCATTATGCGATTTTGCAAGTCACGGTTTGTAGTTTGTTGGCCGGACTAAGGTGTACTCACCGCAAATCCGGCGGGCGATGGAACGATATTGAAACTACGAGACCTCGTCGCCGGATTCTCGGCTAACGCCTCAATCCGGCCTACCTTATTCTCTGCGCTCTCCGTGTGCTCTCTGGTAAAACAATAAATTACGACAGACTCGGCAACTCACGAACAACTTCGCAAAGAATATCGCACCCTTCGGCAACTTCGTCGTCGGTGAGTGTCATTGCCGGCAAGAGCCGAATGACAGTTTGTTGGGTGCAATTGACGAGCAGACCGCGCTCCATGCAAGCCGACACGACCGGGGTGCCGGGCAGTGTAAGTTCGAGGCCGATCATCAAGCCACAGACGCGGAGTTCAACGACATACGGCAGTTCATCGACCAGCGGCGCGAGGTGAGCGCGAAACAATTCGCCCAGTTCTTTCGTGCGTGCGAGCAAGCCCTCGCGCTCGATCGTTTCGATCGTCGCGATGCCCGCCCGGGCGGCGATGGGGTTGCCACCAAAAGTGGCGGCGTGCATTCCGGGGCGGAGGCTGGGGGCGAGCTCGCGCTTGGCGAGCATGGCTCCGCCAGCGATGCCACCGCACAGGCTTTTCGCGAGCGTAATCACATCGGGAGTCACACCAAAGTGCTGATAAGCAAACCATTCGCCCGTGCGACCACAACCGGCTTGCACTTCATCGAACACCAGCACGAGCTCGTGCTCGTCGGCGATCGCGCGAAGTCCTTCGAGGAAGCCAGCAGGTGGCATGCGAATACCTCCTTCGCCTTGAATCGGCTCGACCATGATGCCAGCCGTTTCGTCGCCGACCAGTTCACGAACGGCATTCAAGTCGCCGAAAGGAGCATACTCGAAACCAGCAACCAGCGGGCCAAGGCCTTCGTGATACTTGGGCTGCGCCGTAGCGGTCACTGCGCCGAGTGTGCGTCCATGAAAACCACCGGTGAAGGTGATGATTTTGTAACGCTCGGCGGGCGTGTGGAGCCGCACCAGTTTGATTGCCGCCTCGTTTGCCTCGGCACCCGAGTTACAGAAAAACGCCTGCCCGCCAAAGCTCCGCTCGCAGAGCAGTTTGGCCCACTCGCCTTGTTCTTCGGTGTGCCACGTGTTGGGAACGTGAATCAGCTTGGCGACTTGGTCCTGCACCGCCGCGACGACCGATGGCGGACAATGGCCGAGCAAATTGCAGCCCCAGCCGGGAAAGAAATCGAGATACTCGCGACCTTGATCGTCCCACACCTGCGAGCCTTCGCCGCGGACGAGCGACAACGGGTAACGGCCGTAATTAGGAATTACGTGTTGGGCAAAAAGTGCGGCCGTGTTGGCCGACATCGATTCGGCTCGTGTTGCTTCTGAGAGTGCTGTCATGGCTTCGTGGAGGTGAACGAGTTGAGTTACGAACGGAAGGGGGATCAGGGCTATTGTGGGGATGGTGATTCGAGGAACGTAACCTTAAACAAATTGCCTGTGATGATTATAGAAATATTGGTGTGACGGGGCGACAAAATTCGCGGGACTGCTCTCACGAATCACCTTCAACCGGAGTGAAATCGATCGCCTTTTCCCCAGTTCGCCTCCCTCATCTCCTTTCACCATTACCTCCCTTCGCAAGTGTACTCACAATGTTTGTGATCGATTACATCGAGGCGTCAATCAGACAGTTAACTCATGCCAATGGTTCGGCAACGATTTCAGTGCCGACACCACGGTTGGTGTAGATTTCCAGCAGCAGCGAATGACGCAGCCGGCCGTCGATAATGTGGATCTTGCCGACCCCTTTGGTGAGTGTTTCGATGCAGGCTTCGACTTTAGGAATCATCCCCGACTCGACGACACCGCTCGCGATCAGTGCGCGCGCTTCGCCAACCGAAAGACTGTGAATGAGCGTCTCGGGGTCGTTCTTATCGCGGCGGACACCATTGACATCACTGAGGAAGACGAGTTTGTCGGCCCCGACGGCTTGGGCGACCGCCATGGCAGCCGTATCGGCGTTGACGTTAAGTCGGCCCCCCGTTTCAGTTTCGCACATCGATGGGATAACCGGCACCTGACCGGCGTAACAGAGGTTTTCGATCGTGTCGCGGTCGACCCGCGTTACCGTGCCGACGTGGCCAAGATCGATGACCTCGCCTCCTTCGCCCGGCAGCGTGAGTCGCTCGCCGAACAAGACGTTGTTGTTGGTCTCGCCCGTGAAGTTGAGCGGCATCGCGCGACCGCCGAACTCTTCGATACGAGCGGCGATCGACTCGTTCAACTCACCGGCCAGCACCCGTTCGACGATGGCGAGCGTGGCGTCATCGGTGTAGCGACGGCCTTGAATGAACCGGGCTTCGAGATTGGCCGCAGCCATCGCCGTCGAAATCGCATCGCCGCCACCGTGGACCACAATCGGCCTCATGCCGACCGTTTCCATGAAGACGATATCGATGAGCAGATGCCGCAACGCATCGGCGTCTTCGAGAATGCTACCCCCTAGCTTGATGACAGTGACGCTCTCGCGAAAACGCCGAATCCAGCCCAACGCCTCAATCAACACATCGGCCTTTTGTATCGCATCTTCCAACGAAATCCTCCCACCGGTCGCCCGAATAAAATAATCCAAGATTATCGAGCAGTATTCGCTCCGCGTCCAGATGCGGTGGCGAACGTGTCTGACAAGAAACTATGGCCGGGTTTTTTGCAGAGAGCTATTCAAAAAAAACCGCAAAGACGCGGAGAACGCCAAGACGACGCCACGAAACAGAGTGGCAACGCACGACTTTCGAGAAGTGAAACGAAAGCGACGGAG
>JBGSRO010000101.1:0-2598 GCA_041737535.1 Pirellulales bacterium | reverse complement strand
TCGAAGTGACAACTCGTGACCGTCACCGCGGGGAGCGACATCGGCACGCTAACAACCGGCGGCTGTGCAAACTCGAGTTGACTGTTGACGAGACTCAACACCTCGCAACGGGGCATCGCGATCGCTTCGATCGATCGAATTGGCAGCAGCGTTGGCTCGCGTGGCGGCATGGCATCAGGCGGCATCGGCTCGATCTCCCTCGGCCGCGCTCAAACATTGGTTCGCTTCGCGAATCGCATCGAGAATTCGCTCGAACGGCTCGGCCAGGTCGACTGTCTCCGCCAGTTTTTCGATGATTGTGCGGATATTGCGACCGTCATTTACAAGTTCGTAACGAGCGGTGCCGTTGGCTGGTCCGCCGTCTGGTGTTTCGAGCAATAGCGCAATCGGCAATTCGGTATGCGTCGTCAAAGCGCGAAACGCCCGTTGGTCGATCAGCACCAGATCGGGTTGCTGGCGAAGTTTCGCCAGTAGCGCAGCGCCGATGCAGTCGCAGTGCAAGTGCGACTCGAGCGATTGACCGAACAGAATTTTTTGCGCCCGGCTCACTTCGACCGGCGCGGTGCAGTGGAACTCAAGTGGCCGTCCCCGCAAGTCAATGACCAGTAGTCCACCGACGAGATAGCGATCGCCCGCGTGTGTGCTGGCGAGATAGGCAACGCGCTCGGTGCTTGGCAGGGCAAACGTCGTCATGGCGAGTTGGTGGGCCGGACAGGGGGCTTAGCGAAGCGAAGCGAATCGAAAGCGGCCGACATTGCTAGCATCGCGAGCGCGGTGGGCTTCAAAACGGTCCTCTTTCTGCCCAATCGACCACTCGCCCCGACCAACTTGAAATCGCTAGATTCATTACAGCCCAAGCGACTTGCACAATCGGTGGCGTGCCCCGAATCGTCGCGGAAAGAGCGTTATTTTGGCTATTTTTCAAGAATTATTAACCCAATGATGGAACGAGACGGAACGTCTCGTTACACTCAACTTTTACGCCGGTGTGAGACCATCGCACGGATCGTTGGTTCCGCTTTTCGCGTAAACCACTTCGGTGCCAACGAAATGGCCCCCATACGTGTGGGGGGAGACTTTCAAACTACCGTCGTCCAGGAATTCGCCCCGATGCACGAGTCCTCGCTGCCCAATCAAAGTCAGCCGTTGGCTTCGCTCTTTTCGCAAGTCGATGTCACTAGCGGCACACCTCATCATGCGTACATGCCGCCGGCCCAGGAGCAAAACGCACTACTACGTGAAGTGCTTTCCGCTCAAGACCGCACCAATGAGCTGCTCGAAGAACTCATCACCAACATCTCGGCCAACAATCGCCAGCGGAATAACGAGCTGACGCAGTGGCGCGACGCCAACCCCGACTTGGCCGACAGTTGTCGCGAAGCGGCCGAAGCGCTCAGCAAGGTGCAGGTTGAATACCTCGACCGGCTCACCGACGAGATCAAGTATTCGCACGAAGACATGGTCGAAGGTGACTTCATGCTCAACGAATTCGTCGACCGCTACGGACCAAGGCTCGCCCACTTGAACGGAGTGATTCAAGTCTTAGCGCAACTCAGTGCCGCGCCGGTTGCTGCGCAAAAAGTTTAAGCAACAATTGGCGACTGTTCGGCGTTAGGCATCGCAAGACAAGAGAATGCCTTACGAGCACCTCGGCTTCGCGCTCCTGTATGTTTTGATCGACAGCTCGGCGGCGCTGCTACTGGCGTTGGCGCTATTTGAGGAACGCGATTTGGCGTGAGGCGTTGTCGATGATCGCGCAAGTGCGGTGGCGGGCTTCGCCAATCGACAATCGTTAGCTTCGCGATCAAGGCAAAGTGCTTGCGATTGTCGATGGCGACTGGTCGACCGAGCAATAGCGCGGTCGCGGCAACGATTCGGTCAGGATCAGAGCGAGGGTGGCCGCCCCGCCCGGCATCGGCCCAAAGTTCTGACGCTCGGTCAAGAATTCCGTCGGATATCGGATAAACCAGCAAGTTTGAACATAAAGTCGAAGAGTAATTGAGCTTACTTACAGCTCTCTTTTCCTTGAGCCCGCGCTCTTTTTCAAAGCGTGTAATCGTGTGGGCGTCACAATTGTGGGTGGTATTTTTGGCAGATTGCGTGAGCGGAGATGCGAGCTTTACGCCGAAGGCGTTGTGTCACACAGCCCTGGGTTGCTCCGGCGCAGCCGCGGCTACTCAGGGTGACTGACGACATTGTTAAACTACCCCGACGGGGTTGCGCCCTTCGTCTGTCGACATGACGCAGCGCCGTTGGCGTAAGCTTTCTCTGGCTCACCAGACCCAAGGTAGCGGAGGCTGCGCCGCCGCAACCTTGGGCTTCAAGACGAAACGCCGTTGGCGTAGGAGGAGATGACGCTATGTCGATGTGATTCCGGACTGTGGTTCCAAATTGTGGGAATCGTTATTGATCGCATGATTAATCGGACCTTTCGGCAGCAGCGGGGGCGAAACGGCGGCTTAGAACCTATCCCAGAACCTCAAGAATTCCGCCACAGGATGTGAGCGAAGACGAGATGCAACAAGGCTTCGTAGTTTTTGGCCTTCTTTTCCCACCGCACCAGAATGCGGCGGTAGCGATTGAGCCACGAAGCGATGC
>JBGSRO010000051.1:0-26559 GCA_041737535.1 Pirellulales bacterium | reverse complement strand
TTTCGCTCGGCTGATCTCATCAGTTTGTAGACCATCGTTAGGCACGCCACACGGCTGCCGCTTCCCTTGGTCTTCTTGGTCCGCAAGCGCACAGTAGCGAACGTACTCTCGATTGGGTTGGTCGTGCGAAGATGTTTCCAGTGCTCAGCCGGTAAATCGCAATCTCGCCAAGGGACAACTCCCGAAGTGTCAGCCGGGAGGAGTTGGTGCTCGCGTATTGATTCCGCGGTCGGCGATCAGCTCATCCGCAAACGATCGCGACAGTAGTAGTGCTCAACCCCCGTCGCGCGCACCATCATCTGAGCCTTCAACGCCCACGCAGCGGCAACATCGCGGCCCTGGTCCGCGATGGAAAACAAGACAGTAACCGCAGGGTAAGAACAATATGCCAAGAAAAAGTACAAATGAACGGATACAGTGTCGCCACTTCGCGTGGCGACTCACGACGCGAAGCGGTATCTATTATGCCGATGGTCGGTCGAATAAGGTTAACGCCGGTCGCCATTCTTTGGGTGTGGCCGATCGAGCAACCGCGCTCGAACAGCTTGCTGAACTAGACCAAGTCCGGGCCGAGCAACTGGGGTTGGCACCCAAGTCGCAGCCGTCGTACGATAAGCCGACACTGCTCACCATCAGCGAAACACGGCGGCTCTACGAAGAGTATGCGTCGCGGCCGCAGTCGGTTGGTGGAGTGAAGCCAGCCACCCTAAAAAAGTACCAAGCGTTTTTTGATAAGTTCGTAGCGTTTGCAGAGACGAAGCGACTGGACAACTGGAATGGGGTCGACGATGATTTCGCCACCCAATATGCTGGTCACCTGGAACGTAGGCACTACGCAAGAAAGTCTATCTGCAACGAAATAGTCGTACTCAAGCAAGTGCATAAGTGGCTGATCGGAAAAGGGCACTTGAACGGACAAAAGCCACTTTCAGTTAGTGTCAAAGAAGCGGATACCGAGCCGGCTTACTGCTATACCACCGAGCAGGTGGCGGCAATATACGAGCATTGCCAGCAGCGACCCGACCTCGAATGGCTTGGCAATGTGATTGGGATCCTGGCCCACACAGGTTTGAGAATTGGTGAGCTAGCAGCACTCCGATGGGGCGATATCGACCTCGATAAACAGCGGATCACACTTACCGATGAATCGGGACATGCACAACAAAAAGGAAATGAGCGTCGCCAGTTGAAGTCGGGGCGCAGCCGCAGTCTTCCCATACGCTCAGATTTACTACCGATCCTCCAAGGCATGAATCGATGCGATAAACAGGTTGTCACTGGTCCGCGAGGAACTGGCCTGAAGCCCGACACTGCTCGCCACGTACTTGTGCGGGATGTGATCGAGCCGCTCGCCGATCAGTTCCCACATAATGAAGGCGTCCGGGGTTTTCGCGATGGACGATTGCACACATTTCGGCACTACTTCTGCTCGACGTGTGCGAACAGCGGCGTGCCTGAGAGAATGCTTATGGACTGGCTCGGCCACGCCGACAGCGATATGATTCGGCACTACTATCACCTCGCCGACAACGTGGCGAAGTGCCAAATGGATTCACTATGTTTTCTCGACGGCGGTGACAGACGTTCTGTCACCGGCGAAGAGGCCAACCGACAGGAGAAGTCCGAACCGAAACAGACTGAGGGTAACGCGATTGCGGGTTGATTGACCCAGTTTTGGCTCAGTTCAACTGAGTCAATCAATTGTGAAAACGCAAGTCGTTATCATGTAAACGGTTACGGCGACTACGAAATCAAATACGGAGAAGGCGGGAATCTCGACAGAGTGACATCGCGACCCAATTACCGCTCGCAGCAGCGAGACGATAAAATAAGATGACTTGCGAGCGAAGCTCGCGCTTTCGCTGATGGCTGACCGCTGAAAGCTGACTGCCGAATATGGACGACTCCCCCAACTCAAACCCGCTCGCGCCTTTAGGTATCGAAGAGTACATTGAGCAGGCCCACTTTTTCGCCACGCTC
Organism: Pirellulales bacterium; assembly: GCA_041737535.1. Classification (GTDB taxonomy): domain Bacteria; phylum Planctomycetota; class Planctomycetia; order Pirellulales; family Lacipirellulaceae; genus JBGSWC01. Next base: position 24,579 of record JBGSRO010000051.1, on the reverse strand, counting down.
GCCGAGCGGATGAGCGAGAATGTGCCGGCTCAAGAAGTGCTGGCGTCGCTTCGCGAAGAGGCGCTCGCTACGACGCGGCTTCCCATGGCGATCGACTTTTTGCTTGCCGAGCTGCGTCACGCCGGCCTGTTCCATTCGGCGATGCGAAAGTTGCCCCACTACTTCACCGCGTTTCAGTCGTTTGTGATTGGCGAAGCCGAAGATGAACGAGGGAAATTCGATTTGCGGATCGGTCTCTCGGTGCTGGCTCGCGAAGCCGAATATCGGGCGCGGCAAGATCGCCAGCCGACGCGGCAAGGGCTGTTCTTCTATCAGTTCGAGTCGCTTTGCCGCAATCGCTTAGGCTACGACCGTGGGCTTGAGGCGGTTGCGGGCGACGCGGCATACGACGAGCGATGGAAGAAGTGGCTACTCGATTTGCGTCGCAATGTCGGCATGGTCGATATGGCCGATGTGATTTACGTGAACAGCGAACACTACCACCGCCGCCAACCGCCCGAGCAGCGCGAGAAACTGGGCGAACCGCTGTTCGGCGACCGTGAGGGGCGGATAGCGCTAGCGAACCGCAAGAAAGACCCGCTTTATCTGTTCGCCAGTTTGCACCGTCAGTTGGGATATCCAGAGATCCCTCACACCAAGCCGGGCGAGGGCAAAGAAAACTTGCTGCCACAAATCGCCCGCCGACTCGAACAGCTCGAAAAGCGCATCACGCTGCTCGAAGAAGAACAGCGAGGGGGGATTGATTTGACGAAGTTGTATGCGAAGCCACCGCCGCCGGTGAAGCTTGAAGAAATGTAGCCACCGTCGCCAGAAGGTGGATGCAAGCGAAGAAAAACGATCTCGACAAGAAAATGACTAAAGCAATCGACGAGGTCAACCAATGAAACCAATCGAGCAATACCACCGCTGGGTCGAATGGAGCGATGCCGATCAGGCATACATCGGCATGTGCCCCGATTTGATGACGCGAATACACGGTGACGATCCCGATCCCGTACAGGTTTATCGAGAGTTGGGCGAAGTTGTTCAGGAAATTATCGAGCATTTTGATCAGTCGGGTCGGCCGCTTCCACGGCCACGAATTCGGCCCATGATGGAAGTGAGTTGAAAGCCGATAAGGAATTTCTGTCAACACTTGTTCGAGGTTGCCACAATAATTTCTCGATTTTATCATCAACGAATATGACAACCATTCAACAGATCGAAAACGCAATTCAACAACTCCCGGCCGAGGATTTGGCAACTCTGCGGGCTTGGTTTGCCGAATACGATGCCCAGCTTTGGGACCGCCAATTTGAAAAAGACGTCGTAGCAGGTCGGCTTGATGCGTTAGCTGACGAAGCGCTTCGCGATTTCGACGCGGGACGTGCGACCACGATTCGCGGCATGTTGTCAGAGTGATTGTGCCCCTTTTTGGCGAGAGTTGCAATTCTCGCCAATTCCCCTCATCCGGCCTCCTTTTCCGGTTTCTCAACTCCCCCTCGCGCGGTACGATTTACCTAACCGTGAGCAACCGCTCGCGTGCTGATTCCCCACCTGCCAGCGTCACCATGGCGGCGACGTGGGCAACCGAAGGTGCCGCCCTGCCGGGCGTGCCAACAAACACCGTGGACTTTCAACTTAGCTTGGCGACCGAACCGGTGAGCTCGGCATTCCCCGAAGCTCCGCTCGCCACCGACGGCACTGCGAGTGTCGCCAGTGTGATGGAGATTTTGCGTGCCGAGCACACCGGTGCCGCGCTGATCTATGACGGAGAGACGCTCGTGGGAATTTTCACCGAGCGCGACGCCCTGCGGATGATGAGCTGCGAGGCAGACCTTCAGCAGCCCGTGAGCGGTTGTATGACCGCTCCCGTTGTGACGGTGGGTGCCTCGGCAACGGTTAGTGAAGCAATCGCGTCGATGAGTCGTGGCGGTTATCGGCATTTGCCGATCGTCGACGCAGCCGGCGCCCCAATCGGGCTTGTGTCGGCACCCGGCATCGTGCAATACATGGTCGAGCACTTTCCCAGCACAATTTACAACTTGCCCCCCAAACCTCATGCGGTGACACACGAGCGTGAAGGGGCATGACGAGGAAGCGTGACCCGGGGCCTGACGACCACGGATCATAAAATTAAAAGCGACGAATAACTCACGAGAAATCGAATAAAAGCCATGTCGACCGTTCTTGAAAAACCTGTTGAGCAACTTGAAGAGGCGACCGTTCGATTCTGTGGCGACTCGGGCGACGGCATGCAGCTAGCTGGCACTCAGTTCACCACTACCAGCGCGCTCGCTGGCAACGACATCGCCACGTTTCCCGACTTCCCCGCCGAAATTCGCGCGCCTCGAGGAACCAAAGCGGGCGTCTCGGGTTTTCAGATTCACTTCTCTAGCAAAGACATCTACACTCCCGGCGACACGGTCGACGCGCTCGTAGCGATGAACCCGGCGGCGCTGGTGACCAACATCGACGACCTTCGCGACGGCGGCATCGTCATTTGCAACTCCGGCGCGTTCGACAAGAAGGGCCTCGAACAAGCGGGCTACACCACCAACCCACTCGAAGATGGTAGCCTCGAGGGCCAGTACAAACTGCACTCGGTCGACATGACACAGCTCACCCGCAAAGCGGTCGATGGACTAGGACTCAGCCAAAAAGAAGCTGACCGTTGCCGCAACTTCTTCGCGATGGGCCTTGTATTCTGGCTCTACGGTCGGTCGCTCGAGCCAACGCTCCGATTCATCAACGACAAATTCGGCAAGCGGGCCGAGGTGGCCGAAGCTAACGTGCGAGCGCTCAAGTCGGGTTTTAATTATGGCGAAACGGTCGAAGCGATCAGCACGCAATATCTCGTCCCCAAAGCCGACCTACCGCCCGGCAAGTATCGCAGCATCATGGGCAACACGGCCCTCGCATACGGATTGTTGACAGCGGCTAAATTGTCGGGCAAGCGGCTATTTCTGGGGGCTTATCCAATCACACCGGCGAGCGACATTCTGCACGAGCTGGCCAAGCACAAGAATTTCGACGTGCTCACCTTCCAAGCCGAAGACGAAATCGCCGCCATGGCGTCGGCCATTGGGGCGTCGTTTGCCGGCGAAATGGCAGTGACCGCCAGCAGCGGTCCGGGCATTGCGCTCAAGGGCGAAGGCATTGGTCTGGCGATCATGACTGAACTACCGTTGATCGTGATCAATGTCCAGCGTGGCGGACCATCGACGGGACTACCAACGAAAACCGAGCAATCGGACTTATGGCAAGCAGTGATTGGTCGCAATGGCGAGTGCCCGATGCCGGTCATCGCGGCTCGGAGCCCAGCGGACTGTTTTGAGGTCGCCCAAGAAGCGTGGCGAATCGCTGTGCGATTCATGACCCCTGTGATGCTGCTCACCGACGGATACGTGGCCAACGGCAGCGAGCCTTGGCGAATTCCGAAGCTGAGCGAACTGAAGAAAACCGAAATCAGCCACCCCGGTCCGATTGGCGACGACGAAGTGTTCTTGCCCTACAAACGCAACGAACGCCTCGCCCGCCCGTGGGCGGTTCCCGGCACACCGACGCTCGAGCATCGGGTCGGCGGTCTCGAAAAGTCCGACGGGACCGGCAACGTGAGCTACGACCCGGCCAACCACCAACATATGATCGACACCCGCGCCCGCAAAGTGCAACTGGTAGCCGACGACATTCCGCCGCAAGAGCTCGACGGTCCCGACAGTGGTGACCTGCTTGTGCTTAGTTGGGGGGGGACTTATGGCTCGTGTGCCACAGCGGTCCACATCCTGCAAAAACAAGGCAAAGCCGTCTCGCATTGCCATTTGCGTTACGTTCATCCCTTCCCAAACAACCTGGGCGAGATCTTGTCGAACTTTAAGAAAGTCTTGATTCCCGAACTCAACATGGGGCAACTCCGCATGTTCATCCGCAGCAAGTATCTCGTGGACGCAATTGGCATGAATAAGATGCAAGGCAAGCCGTTCGCGGTCAGCGAGCTTGTCGCAAAGATGCGAGAGGTCATGACAAATGCTGGCTAAAGTCCGTCGATCCATCCCCGCTTCGGTCAAGCGAGCCGTTGCCCGCGTCGCCTACTTCGGGAGTCGTCGTAAGTGTCCGGTTTGTAATTCCTCGGTCCGCATGTTTCATGCCCACGGACTCCATCCGCGGAGCGATGCGCGCTGCCCGGTCTGTCAGTTACTCGAGCGGCATCGCCTCGCCATGTTGTTCCTGCGTCGCCACACCGATTTCTTTACCGGTGCGAAGGGACGCACAATGCTGCACGTCGGTCCCGAACGATTTATTGAACCGATATTCGCCAAAGCGATCGGCGAGGGCTATTTGACGGCCGATTTGCTCTCAAAGAAGGTCATGGAGAACATGGATATCACCGATATCCCCAAGCCCGACAACACCTTCGACATCATCTTCTGTAGTCATGTACTCGAGCATGTGCCGGACGATCGCAAAGCGATGAGCGAGTTCTTTAGGGTACTCAAGCCGGGTGGCTGGGCGATCTTGAATGTTCCGATCACGGCACCCGAAACCGTCGAAGACCCTGCCGTGACCGATCCCAAGGAACGCGAACGCTTGTACGGCCAGTTCGATCACGTGCGTCGTTACGGTCTCGACTACAAAGACCGGCTCGCAGAGGCGGGTTTTCAAGTCGATTGCTATTTCCCCAAAGACATTGTTGCGGAAGATCAAGTCGAACTTTACGGCATCCACACGCACGGTGCCGGTGAAATCTACTGCTGCAGAAAATAATTTCGCCACTTGTTGCGACTGGCGTTTACTCGACTTCCTACCCCAAATCCCTCACGATTCATCATGTCTGTCGAAACATTGCCCGTTCTGAAACCCGCCGACTTCGCGAGCGACCAAGATGTTCGCTGGTGTCCCGGCTGTGGTGACTATGCCATTCTCGCACAGATGAAAAAGGTCATGCCGACGCTGGGCGTGCGGCGTGAGAATGTCGTGTTCATCTCTGGCATCGGCTGTTCGAGTCGGTTTCCCTATTACATGAACACCTATGGCGTTCACAGCATTCATGGCCGCGCACCGGCGATTGCCACCGGGCTCAAGACTGTCAGGCCCGACCTGCAAGTGTGGGTCATCACAGGCGATGGCGACGGTCTGTCGATCGGTGGCAACCACTTGATGCATGCCATTCGCCGGAACATGGACCTCAATATCATACTGTTCAACAACCGCATTTATGGGTTGACCAAAGGGCAGTATTCGCCGACCTCGCTACTAGGCCATCGCACCAAAAGCACGCCGATGGGGGCCATCGACAACCCGCTCAATCCGCTATCGATTGCGATTGGTTGTGAAGCGACTTTTGTCGCGCGAACAATCGACACCAACCTCAAGCACATGGGCGAGGTCTTTCAGCGGGCCGCCGAGCACTCGGGCACGGCCTTCATCGAGGTCTATCAAAACTGCAACGTCTTTAACGACGGCGCGTGGGACTACGCCAAGGACCGCGACACCAAAGACGACAACACGCTCGAACTCGTTCACGGCAAGCCAATGATCTTTGGCAAGAATCGCAACAAGGGCATCCGCCTCAACGGGATGGAACCAGAAGTCGTCGAGCTGGGGAGCGGCATCGCCGAAGACGACTTGCTGTTCCACGACGAAAAGTGCCGTGAGCCTAGCCTTGCCTATCTGCTGAGCCGGATGCGTCACCCCGACGGCTACCCCGAGCCCATCGGCGTCTTCCGTTCGATCGACGCGCCGCGATACGACATCATGATCAACGAACAGATCGAGCTTTACACCAAAGAAAAAGGCCCCGGCGATTTGGAGAAGCTCTTCAACAGTGGCGAAACTTGGACTGTTGAGTAGCGTGTCACGATTCGAAGAATCGTGCAACAAATTTCGTTTCCGGTAATTTACCGGCGGAAAACGATTATGATCACCTGCCCTTCATGCAACACCCCAAACGTCGATGGAGCCGACACTTGCGAGAGCTGTAACGGTTCGCTCGTCGAACTGTCGCTCCCTCAGCCCGCAACGGCAGTCGAAGCGGCATTGTTGCACGACCGTGTGGGGGTGCTGGCCCAGCAGCCACCCGTCACCGCTTCGCCTGACGAAACAGTCGCGACCGCACTCAAGCGGATGGTTGAGAAGCATGTCGGCTGTCTGCTCGTGATTGACCGAGAGGGTAAGCTAGCAGGAATCTTCAGCGAACGCGACGCGCTGATGAAACTCAACGCACAGGTCGCTGACTATCGCGACAGACCGATCGGCGAGTTCGCCACTCGCGACCCCGCGACGATCGACTCGAACGCCAAAGTCGCCTTCGCCCTCAATCGCATGCACGTCGGGGGCTACCGTCACTTGCCCGTACTCGATAGCGATGGGCGACCGGTCACGGTTATCTCCATTCGCGAACTGCTCCGCTATCTCACCAAGCGAACACAATCGGCATGAGCGATCGTTACTCGTTTCACGTCAACCTTTATCGCGAGCCAACGCAGCATCGCCCTGCTCCACAAATCCAACTACGTGGCATCCAATTAACCCCGCTTCGCGGCATAGCCGAGGCCCCCCCGGTCTTTGATCACACGATGACGGTCTCGTTCGAGACGGCACAAGAACGCCTGCTGACGATCACTCGCATGGACGTCGAACCCGACGGCTACTTCCTCGTCGCCGGTGGCGAAGCCGAGGGCGACCGCTGGCAAATCGACGGTCACCTTTATGAACTCGGCGGCGGACTACACCGCGTCGAACTGAGCGGTAGTTGCCCGAAGGTTGTCTTCGACGAGTTGCTTCGATGTATTGGCTGGCCTGATGCAGAGCTTGTGTTCGAGTTGGTTCGCGAGGGAGTGACGTTGAGTGAAACTGACTTCCGCGAGTGGGCAGAGCAAAGTCGCTGATCGCTCCGCGATCAGCCCTGTTCGCGAAGCGAACTGAGACTCGAAAGACGACCACCATGCTTGGTGAATTCTACGACCCAAATCGCGACGTTCGGATCGATACCGGCGATCGACCTCATTGGTCGCAATCGTCGACGATCACCTTTATCACTTTTCGTACCGTCGACTCGATCCCGAAGTCGGTCGTGTTGCGATGGGATAAAGAGAAGGAAGACTGGCTATCTCGTCGAGGATACAACGCACTACCGAATTGGCAGACGGCTCTGGCGAGGCTCGAACAGACTTTGCGCGATGAGTTTAATAAGCACTTCAACCGAACTCGCGAGATCTTCCTCGACAAGTGTCACGGCAATTGTCACTTGCGTCGCCCTGACCTCGCCAAGATCGTCGCCGATTCGCTCATGCACTTCGACGGAGATCGCTATCGCATGGGCGACTTCGTTGTGATGCCCAACCACGTCCACTTGATGGCTTCGTTTGCGACGAACGATGCGATGCGGTCGCAGTGCATGTCGTGGCTGCATTACACAGCGGTTCAGATCAACCGGAAGTTGGGATGCAAAGGCCGCTTCTGGCAGCAGGAACCGTTCGATCATCTGGTTCGGAGTTTCGAGCAGTACGAATACTTGCGGAGATACATTGCCGAAAATCCGGCAAAGGCGAAACTGAGAGACGGGGAGTTTCTTTATCGACGGTTGGCAGATTGATCGTAGCATAGTTCGCGTCGCGAACTGGGCTGATCGCGGAGCGATCAGCGACTCACTTCGGCCACTGAATGTCCGACAGCTTCGCCAGCGCGAGCATCAACGAATGAGTCCCATCGCGGCCGTGCCCCTGAGCTTTGGCGGCCAGATAAAGCTGTTCGGCCAAGGCCAAGCCTGGCAACGCCAAGTTCATCCGACGCGCTTCGGCCAAGACAATGCCCATGTCTTTGAGAAAGTGATCGATGAAGAAACCGGGGGCGAAGTTGCCCGCGATGATCCGTGGGCCGAGGTTCGAAAGCGACCAACTGCCCGCCGCGCCCGAGCTGACCGATTCGAGCACTTTTTCGAGATTGAGCTTGGCGCGATAGCCGTAGAGTAATGCCTCGCAAACGCCGACCATACCGGCGGCGACAAGAGTTTGGTTCACCATCTTGGTGTGCTGGCCCGAGCCAGGGCCCCCTTGGTAGACCCACTTGCTGCCCATGGTTTCCCACAGCGGCTTGAGATCATTCACGGTCGATTCATCGCCACCGATCATAATGCTGAGCGTGCCGTTCTTGGCACCGATGTCGCCACCGCTCACGGGAGCGTCGATCGATGTGATGCCCTTCAGCTTGGTCTGATCGGCAATTTGCTCGGCCAGTGTTGGCTCGCTGGTCGTCATGTCGACGATTACAGTCCCATTGCGAGCAGTTGAGAGCACTCCTTCGCCCCCCGCAATGACTTCGCGGACATCGGCCGGCGTGCCGACAATCGTAAAGACGACATCGCTCACTTTGGCGACTTCGGCTGGCGAGCTCGCCCACTTGGCACCTCGCTCTATGAGCGACGCCGTTTTTTCGCGAGTGCGATTAAACAAGGTGAGCGAGTAGCCCGCGTCGAGAACGTGGCCCGCCATGCTCGCGCCCATGACGCCAGTGCCGATCCAGCCAATACGTGTTTCGTTTGGTGCAATGTTCATAGGCACAAGTCTACGTGATTTCGTGGCCTTACGCGAGTTTCGCGCGTGAGTAAGGTTTCGCAATTGCCGGACTATATTGTGCGGCGATCGTCATCGCGATCGAGTTCATCCGCTCAGCACCGCAAACGGCGTAGAGAATCACCAGGGCTTTAGTTCGTCGAGCAGGTGCGGCAGGGCGATTGCTCGAACGTTCTTCGCCATATCGAACGAGTGTTCGCCAGCGTGGACGACAAACAAGCGCTGAAGCTTGAGGTCCGTCAGTGCGGCCCGCATCGACGGAGTCATGCTGGGAGACGAAGTTCGCTTGACCTCGAACCCCCAGCGCTTTTTGCCTCGCACCACTAGCAAGTCGAGTTCGGCTCCCGCATGGGTGGCCCAAAAGTAGCACTCGTTGGGTTCGACATCCAGCAGCGCGGTTACTTGAGCAATCACGAAACCTTGCCAGGAAGCTCCTAGTTTGGGGTGTCCATCAATGTCCGCCTTCGCGTTTAGACCCAGCAAGGAGTGGAGAATCCCGCTATCGCTCAAGTAGACCTTGGGTGATTTCACCTGACGTTTTTTAAGGTTTTCGTGCCACGGCTGCAACTGACGAACGACGAACGATGAGGAGAGGATGTCCAAGTAATTTCGCACGGTGTTGTCGGCCACACCAAACGACCGACCGAATTCGGAGGCGTTCCACACTTGGCCATGGTAATGAGCCAACATGGTCCAGAATCGTCGCAGCGTCGTTGAACTGACTTGAATGCCCAACTGCGGAATATCGCGTTCCAAGAAAGTGGAGACGAACTGTTGACGCCAGGTCAGGCTCTTTGGATTGGAAGCCGCCAAGAAGGAATCAGGAAAACCGCCGCGAAGCCACAACTTTTCGTGATTCTCCGCGCCGACTTCGTCCAGAGAAAAACCGCCCAACGAATAATAGGCGATGCGGCCTGCGAGCGATTCATTTCCTTGCCTGAGCATCTCGGGCGAGGCGCTCCCCAGAATCAGAAACCGTGTGCGTATGGGACGCCGATCGGCGAGAACTCGCAGTTCACGAAACAAGTTGGGAAGCCGTTGGATTTCGTCGAGGACGACTAATCCCCTAAGGGGGCCAAGAGCCAGTTCTGGGTCCGCTAGGCGACTTACATCCGCCTGACGCTCCAGGTCGAATGCGTGGCAGGGCCGCTTCCACTTCTTTTGGATTTCTGTAGCAAGGGTCGTTTTTCCAATCTGACGGGCTCCGAGAACGCCCACAATCGGGAATTGTTGCAACAGTCGAGTGATCCGGGCAAGATGGACGGGGCGTTGTATCATACATCAAACATACCTTGAAAACTCGATGGTTACAATCGATATTTCAAGGTATAGATCGAATGCACCGACCGACCGTTCTGCCAACAATCTCCCCAGCTCGGTAGCAGCCACACTCCAGCCCCAGCATCAACTACGCAGTTTGGTGCATTGGCATGAGTCTCATTGATTTGGGGGCCTGGCGGGAGCTTCGCTCGTGAGTGAGCTTTCGCTATAGCCGGTCGATTCGTTAAGCTGTCGACTCCCACTCGATTACCCACAGGCCACATTATGGAATCGCCGTCGATTAATCCAGCTCCGAAAAAAAGCGAAAGTTACGGTGCGCTCATTGCCATTATCGTCGCCACGGTGTTGGGCGTGATCGTCGGTCTCTTCTATGGCGAACAAATGTGGATCGCGGGCGGCGGGCCAGCAAAAGAACTCGACCGTCTCGACGCGACGCTCGCCCAACAGGCCGAGCGGGCCGATGCGATGGAAGCCGACGATCCGGCTGCCGCCAAGCGACTGCGCGAAAACGCTCCGAAGATCAACGAACGCGTCGACAAAGTGAAAGCACTTGCCGGCCAGCCCGTAAGTGGGTTCGCCTATTTCACGTGGGAAGTCGCCAAATTCTGCGGCGATATTTTCCTGCAAGCCTTGCGGCTGCTCGTGGTGCCGCTTGTGGTGACCAGCATGTTCTGTGGAATCACGTCGTTGGGAGATGTTCGTAAGCTCGGCAAGCTTGGTGGCTGGACGATGTTCTATTACGTCGTCACGTGCGCGATTGCTGTGCTGATTGGCATGGTACTCGTGCTGATCGTGCAACCTGGCATCGGAGCCGAGAATACGTTTGAGTATGTCGAAACATCGGTGAGCGACAAAGAAGGGACAACGGCACTCGACACGTTACTCGCGGTGGTGCGCGGTCGCGAGGGGGATCCGTCGAGCGGCATGATTCCGAACAATTTATTTTTGGCGGCATCGAACACCAATGTGCTGGCGCTGATCGTATTCACGCTCATCTTTGGCGGCGCGATCACCACACTACATCAAAAAGGGCAGCCGGTGATCGACGTGATGAACGCCGCTAACGAGGCGATCATGATGATGGTTCACCTGGTGATGTGGTTTGCGCCGATTGGCATTTTTGGCTTGGTGGCCTATGAAATTGCGAAGCAGGGTGGTGGTGAACAGTTCGGGACACAACTGGCCGCCGTGAGCAAATATGTCGTCACAGTCATTGTGGGATTGTTGCTGCACAGCGCGGTGTTGACGGCCACGCTAGCAATTTTCGCACGGCGCAATCCGTTTCATTATTTGCTGGGAATCTCTCGCGCGCTAATCACAGCGCTCACCACCAGCAGCAGTTCGGCAACGCTACCGATTACCATCGAGTGCGTCGAGCAAGCCGGAGTCCGACCGCGCACAGCCGGGTTCGTATTACCGCTGGGAGCGACTGTGAATATGGACGGCACCGCACTCTATGAAGCGGTGGCGGTGATTTTCATCGCCCAGTCGTTGGGCATCGCGCTCGGCTTCGGGCAACTCGTGGTCATCTTCCTGACGGCGACCCTCGCCGCCATCGGCGCGGCGGGCATTCCCTCGGCCGGTTTGGTGACCATGGTTATCGTGCTGACAGCCGTGGGGCTACCGATTAGCGGAATCGGCTTGATTTTGGCAATCGACTGGTTTCTTGACCGGCTCCGCACGACGGTCAACGTCTACGGCGACGCTGTGGGGGCGGGGGTGATCGATCGCATGGTCGATGTTTAGAGCCGACCAACGACCCATTTACTTGCCGACTTGCTGCCACACCGATGCGTTCCAACCAGGCAAGTGCATCGTAAGTTCACCCCCAGCGGTAGCAGCTTGGCTGGTGTGATTAAGGGCATATTCGCCACCATACTTAGAAGCCCCGGTTGCGAGCACTTCGCGCCAGGTGCCGCCGTGCAGATTGGTCGGAATAACGTATCCATCGAGCGGTGCGTCGGCAAGGTGTAACACCGTCAGTACGCGGTTGTCGAAGAATTCACGAATGAAGGCGAGCACTTGGTTTTGCTTGTCGAGATGCACGAGCCGAAAGTCGTCGCTCCGGAGCGCCGTGTTTTGCCAGCGAAGCTCGTTGGCATCGGTGACCAAGGCCCGCATGGCAAGTCCGATTTCATCGCCGGCGATACTCCAGTCGAAGCGATGGTCGCCCCATTTGTCGATGCCGTCGTGCCAGTAACCCCAGGCCACGTGGGGCGACGCAAGCAAGCACTCGCTCCCCATGAAGCACATGGGCGTACCGGGCATCGTCACAGCGAGCAGCCAAGCGATGCGGCATTTAGCGCGCGCTTCGGGCGTGTGGCGACCACCCAACAAGTCGACCAAATAGCGATGCCTTGTGTCCCAGTTCGAGAGTCCATCTTGAGCATTGCCGTTGTGATCGTCGCCACAGTCGTCGTGCGATCCGAGCGGATAGTTAACCAGGTTCCAACTATGCTCAAAAGCCCCCCGGCCGAGAATGCCAGCGATGCGTTCGACCGGCATGTCGCCAGCCAAGGCGCGCTGCGTTTGATGGTGTGACTCGCTGTTCCAAGTGGCATTGAAGTTGCCCATCGTCGTCACCCACGCATGGGCGGGCAAATGCTCGGCGATCAGATAGCGATCGGGAAAATCTTCACGCAACCGCCACAGCACCTGCCGAAGATGATTACCGTTGATGACGGTCGTCGAGTCGAATCGAAGTCCATCGGCGCGGTAGTCTTCGAGGTACATCCGGGCGTTTTGATAAAAGAAATCTTGGACCTCGTATTTCCACCAAGCGGGCCCGCGCCCCCAGGGCGTTTGCTGGCCCCCTTCGAAGTAAATGCCCCCCTCAGCCACATAGCCGTCGAACTCCCACAACACATTGTCGCCCGGCCCGGCGTGGTTGTAGACCACGTCGAAAATCACCGCGAGCCCATGCTCGTGGGCCGAGTTAACGAAGTGCTTGAGTTCGCTCGGTGTGCCATAAGCACTTTCGAGGGCGAAGAAACTTGCCGGATTGTAGCCCCACGAACGATCGAGCGCGAACTCTTGCACCGGCAAGGGCTGCACCGCGTTGAAACCCAAGTCGCGAATGTAAGCGAGCTTGGTTTCGGCATCGGTGAAAGTACCGATCGACTTGTTCAGATGATCGTGCCGACCGGTGAAGCTACCGATGTGGAGCTGATAGATCGAAAAGTTTTCGAACGCGGGCGTTTCAAATGGGACCCAGGGATAAGGCTTATCGTCGACGACGATCGCCGCGTTGTGGCTCTCGCTGTCGCCCCGAGTGAGGGCCGAACTCAGCACATCGCGGGCGGCCGGGTCGAGGCGCTCGGTGATTTCACCACCCGAAGTAATGGCAAAACGATAGAGCGTGCCGGCGGCGATGCCAGCGACGGTGGCACTCCAATAGCCATCGCTCGCTCGCGTCAATTTGTGTGATTGGGTGGCTGAGTGTGGTTCCCACTGCGTGCCGGTTTGCACGAGCAAGGTCACTCGCTCGGCGTTCGGAGCCCACACGCGGAAAAAGCAACCTTTGGCGGTGGGGTGGGCACCGATGCGCTGCGCTGGCGTCATGGGGGAGGCGTTCCTTATCGCTCGGCGGTAAATCGGTGAATTAGCACTCGTTGTCCGTTAATTTCTTCCGCACGCAGCTTGAACTCCCGCCCCAAAAGCTCTTCACCACTCTCATAAATGTACTCTTTCTTGTCTCCTTCGGCACCCAGCAAAAACACCTGGGCCCGTTTTCGTCGACGTGGTGGCGCGTATAACAGGCACTTGAAGTCGGTCGGCGACCCGCCCGTGTTTTGCATCCATTGGTCGACCACCAACCGGCCATCGTCGTCGATGTGGGTCGAAACTTCGATTTTGATGTCTCCGAGGCCAACGTGCATGGTCCGCCAGACGCTGAACTTATACTGCCGGTCGGCTTCGACCTCGAAGTCGATCTGTACTCGCTTTTGCCCGTAGGTGGCTTCATCGAGGTAGACGCTGAAGGGGAGTGCAAATTGCTCACCGGCACCCAAACGGAATTCAGATTCTTCGGGGGCAATTCGCCACTTTTCGCTCGTGGTAGCCACCACACCGTCAGACCCGATCGCTTGCGAGAGGGGGACGTTGATGTGGACCTTGCCCCCCACCCCTTGGCGGAAGTGGTTCACCAAATGCAGCGCGTTCGGGTGTTCGTGGGCAAACACACTCGGAACGTGGTTGCTCTCGAACTCGACCGCCATCCGCCAACGGGTGACGGCGCTATTGAGCCCCAGCACGTAACACGGCAACCGACCGACCTCGATCGTCGATCGGTGACCATTGCTCTGTGGTGTCGAGCGATTGCCCCAGACGTCGAGTTGTTGGAGTGACTCCCCCAGATAGAGCACTTCGGTCGTCGGTTGCTCGTTCCAGAGCACCATCACAAGCTCGCCATCTTCGCGCTGAAACACGTGGTTGTGGCTACCTTGCGGAAGTTGCAGCTCGCCGAGGTAGCGTGTGCCGCCGAGGACGCTCGCCGCCGAACGCCACGGCAAGAACAGTTCGCCAGGCGTGCCGTCGTCGTTCATCACACCCGCTGCATCGGTGAACACATCGCTAATGAAAATGCCATCGGCACCTTGCCGCTTGGCGGCAATAATCTGTTGCACGAACTCGCGGATGCGGTCTTCGTGCTGGTAGCGAAGAAGCTGTTCTTTTTCGCTCCGCGAAAGATTGGCCGGTATAAGCCGTTCGTCGATGTTGTATTTTGGGCCGAGAGAGATATTCACCCACCGCTGCGCTAACGTCTCGGGTGTCGACACCATCGCCGCAGCGAGCGATTCCGAAGACAAGGGAACCTTAGCGACGAATTGCTCGAAGTCCCACGTGGGATTTTGTTCGACGAACTTCGCCCCGGCGTCGGTTTGCTCGCGCTCCTCAGGCCATCGCCAGCCGAGCCCGAGCTTCGCGTCTTGCCCAAAGCGAAACAGCCCCGAGCGGATGTCGGCGATCTTTTTCGGCAGATCGGGGAAATCCTTTAGGCTATAGTCACCGTCGCTGCCGAGTTGCCACCAGCGAATTCGCAGGCTGAGCCGCGCCATGACGTGGTCGTACCAAGGTTGCCAAACACTCTTGTCGGCAAGCATCAAGCTGGCAATCGACGACGGCTCGTTAAGCTTTGTGTGGTCGGTGTGCGGCACAGTGGGGTCTTCGATCAAGCCGACCACTTCGACTTCTGATGCGGCCAGCCGTTCGGCGAACTGAATGATCGCCTCTCCCTCTTCGGGACGATCGGCGTCGAACCAAATTGGCACCTTTAGCCAGTGAATGCCGAGCTTCGGCGCAAGCTGCGAAACTTCGTCGCGCGTCAATGGCCAGCGTCCGATTGGCATCGACCAGCCGAATTCGCCTCGTTTCGCCTTAGCCAGACCCGGCGGTAGCACCACGAGCGAAACGTCGCGCTTATAAAGCTCACGCTCTTGCTCGCTGAGCGACGCTTCGTCATCGGCGCTGATCATCTGGACGCGAATGCGGTAATATCCCGTCTCGTGGATCTCGGGGTGCCAAGTATAAGACCCCTCGTACCCCGCCACCAAGTTCCCCTTCATGCCAACAATATCGTGCGCTGTGCGGACGTCTTCGGTAATCAGCCGGGCCGAAATTGTCTGTTCTTCTCCCTCGGCCTCATCGAAAACGTAGCGAGTTGCGTCGAGCAACTGAAAGCGGATGGTCGGATTTTGTTCGCGAATTCCCGATAGCGTGCAAGTGACGGCCACATTGCGAGGGTCGTCGTAAACATTCAGCGGGCTGTCGGTGGTGACGACCATGCTCGGCAGCCGCGAGAGCAGTACATCGTCAAAAAAAATCTTGCCGTCTAGGTCACCCCGGCGACCGCGCGCGACGTCGAATCGTATGACCGCATAGGCAACCGATGCGTGTTGCGGTTGGAAGGGGCCTAGTTTCTCGTACACCCAACCGTCGGTGCTGCGAAATGTTTGACTGCGGATCGACTGAAGTTTGGTTCCTTCTTCGTCGAAAAGTTCGATCGCGACTTCGACTCGGCTCTGCTCGAGCTGTTCGACATTCACGGCAAACTGCAGGCTGTAGCTGAACTTTGGCAACACGGGAATGTGGGGCGAATCGAATCGGGCGCTCGCGCCGTCGAGCTTCACCTCCATCGCCCGGCCCTCACTCGCCGAGTCGTCTTCGACGATGCCGATGGCGACGTACTGTGGATGCTCTTCGTCGGTATGGCGCTCCCAGCCATCGGGCCAAAGGTCGTAGTTCAAGTCATATTCTTCGCCGAAGGTACATTCAAAGATGGGCACCTCGTCGAGATTGCGCCGCGTCGCTGCGTGGCCGTTCAGCGCGCCGAAAATCGCCAGAACAAGAGTTAAAAGCTGTCGGATTGTGGGCATATCGATAGCGCGGGCGTTGCCGGAAAACAGCCGAACGGGATGGCGACCACTTGCTAGCCGCCGGTAGGAAAATGTACCGTAGGCTTGGTGGTCGCGCGGCGGCCGCACGAAACGTTCACTTCATTCCCCGCCGTCAAAACCTTGCCACACGTTAAAATCGGTGTCCGCACCAGTCGGCTCGGCCAGTCCTTGAGCCGGGCTTCGTTTCGGCAGACCCCTTTCCGGCAGGCGTTGAGCGATGCTTCGCTCGGCGGTGTCGACGGTGTCGAGGTCGATCTTCGCGACGAGTTGCCGCTGACCGACATTTCAGGCACTGGAATTCGCCAAATCCGCAAGTGGCTCGACGACCAGAACCTCAAGCTAGCGGCCGTGCGATATCCGACGCGTCGCTCGCTGGCCGACCCCAATCAACTCGAACGACGTATCGCCGCTATCGAACGAGCGATGGTGGTCGCGTACGACTTGGGAAGTCGCCGACTCGTGCAAGCGGGCGGACTGCCCGACATCAATACCGACACAATTGCCGATTCGACGCTAGCCGAAAGCCTCGCGCGACTCCACTCATCGAGCCAGCGAATCGGTTGTCACCTGATTGTCGAACCTGAACGTATCGACCCGGAAGCGGCTCGCCAGCTCGCCGACCAACTCGGCGGCGGCATATTTCAACTGGCGCTGCACACCGGCCATACCATCGCCGCCGGCGAGTCGATTGCCGACCTCTCGACATCGCTTGCCTCGTATTGGCAACACGTTTACCTAGCCGACGGCTACCGCGACATCGCTTCGCGGCGATTCGTCGCCACGCAGCTTGGGCGTGGGGCGATCGACATCGCCGAGCTAGCGGCGATACTCGATGGTGCCTGCTATGATGGTTGGTGGATGGTCGAGACGACCGAACAGGGAGACCGCATCAGCGAGTGTGCGGCGGCCGCCGCCTATCTCCGTAATCTTTAGCCTCTGCAACCCGTCGCGTGTCTTATGCCCGAGTGCCACGAAATCGATTACGAAATTCTCGGTAGCGACCTTCAATATGTCGAGATCGAGCTCGACCCCGACGAAACAGTCGTCGCTGAGGCCGGCGCGATGAGCTACATGGAGGAAGGAATCGAATTCACCACTCACCTGGGCGATGGCTCCGAGCCCGAGCAATCGCTGCTCGCTAAACTCATCGGCACCAGCGCCCGCAAGCTCTCGGGCGACTCGGTCTTCATGACCCACTTTACCAATCGTGCCGACAGCAAACGCCGCGTCGCGTTCTCGGCTCCCGTACCGGGCAAGATCGTCGATGTGAACATGCAGCGCGCCGGGGGCGAGTTCTTTTGTCAAAAAGATGCGTTTCTCTGCGCCGCCTACGGAACGAAAATCTCGATTTCGATGCAACGCCGCCTCGGCACCGGCTTCTTCGGCGGTTCCGGTTTCATCCTGCAACGACTCGAAGGCGATGGCTACGCCTTTGTTCACGCCTGTGGCACGATCATCAAGAAAACCCTCCGCAACACAACCTTACGGGTCGACACAGGCTGCCTCGTCGGCTACACGTCGGGCATTCATTGCGAAGTCGCCCGCGCGCCGGAACTCCGCAGCATGTTCTTCGGCGACGACGGCATGTTTCTGGCCACCCTCTCGGGCCACGGCAGTATCTTGCTGCAAAGTCTCCCCTTCTCGCGCCTCGCCGACCGCGTGTTGCAACACACGTCGAATGGCTAGATTGGACAGAAACTGCCAGCTAACTTTAGCCCGATCGTCCTCGAAGTGCCATCGAATCGATGCGACTCACAAGTTAGAGTTGAATCAATTCGTTCCAACATTCGCCAGGCTGACTGCATCCGTGTTTACTGAATCTAAATCAAGCCGCAAAGCGATCGGCGATGTCGACGTTCTCTATCACGATGGTCTCTACCATCTCTTCCACTTGGTGCTGCCGAATCACGACTTCATCGCCCACGCCGTCAGCACCGACGGCATCAACTGGCGACGGGTAAACAACGCCCTTTTCATCGGCGACCCAGGCTCGTGGGATGATCTGATGTTGTGGACAATGGCCGTCTCAGCCGATCCTCATCGCCCGGGGCGATGGCGGATGTTCTACACCGGGCTGTCGCGGCGCGACCAGGGGAACGTCCAGCGGATTGGTTTGGCTGTGAGCGACGACCTGTTTCACTGGCAAAAAACGCCCGTCAATTGGCAAGACTCGCGCGGCCCCGACGATCCTCCCAAAGTGCTCCGTGCCCGTGACATCGCTCATCAGCAACCAACCAGTTGCCGCCATGCCGAGATCGATGCCAGCAGCCAGTTTCCCCTCGAAGCCGATCCACGCTTCTACGAAGCCTCGGCCGAGGTGGGGCGCAAATGGGTCAGCTTTCGCGATCCTTTCTACTACCGCGAAGGCAATCGCGGCTGGTTGATCATGGCTGCGCGAACGGCCGAGGGCCCCCTCGTCCGCCGCGGCTGCGTTGGCGCGATGGAAGAAACACCATCGGGCACGTTCGAAACTCGCCCACCGCTTCACCACCCCGGTTTGTATGATGACATCGAAGTTCCCAACTTGCTGCGGATCGACGGCGAATACTATTTGATCGGTAGCCTTCGCGAAGATGCAAAAATCCGATACTGGCATACTAACAAGATCGATGCGCCGTGGCGAAGTTATCACGACAATGTGCTGCTCGCCCAGGGAAACTACGCCGGACGCATCTGCCAAGACGACAAAGGCTGGCTCGTCTGGAACTTTTACACTCTCGGCAGCATCGACCGCACGCTTCATAACTTCATGCCACCACCGAAACGATTGCGACGCGTCGAGGGTGGTTTATTGAGGACTTCGTCGTTCGAAGGGTTCGACAACTGGCTCGACGATCGAGTCGACACCCGTTGCGTCCGCCCCCTGCGCGCCAGCGCAGGCGAGCAGCTCTGTTCAGTCGACGGCAACGAACTCGAACTCGCCTGCGAAGCCGGTTTCCAGGCTTTCGTCTTCGACGGCCAGCTCGATTCGGCAAGATTCCGCGCTAAGGTCGATCTTCACGGGCTCGGCAAGTGCGGTCTCGTATTTCGCGTCGACCCCGAAACGCACGACGGCTACTACCTGTCGCTCGACCTGCTCAAAGGCATTGCCCAACTCCGCGCGTGGAAAACCGGCCCCCCGGGCAGCGGCGAACTCATGATGCAGTTCCGCGAACTACAAGGGGGAAATTGGTATAGCGACACTCCCGGCCAAGCCGAGGTACAGTTACTGGCGTTTGGCCAATATCTGGAACTCTCGATCGACGGCCGCGTGATCCTCTCGATGGTCGACGCGACCTTCACCGATGGCCAATTCGGAGTTTATCTCGAATCGGCGAAGATGCGACTGAGTGATGCCGAGCTACGCAAACTACGCGAGCCGACGCAGTCGACTTCGCATTTGGTAACGGGGTAGTATCTGGTGACTGGGTAGTTGGCACATCGGCTATCAGGCTCGGTAGACGCGACTCCGCCCATTTATTCGTCGCTCCGGTTCATCACGAACGCTGCCTGCTTCGAGTTCTCCGGAGATTTTTTGTCGGCACCTTCCACGTCAGCCTGCCTCAATTGTGTTAGTAGACCCAGGACATTCTCGCGCGCAATCAAACCATGCCGGAGCAGCCAGCAGCAAGAGATATAACCAAAACCTCTGGATGAGCGATCTTGAAAAGGGCGGCGTACTTGGGTTTGATTCGATTAGTTCACAACCCCCATTCCCGGGAGTACGCCACCCGTGCCTGCGTAACGCAGACCATCAACCTCACCAACCTCGCTCCCGACATCCAGCAAGCGGTCCTCGACCTTGAACCCACCACCGACCCCGTCCCCCGCTTCCGCGAACGCGAAGTGCGAACAATTGCGAACTTGCCGAACTGGGAGAAGCAACGGGTGCTGTGGAAGCGGCTCGTCAAGCGAACTTGGGAAGCCGGGTCGAGAGACAATGACAAATATGGACATCGAACGCGCGGACGAGGATACTAATAGGTTCCAAAATTCAGTTGTTTCCAAGGATAAAGCGACAAATTTTGGAAATAGGTGCGTTTTCCTGAAAGGAATCGGTGGCCAGATGTGTGTAATCAGGTGACGCGAAAACAACACTTCCAAGTAGACCATTTGGACCATGCATCCCGAGACGAGACATAGCCTGATCGAACGATTAAAGGACGGCGGTGACAATGCTGCTTGGGAAGAGTTTGCGTCCATTTATCGTCCTATTATTGTTCGAATTGCTCTTCGTAAACAACTGCAATTCGACGATGCAGAAGATCTAGCGCAGCAAGTACTTCTGTTGGTTCTAAATAACATTAGCAAGTGGAAAACCGATCCTGCTCGGGCTCGATTCAGAACGTGGCTTCAAACGGTAGTTCGCAATGCCACGATTAACGCGTTGAGAAGGCGACCAAGAGATCAAGCGACTGGTGGGACGACTGCTCTTGAGCGACTTAATCAAAGCCCCGACAAGGCCGAGTCGCTTTGGTTTGATCTCGAATGGCAGCGTGAAACGCTACGGTGGGTTGCCCAGCAAGTGCGTGGTGAATTTGAATCGACAACTTGGACTGCATTTTGGGACACGGCGATCGAAGAATTGCCACCACAAGAAGTCGCGCAAAGGATCGGAAAGTCGGTGGGGGCAGTATACGTCGCCCGATCTCGCGTAATGCAAAGAATCAAACAGAGGATTGCGGACCTCGACGAGGATTCGATAACCCAATGATATTGCGAGCGACACTATGAAATTGAAGCATACTCATTGCGACACCGAATCCTTGTCTCGATTTCTCCGAGGTGAATTATCCGATGTCGAGATCCACGATCTGGAGACACATCTATCTGCGTGTTCAAAGTGCAGGAGTCGGCTCGAGGAGAGTACTGCGTCTGCAAACGAGTGGCATGCACTTCGAGATTCCTTGAGTGACAAGCGAGACTCGGACGCGACATCAGGGCCGGAGAACTTGGCGTCTTTGCAAAGACTCTTGGGTCCAACGGATGATCCTCGCATGATGGGGCGTATCGGCACTTACGAGATCGTTGGACTGCTAGGTCGTGGCGGAATGGGCGTCGTCTTCAAGGCTTTCGATCCAGCATTGAATCGATACGTCGCTATCAAGATGCTCGCCCCTATGCTGATCCCAAGCGCAGTCTTCAAACAACGATTCCTTCGCGAGGCGCAATCGGCTGCCGCGGTCGTGCACGATAACGTCGTTGGTATCCATGCGATTTCGGAGTGGCAAGGAAATCCCTACTTGGTGATGACATTTGTACGAGGGCAATCGCTGCAATCTCGATTGCATCATCGCGGACATCTCAGTTTACGGGAAGTTTTGAGAATCGGCTTGCAGATTTCGGCCGGGCTGGAAGCTGCCCATGCGCAAGGACTTATTCATCGCGATATCAAGCCGGCAAACATCCTGCTCGAGAGTGATGTGGATCGAGTCATGATTACGGATTTTGGCATTGCCAAAGCAATCGACGATTTAAGATTTACTGGCACGAATACATTGCTTGGTACGCCCGAGTATATGTCTCCGGAACAGGCTCGCGACGAGCAGCTCGACTACCGAACTGACCTATTTAGTCTTGGATGTGTGCTCTATGAGGCCAGTAGTGGGCGATCGCCGTTTCGATCATCCACATCCTACGGAGCTATTCGCAAAGTCATCGATGTAGATCCACCCTCCGTTCGCTCGTTGGTGTCGGAACTACCGGCGTGGTTTTCAGAGATCGTTCGTCGGTTGCTTAGCAAAGATAAGAACGCGCGATTTCAATCTGCTGCAGAGGTTGCAGCGTTATTAAAGCAATGTTTGGCGCATGTCGAACAACCTCAACTTGTGCCTTTTCCGAAGTCGCTTTTTCAGACCGAACGACAGTCTCGTTCAAAAACCATTTTCAGGAGATTAGTGATGGCAACGCCTTGGATAGCATTCGTTTCGATTAGTTCTTGGCTGCTCTTACTTCAGGTGGGACAACTAGGCCAGGACGAGAAAATGGGCAATCAAGCAAAACAGACAACGACGAACAGCGCTCAGAAACAATCGAGCGAGTCTCAGCAATCAAATGCGAGTGATCAAAATGACGAGCAGGAAGCACCGATCACTGCAAATGCAGGCAAGTTCGTCATCGAGGTGACGAAAACAGATGCGATTGATCAAATGACACTCGGGAGAAAACCATCATCCAATCGTGCAGCCAATATGCTGCTCGAGCATCTTCAGAATGGTTCAAACGAAAATTCGTCAAACAACTTTCAGAAGAACGAGCAGTTTTTCGGAGGTAACGGGAACGCTTCAGGTAGCTCGGGGGGTACATCAGGAGGATTTTCAAGTGGCTCTAGCTCTACATCTGGCAGCGTTACAACCGGTGGCAATGGTGGTTTCGTTCGCCCCAACATCGCGGTCGCTTTGAAGGTCGATTCAAACGACAAAGGGATCTTCGAGCTGGAGAACATGCAAGCAGTTGATGATGAAGGAGAGCCTGTACTATGGATGGGACCGGGCGCATTAAACTTCTTCGATCCCGCTTTTGAGAAAGGACTTAAAGTTGAAATCGTCGCCTACTTCCAGGAGGAAAATGCAACCGACTATCTGACTATTTCCGGAGATCTCAAAGTAACTCCGGGTCGTCGTATTGAAGTGGAATTCCCCAATGGCAAACCGTCGACAAGGAAGAGCGGAGAACACTCATTTGTTCTCAAAGATCTTCAAAACAATGATCGCGGCATTCACGTCACGCTAGCTCTACCTCAGCTTACCAAAAAGCGAGGAAATCAATTCGGCAATCCGCAGGCGATGATGAAGGCAGTTTTGGAACAACAAGGTGCTTTTGAGGTATTGATTCAAGACAGCGAAGGACTCTTACACGCCCCAGGTGCATCGGGAAGTGCAGGCGGCAGTAGTAGTGCGAGTGGCAGCGGAGGTGGTAATGGAAATGGACGCGAATCTTTCGGACAAGAGGCTCAGTCTAATAGCACGCAAACGTTTACTTTTGGCGGACTGCCTTACGGTCGAGAGATCAAGGCGGTTATAGTCCGAGCAACCGAGAAGACTGGAAAGCCTCAATCCCATTCATTCAAGCTCTACAAAGTTCCGGTTCCCTACGGGACAAAGTAACCGTACGCCGTAAGGATCGCCCGCGAATTAACTTCCCGATTTCGCAAGCTGCCCCGACATTTTTTTGCCGGTCGTTGTTTAATTAACCGTGTATAACTCGCAGTTCCTGGGAATCGTCTTGTTGAGAGACTTCGTGATTAACTGGAAATCAACATGTCAGGTCATGATATCGTTGATGACATTACCCTTTACATCCGTCAGTCGGAAATCTCGGCCTGCGTGGCGATAGGTGAGCGATTCGTGGTCAAGGCCTAGAATGGCCAGCATGGTTGCGTGCAGGTCTGCGATCTGGACTGGGTTCTCAACGGCTTCGTAGCCATAATCATCGCTCCGGCCGTAGGTGATTCCCGGCTTCACGCCGCCTCCAGCCAACCACATGGAAAAAGCTTTCGTATTGTGATCGCGTCCTTCCTGACCTTCGGCATAGGGAGTGCGACCAAACTCTCCCGTCCAGACAATCAATGTGTCCTTCAACAGGTCTCGCTGGGCCAGGTCGGCCAACAAGGCGGCAATCGGCTGGTCGACTTCATCACAGCTCTGCTTGAGTTTCGTATTGAGACTGAAGTGATGGTCCCAGTTGCCATGAGTGATCTCGACAAAACGGACTCCCGCTTCGATCATGCGGCGCGCGAGTAAACATTTGCGTCCCATATCGTCACATTGTTCTGACCCAATGCCATAAGCCTTCTGACTTGCCGCCGTTTCACCAGCGAGATCGAGCACCTCTGGCATTTCTCGCTGCATCCGGAACGCCAGTTCGTAGGATTGAATCACACCGTCCACTTCTGGATTGAATGAGTCACGATTCAACTTTTCGCGATTGAGTGTTTGAATAAAGTCCAACTCCTTTCGCTGGTCGGCAACTGGCTGTTTGGCGGCAAGATTGGAGACGCTGGCGAATCGAATCGGGCGATCACTGTGCCCGATTCGCGTCCCCTGGTAGACCGCTGGTAGAAACGAACTGCCATAGTTAGTTGCTCCGCCAAAACCGCTGGGAGGCGTCAGACTGACAAAGCCCGGTAGATTCTGATTCTCCGTTCCCAGCCCATACAACGTCCATGCACCAAGGGACGGGCGAACAAACTGAGCAGTGCCAGTGTGCAACTTGATGAAGGCTTGCGGGTGCGCTTGTAAACAGCGGTTGAAAATCAGAGCGCCTGGCGGTCGAAAAGTGAAGCGCTGGGTTGTTGCGGGAATTGTACCAAGCCTCCCCGCGATGGCCAAACGAATCTCCTTACGAATTCTTTCGACGCCGCTTTTGGGCGTCCT
>JBGSRO010000044.1:0-4024 GCA_041737535.1 Pirellulales bacterium | reverse complement strand
TTCGTGTGTTGACCGGTCCCGGTCAATATTTTCTGTCTATCGGGGCGTCGTGGCGCTGTTCGCGGTGGTGTCAGTTGTTATCGCTGCGTCACGAGTCGCCGACGGGTCGGGACAATTGGCGGGCGGTTTGGGGCTTGTTTTTAAGGGGTCTGGCGCTGCCTTGTCCCGGATTCGGAAACCGGGGTCGCGGTGGTGTTACCAGTGCGATGGCATCGGGGGTTGATCGTCGTGCATGATTTGTTTCACGCGAGCCATCAGCCGAACATACGCCCGCACCGCAAAGCGGAGTTGCTCGGGCGTTGTCGGGGCCGGTCGGCTTTCGAACGTCGCGACCGCCTCGTTGATTCGTGCGATGGCCGACTGTGATAGCGCTCGCCGGCGGGCGCGAAGGTTGTTCGCCTGGCGCAATAGTCGCTGCCAGTCGCTGGCGATCAATTGGTCGAGGCGTCGTTTCATGGCTCGAATTTGCCAATTGGTGGGGGTGTCAGGAGTCGGGTCGATCGCTCGGCGCTCGTTAGGGCGCAAATGCGGGCTTCGTTTTTTGGTGAGTCGGGCCGATTCGCTTCGTAGCGGCGATGCTAGGCGACTCGCAGCTCCTTTTCGCGGAGTTCAAACAAGCCGGACAGGTCGGCCTCTTGAGACATGACGAGCCGCGAGTAGCTGCTCGCGAAATTGTTGTTCAGGTGGAACCTTCCATCGTTTTCAGTCTCGATGAATCGCAACCGCAAAATCTCAAACAAGGCTCGCATCGATAGGCGATTCCGCCCGCGCTGGTGATACCAGCGGGCGAGCTTCACCAGCTCCCTGTAGACGTGCGGATTCGCCGCGTGAAATTCTTCGAAGGTCATCCGCTGCGTGTTGGTGGTCGCGGCGATGGTCGCGCTGAATAGCTCAAGCTGGCGTCTCATGTTTAGCTCCGTTTTTTGGTGACAGAATCAGTCGGCCGGCGACCACTTCGCCGCAGGCTCATAGCTGGCAATCACGAACCGCCCCGATCGCCCGGTGGTGATACAGTCGATGTCGAGGACAATCCGATCGCCCCGTTGCGGTCGCACAACATGCAGCCCGAGCAGCTCGAGGTCGAGCACTTCGCGGAGCGCGGTATCCCAGCCGACGGCAAAGCTGCCGGTGCAATGACAGCGCTCGCGGCCGTTTGATTCGTTGCGGACTCGAACTTGAAAGCCGAACGGCTCGCGCTGGATCTTCTCGATGGCGGTGGTGAGTTGTGGGGACATAGTTAGCTCCGTTGGGGCGGTGGCGAGTGAAGGGAATCGGGCGTTACTCGATGCGAATAACCGGGGCGGTGGCGATCAGGAACCACGACACGAACAACGCCAGCAGCGCGAGCAGTGCGTGGGGCCATGACACGTGCCACACGGCCGACGACAACGAACTCACGCACAGCCCGAACGCGAAGCCGGCGGGAAACTTGAACGCGTAGCTGTTGCGTCGCGTCATCGCATCGACTCCGTTTGTTTGAATGAAAACACCCCCGCAGCCTTCAGCCTGGAGCTATGAGGCATCCAGCCGCGGGGGCACAGCGTAAATCACTTGAGCGTTGCGACCGCTTCGTCGCGGATCTCGACCAGCCGGTCGAGCAGCTCCTGGGCGACACGATCGTCGCCGAACTCGGCCGATAACTTCGCAGCCGCTTCGGCGAGCGCCTGATTGAATTCGATCAGGCGTCGCGAAACGTGCTTTGAGTTGTTCAGCGTGTCGAGTGCGGACATCGTCGACGGTCTCGGTTTTGGTTACGAACGAAACGCAAGCGGGCTAGGTCGCGGCCCACTCCGCCCCGATCTGGCATTGCACGCGAATCTTGATTCCGTCGCCGGCGGCCGATTCTTGGGCGATGGCCCCCACCTGCTGCAATACGTTGCCGGTGGTGGCGATCGGGATCCCCTTGCCGTCGCCGTCGCTCTTGAGGCGGTCGCCGGCCGTGATGGCCGCCCCCGCTTCGATGTAGCCGATCTCTCCGTCGCCGATCAGGCGAATCGGTTCGCCAGCAATCGCGTGATAGCCGGGGTTCGTGATGGCGGGGTCGACGATCGGCGGCCGGTTGGTCTCGTCGCGAGTGATACCGATGATCGGCGCATTTGCGGTCGCTTGTTGGCCGCGATGATCGGTCGACGTCGTCGGCGTCACGAAGCGACTGGGAAAAATGTTGCCGTTCGCGATGAGGGCGGGGGGCGTGTTGGGCATTGACTTGAATCCTCGCAATTAGTGGGGGGCAGCGTAAAACGTGGGGGCGACTAACGTACGGCGGTCGATCGTGGAAACGGAATCGCGATGTTGCCGGTCTCGGCTTCGAGAGTCGCTAATTCACGATCGAAACTCGACTGATTTCGCATCGCTCGGCGGGCCGCCTCGCGACAGATTTCCGCCCGCGTCTGGTTGTGCTCGGCATAGGCACGGTGGGCCGTGTCGACGGCCTGTTGACGCTTGGCGTACTTGAGCGATCGATCAGTCGCCATCGCTTGCAGGCGAGCATATCGAAGCGGGTCGACGTTGCTCACTTCGGCGATCTGCTGCGCGTCGAAGGCACGACTGTATCGAATCGCCTTCGGTGCGTTTCGCTTCGGCGCTCGCTTCGGCAACTGTTGCGGTCGTGGTGCCGGCTGGGGCTTCGACGTCGGTTGAAGCTTTGGCTTTGCCGGCGGCGGGGCGGTGGCTGCCTTTGGCTTGGAATAGCGGGCAGGCTGCGACATCGCCCGCTCCATCCATTGAAAGGCAGGCAGTCGCGCGACGTTGTCGACTATTCGGTCGATGAAATTGTCGAGCCGCTGCTCCGGCGTGGCATGGCCGAACGTGTCGACACTCGAGCCGCGACCGTAGCGAATCACTTCGATCTCGCGATCGACTGGCGGCGCGTAATACTTTTGTCGGGGGCGAAGGGTGGGGGTCATTTGGTTTGATCCGGGGGGGAGAACGGAGCAGAAGAGCAAGCGCCCGGAGTGGGCGCTTGCGTGAACGAACCTAGTAGCCGAGATACTCTTTCCGCGCTGCGTGGTAGCCGCTGCCCGCCATAAAGCGGGTGGCCTCACGAATCGCAAAACTCATGGGCTGAGTCTGCGGCCACGCCTGGGCTTGGCCTTTACGAATTATCGTCGGCGGCGGTGTACCCTCTTTGCGAGCCACCCGAACGCGACGCACGTCGGGGTGCCCGTCCGGCGTTTGCCAGCGGAACATTTTGGCGATTTGAACGTCGGAAACGGCGGTCGCGTACGAATCCATTGTCGCTATCGATTCCAAGTGAATCTCTTCGTCTTCGGCCTCTTCGGGGCCATCGGAATGGATCCACTTTAGAGCCTCGAGAATTTTCTCGGTCTCGTAGATGGCCGACTCGCGCCACTGGACGTTTCGTCGCCAGAAGTGGCGGTCGTCTTGGTGCGGGTGGTCGACCAAGTCAGTCGCCAGTCGCTCGTAGCGTTCGTAGAGCATCCATTGCCCTCGGGGCAAAGTGCCGTCTTGCGCTTCATAGTTCGCGACGGCTGCGACCAAACAATCGCCCCACGCGAAACGTAGCTCCATCGGCGGCCGGACTAAGCAGCGGTTGGGGTCGGCCATGAACTTCGTGTATTCGGACCGTCGGATCGCTTCGAAGGCGAGCAAGTTTTTGAGCGAGTAAGGAACGACTCGCGCGTCGTCGTCGGCCGTGTCATCATCGATCGCATCGTGTTCGACCGCATCGACTGCGGCATCGTTGCCGATGGTCGCGTCGAGGTCGCCGTCGCGATCGTTGTCGACGTCGATGGCCGTTTCTTGGTTGGTGGTGGGCATCATTCGCTCCGGTGGTGGTGGGTGGCCTCTCGGCCGAAAAAAGTGAATCGTTTAGAGACCGTGTGGCGGTCGCTGGTTGCCGGCCATTTCATCGGGGGTCGGACTGCTGGGGAACCGGCCCCGCGACGTCTCGCGCATCCAGTCGCGGAATTTCCCCTGGAATTCGGCGTTGTCGTTTTTGAGCTCTTCGTTTTTCCACCACGCGATCGTTTCGCGGATGTATTTGACGGCTTCGTCGACGCCC
>JBGSRO010000040.1:0-28028 GCA_041737535.1 Pirellulales bacterium | reverse complement strand
TCTGCTCGTCGACTTAGGCTCGTCGACTTAGTTTTCCATTTGTGGCGCTCCGTCGCTTTCGTTTCACTTCTCGAAAGTCGTGGGTTGCCACTCTGTTTCGTGGCGTCGTCTTGGCGTTCTCCGCGTCTTTGCGGTTTTTTTTGACTAGGTCTCTGCAAAAAACCCGGCCATAGTTTCTTGTCAGACACATCATTGCTTGCCCTTTTGGTACCGTTGCGTGATAATTCGCTTAGGCTCGCCCGCTTCTTTCGCGCGCACTCAAAGGATGATGCCATGCGCACAATTTTAAATTTTCTCGTTGGCTGTTCGCTAGTTCTCGGCGGCGATGCATTCGCTCAGGTGCGAGCACCCTACGGCAGCGGGACCGGCGTCAACTCGCTCGGCATCAAAACAAACAAAGCGCCAAGGGTCACTAGCAATTACACAATTCGCCAGCCAGGCCTCTATGGCTATGGCTACGGCTATCGGTCGAATTACTACAACTACAATTCCTTCGGTGCCGTCGCGTGTCCTTATTGCGGTTGGTTCGGTTGCGGTGGGGGCTGCCGGGGGCCGGTGATTTATCCGCCGATTGTGCTTGGCAATTCAGGATTCTTCTATGGTTCGCGGCCCAACGACAATCCGATTTTCAGTCCGAACATCATCATCAACAACAACCCACCCGTCGCAGCGGCTCCGCCAGTAGTCAATCCGGCGGCGAATCCCGTGGCACCCGCCCCGCGAATCGACCCGGTCCCCAATCGCGAAGCGCGGCAGCGGGCGTGGCGACTGATTGAAGCGGGGGATCGCAATTTCAAAGAAGGCAACTTCCGCGACGCGCTGGCACACTATCGCAAAAGCAATGAAGTCGCGGGCGAGTTGGCCGATGGGTACTTTCGCACCGCCTTCGCGATGCTGGCGCTCGATCGCTGGACCGAAGCAACGCTCACCATCGAGCGCGGACTCGTACGGAATCCCAACTGGCCCGCCAGCGGATTTGTGCTCGAAGAGCTCTATGGCTCGCCCGACGCCAAACGCGACGCATTTCGCAAGCTGCAATCGGGCAAGCAGGTCTCGCCACATAACAGCGACGTTCGGTTCTTGCTGGGTGTATTGCTGCACTTCGACGGCCAACGCGAAGCGGCCGAGGCCGAGTTCCGCCGCGTGATCGAAATCACCGGCCGTGGCAACCACGCACGCGCGTTCTTGCCGGCCGAACCAGCGGCTCCCGCCGACCGAGCACCCGACGAAGACGTTCCCCCGCCACCGATGGACGCTCCGTAGAGCGAAAGCGAACAGCGTGCGGCTTGGCATCTTTGGTGGTAGCTTCGACCCCGTTCACAACGGTCATTTGGCCCTTGCCGAGGCATGTCGTAAGGGAGCCAAACTCGACCGCGTGCTGCTGGTGCCAGCGGCGCAGCAGCCTCACAAACCGAGCGGCCCGGTGGCGTCGGCCGTCGATCGACTGCGAATGATCGAACTAGCGATCGCCGAACGCCACGGCCTAGCCGCGAGCGGCGTCGAAATCAGTCGCGGTGGGGTGAGCTATACCGTCGACACCCTAAGAACCATTGCTGTGGAGTTTCCCGGCGCTAAGCTGTTCCTGCTCATGGGCGCCGACACGCTCCACGATTTGCCAACGTGGCGCGAACCGGCCGAAGTCTGTCGACTTGCGACGCCGCTAGCAGTGCATCGCGCGGGAGAGCCACCAGTCGATTTCGCGAAACTCATCGGCATCGCGGCCCCCGCAGTCATCCGCGAGTCGCAGCAACACGTCATCGACATGCCGCTGATGGATGTGAGCAGCAGCGAAATTCGTAAGCGCGTGGCCCGCGGGCTTTCGATCGCCGAATTGGTGCCGTCGGCGGTTGGCGGTTACATCGCTGCCGGTCAACTGTATTCGTGAGCCGCTCTCTTGCCGAGCGAAGTTGGGGCGAGCGACTCGACTGCTGGACAAGCCAGCCAGTGGCACTCGCCAGAGCGTCGTCGACGCTACGCCCATTTGAGAACAACTTGAAGTCTCCCAACGTCGACCGTCGATAGGTTCTAAGACGGGTCATAAACGGCTACTAGCGAACGAGTTAAGTCGTTCGGGTTCGGTAAACGAGCGAGCTTTCAGGCGATGCGGCAAGTGAGGCAAGCTCACTAGGGTTGGTTGAGTTTTTCGGTTGTCTAGCGGAGATTAACGTGCCACAAGTCGAACGGACACAAGCTCAACTTGCCAGCGACGTCGAGTCGCTCCGCAATGAGGTTCGCCAGCTTCAAATGTCGGCGGCACTTGGCGACTTGGTGAGCACGACGACCCACGAGTTCAACAACGTCCTCACGACGATTCTGAACTATGCCAAGATGGGGCTCCGCCATACCGATGATGCGACCCGCACGAGAGCACTCGAAAAGATTCTCGCGGCGGCGCAGCGCGCCGACAAAATCACCAATAGCGTGCTTGGCATGGCCCGCAACCGCGCGACAGACCCAACGCCGACCGATTTGGCCGGGCTCATCGATGAGTCGCTCGTGCTCTTGGAACGTGAGATGCAAAAGTATCGTGTCAGCGTCGAAAAGCAATTCGCCGACGTACCGAAAGCCAAAGTTGTCGGCAACCAAATTCAGCAGGTGCTGCTGAACCTGATGACCAACGCCCGACAAGCGATGCCCCAAGGGGGGCGGTTGATCTTGTCGCTCGCTCACGACGCCATCGCGAAGACAGTCGACCTAACCATCCGCGATACCGGGAGCGGCATCCCAGCCGACTCGCTGCCGCGCATTTTTGATCGCTACTACACCACCAAAGCCGGCCCGGACGCGAGCGGCAAAGGGGGCATGGGCGTAGGCCTCTCGATGTGCCGCGAGATCATCGAACAACACGGCGGCCGCATCCGCGTTGCCAGCACCGTGGGCAAAGGAACCGCATTCACGCTCAAGTTGCCCGTGGCAGCGGAGACAGTCGTGATTGGTGTGCCGGTGACGCTCGGAGTGCCGATAAGCGGACAGACTTCGGCGGTCGGTAAGTAGCCGTCAGCCTTCACCGGCCAGCTAACGGCCAGTCGTCGTGATACCTCGCTATTGTCGCGCAGGCTCGTTATGCTCGCGCGAGCCAGTCATTCCCGCGCCGGCGAGAATCAGATGCTTATACACATCCCTATTTTGGCTTGGACGACCGTTACGCGATTTGGCCGAAGGCCTTTTTCAACGTAGCCTTGGGCATCGCGCAAGGAAGGTAGGGCGTGCCAAGAGACTTTGGCTGAAAGCGAAAATCAATCGCCATACCTTCGCGGTTGACTAGGGCCTTCGGCCAAAAACCAATGGCTTCCTGATTCCTAGGGCGTTGCCCTAGGCTACGGTGTCGAAATGCCTGCGGCCTAAAGTCACTTGTGTATAAACGACAGGGCGGGAATGACAGCAGTGGCGAAGCACTAAGATTAGGCCGATGGCTGATAGCTACACCATCGGCACCAGTACGCCCCGCTCGCGATCCATTATCGGCACAACATCGACTCGGTCGATGGCAGCACACGTATCGAGGTCGTCGTCGTGGCCGATGGCAATCAGGTTTTTGCCGCCGAGCGTTTCGCGGAGCTCAATGGCGACTTGCTCGCTAGTTGAGCGGCCGAGCGCGGCAGCGGTCGTCACGAGTTCTTCCCACTCGCGACAAACGGCCTCGGCCGGCTCGCTCAGTTGCCAAGGCTGCTCGTCCGACGTGAGCCGGTCGACGTAGGCCCCGGCGGCGAGCAGGTCTTCGCGGCTCACTTTGCCGCCGGTGCCAGCACAGAGAATGTGTAAGTCAGTAGCATTGCTAACCGCATCCGACACTGCCGAGAGATTCCACAAACAGCCCACGATCGTCGACTTCGCAAGTCGAGCGTGTTCGAGCGCCCAGGTACCATTGGTGGTGGTGAAAAGCACTCGGCGGCCGAAGACGACGCTGGCCGTATACTCGCTGGGAGAATTACCCAAATCGAACCCATCGATCACTTCGCCGCCTCGCTCGCCGCCGAGCAGGATCTCGGCCCGATTTTGACCATCGGCGGCAGCAAGCGCGAAGGCAACTTCGGTGAAGGGCTGCACCTCGCGTGCCCCAGCAGCCAGCGCTGCCGCCACTGTGGTCGACGCCCTCAGCAGGTCGATGACAATGACGGTGCCCCCGGCCAGTTCGTGTTCGCCCACGAACTGCGGAAGATAATGAACGCGGAGCGTCGGGCTGTTGGACATTTGATCGGAGCGACGGTTGGCAAACGGAACTCGCAAGAGTTTAGGTACGAATGGATCAGTTGCAAACACCCAGAGCACCAACTCAATTCCCATGAATGACACCACCGAGTCACTGAGAACACGGAGAGAAACAGGAGGGAAATGCAAATTGACAATTGTCGACGATAGTTCCTTAATCTTGCATTCTGCGGTTCCTGTTTTGCAACTTGCGTTCTTTTGTTCCGGCTCTGTGTCCTCTGTGGCTCTGTGGTAAAATCTTCCGATACCCAGTTGACTCATTTCGCCCGATATCGATTGATTTGCCATGAACGCCTACGACGAACTCCTCAAACACACCCGCAAAACGGCTTTGCTCTCGAATGTGCTGAATGTAATCGAGTGGGACGAACGAACGAAGCTTCCCAAGAAAGGGGGTGCGTACCGGGCCGAGCAGGCGGCCTTCATGGCAGGGCTGGTGCATCAGCGGAACACATCGCCGCAATTTGGCGAGTGGCTGAGTGCGGCCGAAAGCGAGTTGCCGAACGACGACCCGACTGCTGATGCCGTGGTGGTGCTACGCCAACTCCGGCGGCAGTACGATCGCAAAACGAAACTGCCGCAGGATTTGGTCGAGGCAATTACCCGCGCGTCGAGTATCGGTCAGCAGGTGTGGGCCGAGGCGCGTCGCGACAATGACTTCGCGCGATTCGCACCGCAGCTTGCCACGATGATTCGGCTCAAACGCGAAGAAGCGACAGCAGTGGGCTATATCGATTCGCCCTACGATGCGCTGCTCGACGATTACGAACCGTACGAAACGACGAAAAACGTCGCAGCCGTGCTGGCCGACTTGCGTGATCATTTGGTTCCGCTGGTCGCCGAGATCGGGGCGAGCGACCGCCGCGCGCCGGTTGAAATTCTGCACGGGCAGTTCGATGTTGCCAAACAAGAAGAGTTCGGCAAGCTCGCCGCCCGCTCGATTGGCTTCGACTTTGATGCTGGGCGGCTCGACGTGACCGACCATCCGTTTTGCAGTACCAGCGGGCCCTTCGATGTGAGGCTCACGACCCGCTATCAAGCCGATTTCTTCAACAGTGGGTTCTATAGCATTCTGCACGAAGCGGGGCACGGACTTTATGAACAAGGTCTTCCTGCCGAACATTTTGGGCTACCAACTGGCGAAGCGACTTCGCTTGGCATTCACGAGTCACAGTCGCGATGGTGGGAAAACCTCATTGGTCGCAGCCATGCGTTTTGGGAACGATTGTATCCCGCCGCACAAGTCGCTTTCGGGCCGACGCTGACGCGCGTGTCGCTCGATGATTTCTACTTTGCCGTGAACGAATCAAAGCCTTCATTGATACGGGTCGAAGCCGACGAGGCGACTTACAACTTGCACATCTTGATTCGCTTCGAACTGGAGCAAGCGATCATCGCGGGCGATCTCGAAGTCGCCGATCTGCCCGCCGCATGGAACGCCCGCTACCAAGAGTACCTCGGCATCTCGCCCCCCGACGACAAAGATGGTGTGATGCAAGACGTTCATTGGAGTGCCGGACTGTTTGGGTATTTTCCCACCTACGCACTCGGCAATTTGTATGCGTCGCAGTTCTTCGAAGCATGTGCCCGCGACCTGGGCGATCTCGACGAACTGATGCGACGGGGCGAGTTCATGCCGATCCTCGACTGGTTACAGAAAAACATTCACGCCCACGGCCAGCGCTATCGAGCGGCCGAGCTGGTCGAACGAGTGACGGGCAAACCCCTCAGCTCAGCCCCCCTCATGCGTCACTTGCGCGCGAAGTTTGGCGCGCTGTATGGGTTTGCGTAACGGAAATTAGGGGCACGTCGCGCGAGACTGTTTCGCAACGTTGCTAACTCACTTGCTTGCGCTGCGTGCTGGTATCACCCCGTGCCGCTTCGCGCTGGGCGAGCCGGCTACGGATGTGCTCGATGTCGTCTTTTGGTGTCGCTTCGATGAGCTTCCGCGTATATTCCTGAAGTGGGTTCGCGTAGATGTTGTCGGACGGGCCGAATTCGACGATCTTGCCTTCGTTCATCACGGCCATCATGTCGGCCATGAACTTCACGACGCTGAGATCGTGGCTGATGAAGATGTAAGTGAGCCCCCGGTCGCGTTGCAATCGCTTGAGCAGGTTTAGCACTTGGGCCTGGACCGAGACGTCGAGTGCCGAGACCGACTCGTCGCAGATAATAAAGTCGGGTTCGACGGCCAGCGCCCTGGCGATGCTGATTCGTTGGCGTTGTCCGCCAGAGAATTCGTGGGGATAGCGGCGCAACATGTCGGGTGACATGTCAACTTCGCTGAGCAGTTGTGCCGCCCGGTCGCGGCGTTGTCGGCTATTGCCGCCGAGGCTGTGGATGACCATCGGCTCGGTGAGCGTCGACTCGACCGTCATGCGTGGATTGAGCGAGCCGTAGGGGTCTTGGAA
Organism: Pirellulales bacterium; assembly: GCA_041737535.1. Lineage (GTDB taxonomy): Bacteria > Planctomycetota > Planctomycetia > Pirellulales > Lacipirellulaceae > JBGSWC01. The sequence goes on along the minus strand of JBGSRO010000040.1, from coordinate 21,405 downwards.
AATAATTTGAAGTTTGCGGCGCATCGCCCGCATGTCGCGGCGGTCGAGCGTGAACAGGTTGGCCTCGCCGTAGAAAGCCTCGCCAGCGGTTGGTTCGATGAGCCTGAGAATCGCGCGGCCGGTGGTTGTTTTTCCACAACCACTTTCGCCAACGAGCCCCAGCGTCTGTCCTCGATAAACCTTGAAACCAATACCATCGACCGCCTTCACATGATCGACCACACGCGAAAGGATGCCTTTGCGTATAGGAAACCAAACCTTGAGGTCTTTGACTTCGAGCAAAGGCTTCGTTCCCTCGGCGACTGCGGTCGAATCGGGGGAGTGGTGGCCTTCCTCCCAAGGATGGCCCATTGCCGCGAGCTCGCTCTTGGGATGCAGCAGTCGCCCGCGGCCTTCGGTTTCGAGCTGCTTGAGTCGCGTCGCGTCGAGATTTTTCTCGATGATCTCGACACGCCCGTCAATGGTTCTTGTCTCCATAAAGTCGCTAACCGTCGGCAGCAAGCGATACCGGGTGTCGAGCTTCGGTCGGCAAGCGAGCAGCCCCTTGGTATAGGGGTGCTGTGGATTCGCAAATATCTCGACGATGCCGGCATACTCGACCATCTTGCCTCGGTACATGACCATCACCTCATCGGCGATTTCGGCAATCACCCCTAGGTCATGGGTGATAAACAGAATCGCCATCCCCCGCTCGTCGCGAAGGCGGCGGAGAATATCCAGAATCTGGGCCTGAATCGTTACATCGAGCGCAGTGGTCGGCTCGTCGGCGATCAGCAGTTTGGGATTGCAAGAGAGGGCCATCGCAATCATCACCCGCTGTTTTTGGCCGCCCGACATTTGGTGGGGATAAGAGTCGACGCGCGTTTCGGGGCTGGGGATACCGACTTCGCGAAACAGGTCGATCGTTTTTTGCCGCGCAACTTTCTTAGTCACCTTTTGGTGCAGCACGATCGCTTCGGCGACTTGATCGCCGACTTTAAATACGGGATTAAGCGACGTCATCGGCTCTTGAAAGATCATGCTGATGTCTTTGCCACGAATCTGCCGCATCTCGCGCTCGGGGAGGCCCACCAAGTTTCGGCCCAGCAGCGCAATCTTGCCCGATTCGATCTCGGCGCTCGACGACAACAGTTGCATGATCGACAGCGAGGTGACACTCTTGCCCGAGCCACTCTCGCCAACGATGCCGAGCGTGTGTCCCGGCTTGACACGAAACGAGATGCCATCGACCGCCTTGACGATGCCTTCGTCGGTGTGGAAATGAGTTCTGAGATCGTCGACGTCGATGACGGATTGCATTATTTAGGGGCTGGGGGCTGGGACTTGGGGGCTGGGGCGAGCAGTCTAGGCACGCGACTCTCGCTAAGTGTCGTCGGTTAAACGTGGGTCGGTGGCTTCTTGCAGTCCTTCGCCGATGAGGTTGTAAGCGAGTACGGTGAGAAAAATGGCGGAGCCGGGGAAGACGATGAGCCACCACATGGCTTGAATGTTCTTGCGTCCGGCAGAGAGCAGCGTCCCCCAACTTGGATTGGGGGGCGACGCTCCAAAGCCCAGATAACTAAGACCACTTTCGATGAGTATCGCGCTGGCGATGCCAAAGGTGATCGGCACCAAGAGCGGAGCGAGGGAGTTTCGCAGAATGTGTCGTAGCATAATTCGCCACTGGCCGGCACCAAGGGCCCGCGCGGCGGTGACGAATTCCATTTCGCGAAGCTTGATAAACTCGGCGCGTGCGAGTCTGGCGATGCTGGTCCATTGCGTGCAACCGATGACGACCATCAGGTGCCACGTCGAGACGTTTTCGATGATCGCCACGAGCGCGAGAATCAATACCAGCGACGGAATGCACAACACGACTTCGATGAGACGGCTGATGACGAGGTCGATCCATCCGCCAAAGAATCCCGCCATGCCGCCAAGCAGAATGCCAATGGTGGCGGCAATTCCCATCGAAATGAAGCCGACGCTGATGGCGATTTGCGATCCGTAGACCATTTGCGCGAAGACCGAGAAACCTTGATCGTCGGTGCCGAACCAATGTTGGGAGCTGGGACGACCGTCGGGCCCAAAGGGATTTCCAGCTCTGCCGGGCCACTCGTCTTGGCGAACTCGGCGATAAGGGTCTTGGTAAACCAATGGCCAAACGGCCCAACTCTCGGGGTCGTTATCGACGAGCCCCTGGGGATAGTTATCGACCAATCCTTCTTCAAAGAAGATGGCCGCTTCCCAGCCACGACGAAAATAACCGAGCGCGGGAAAATAAAGCTCGCCTTTGTAACTGCACACGATTGGTTTAGTGCCAACAATCACTGGCGCGAGCAGCGCGACCAACACCAACAACAGCACGTACGCGAGCGCCAACAACGACAGTCGACGCTTGCGAAATCGCTTCCAAGCCTCGCTCCAGAAGCCGGGCGACTGTTCGAGTGGCGGCGGGTCGATCACCGACTGTTGTTCGATCTGCGTGCTCACTTCAGCGTGACCCTCGGGTCGACAACGGCATACAGCAAATCGGCGAGCAACTGCCCCAGTAGCGTCAGCACGCTAAACATTAATGTAAGCCCCATGATCGTGTCGTAGTCGCGTTGGCCAATGGCTTCGAAGTAGAGTCGGCCCATGCCGGGCCATACGAAAATTTGCTCGAGAATCACCGACCCGCTCAGGAGCGAAGGCAACGTGAGCCCAATAAGTGTCACCATGGGGATCAACGTGTTGCGAAACGCATGTTTCCACAACAGTTGGATCGGTCCTACGCCCTTGGCTGCAGCCGTGCGGATGTAATCCTGCCGAATGACCTCTTGCATGTTGGCGCGAATGAACCGCGAGTAGTAAGCGAGACTCCCGTAAGTAAAACAAGTCACTGGCAAAATCGAATGCCGAAACAAGTCCCAACACTTTTCCCACACCGTCATGTCGAGGTAGTCGTCGCTTGTGAGCCCAAACAAAGGGAGCCAGCCGAGCTTGCTGTAAAACAGCAACTGCAACAGCAAAGCCGCGACGAACGCCGGCAGCGAGTAGAGCATGTAGAGAATGGTGCTGACCAGCCGTTCGGCCACGGTGTTGGCCTTGGCGGTCGACCACAAGCCAATGGGTATCGATAGCAGATAAGTCAACATCAACGACGTCACCGACAACAGCAACGTAGCTGGAATTCGACCGGCAATGAGCGAAGCAACCGGTTCGTTGTTCTGCGGGATCGATCGGCCCATGTCGCCCTGCAGCAAGTTGCCAAGCCACACGAAGTAGGCGATGTACCAAGGTTTATCGAGCCCATAGAGTTTCTCGAGTCGCTCGACGTCTTCGGCCGACATTTGCCGGCTTGGGTCCATCATAGCCGGATCGGCCGTGAGTGGCGTGCCCGGAATGTTACGAATGAGCCCGTACACCAAGAACGTGATTAGCAACAGCGTAATGACGCTAATGCCCAAACGACGTACAAGGTAATCAAGCATGAAGACTCAGAAGGCAAATGCGGCGAATCGGACCAGCGCTGGAAAGCGATCATGGCGTAGCGGCAGGAACGTACAAGCTCGTCGACCCGGGGCTGTAGTCGTAAGGACCGCGCGGACTGAAATTATACCCTCGCAATTTCTTGTTGAACGCATAGAAACCGTTCCGGTAAAAGAGCCACGTATATGGCTGATCCTCCCACAACAACATGTGAATTTTTCCGTACATTTCGGCTCGCTTCGTCCGATCGAGCTCGCGACGAGCTTGTTCGAACAATTGATCGACCTCGGGATTCGAATACTGGGCGTAATTGCGATTCTCGCCTGTGCCAAACAGGTTATAGCTACTGTCGGGGTCGGTGCTGGTGCCCCAGCCCCCCATCGAAGCCTGAAACTTATGATCTTCGTGAGCCTGTTGCATCTGAGTAAATTCGGTTGGTTTCACGTTACAGACGATGCCGATTTTGTTGAGACACTCTTTCAAGAGAGTCGCTACTTTCTTGCCATTGTCTGTTTGGTAAGTCATGAGCGAGAATTCGAATTTCACTCGACGACCATTGATTTCTTTGTCGAGAATACCATCGCGATCGGTGTCACTCCAACCCGCTTCGGCCAACAGCGACTTCGCCTTTTCGAGGTCTTGCTTGAGGGGTTCGGGTCCATTGTCGGGAAACATCCAGCTATTGGGGTGAAATGTCCCTTGCGGAGGTTGATAGAGCCCATAGCAGATGACTTGGAGTAACTCTTCGTAGTCCATCGCATAGGACATGGCCCATCGCACCTTCTTGTCGGCGAACAATGGCGTCTTCATGTTCCATACAAAATGAAACTCGGTCCATTCCAAGCCCGTTACCTTCTTGTTGTTTTCGTAGAACGCCGGTTCGGCTGCTTGACCAACCCAGTGCTCGGCTCGCAACATCATTTCATCGATATCGCCCTTTATCAGGGCATTGAGCGCCGTATTCGAATCTTCGATCACCTTGACTCGAATCTGTTTGAAATAGGGTTGGTCGCGAACTTGCTCCCCTTCGTGCATGTAATAACCTTCGCGACGCTCGAATACAAACTCTTGATTGCGGTTGCGCTTCACCAATTCATAGCGACCGCCAACCACGGGATTGTCTTCGAGATTCGTGAAAAACTTCGAGCGATTCATGCCGGGGTCTTTCGGCAACTCGTCGGCATAAACGTGCTGTGGAATTGTCGGGAAGATCATGTTGACGACATTGGTCGGTCGCGGCTCTTTGTGAAAGAACACCACCGTGCGGTCGTCGTAAGCAACAACATTGCGAAGTTCGCTGGTGCCCGTGCGAACAGCCGGTGGATTCACCTTGCTCGACATGATGACCTCGAAAGTGAACGCAATATCGCGAGCGGTAATGGGCTCGCCATCGCTCCAGGCGAGGTCGTCGCGCAAGACAAATTTATCCATCAAACCATCGGCCGACTGCTGCCAACTCACAACCGTATCCGCAGGAGCGAAATAGTCGAATTTGTCGTCGAACGAAAGATACTCGAAACCGGTGAGGCCAGCGTATTCGAACTCGGTTGTGCTGCTCACCATAATTGGATTGGTACTCTTGAGGTCACCCGCTACGTGCCGAACAAAAGTCGAGTCAAACTCTATCTTGGCTTCATCGACCGGTGGCATTTGACCGAGAGTACGAAGAATCTGATCGTTGATCTCTGGGTTCTCGGGATACTCGTTGCGTGCGGCAAGCGCCTCTTCAACCGACAACTCGGGGGGTGGCAACTCGGCTTGCCGCGATCGCATTGCGTCGATTGCATCGCGCACTGGCTTATCGACCCACTCGGCCGCTTCGACTTCCGACCAATCGGGCCGGTAAGGATCTTCGATCATGTCGCCTAATGCGAAATCAGACTGGACATCCTTCGTCGAGCTCGAAAAGCAACCACTGATAACAAGTGAAATCCACGGCAAGAGTATGAGACTTAGAACTCGCATCGCGACTCGGTTCGGCTTGAGAGAATGCACCAGCGTGCAGGCCAATCTTCACAAACCTTCGATGCTAAACGCCACCGGCGCGCCGGTCAATGCAGAGAACCGCGGAAGCGGATGGGAAATGCGATCCATTCGAGACTTGAGCCGTGCCCGTCGGGGCTCGAGTTGTGCCAATGAAACAGCCACCCGACACTTCTCAGCTTCCGCTCGACTGGGCCAGATCTCACTGGAACGCCACTAATCTCGGAGCATCCGAAAGTCGGTCACCAGCACAGCTTCAATCGCTAATTCTGGAACGGCTCGCCGTAGGCGTAGCAAGATACGGCGACGGAAGCCAGCGAGGTCGGGTTCTTCGAACAGCTCGACCGGGCTGAGTCGTACCGAGGTGAGCACCTTGTCGCGGACCCGGTGTTCGAGTCCGGCGAATGCGACAGCGAAACGTTCCGTTTCGCCGGGATCGACGAGGGCGTACAGCTCAAACTCGAGCGTGAACTTCTCGTTGTCGACCGGGCGACTGTCTTTGACGATAAACTCCCCGAGCCGGAAACCGACCGGCAGCGGGGCGGCCTTGTCTTTGGTCGAGTCGGCGGCGCAGGCGCTCGTGCCGTCGAGCAGTGCGACCAGAGCAAGAGCGTACGCAACAAATCGAAAATGTTGGTTTAAGAGTTTCACAAAAAATCTCTCGTCTGCTAGCGAAAGCCTCGGCGACTTTCGCTAAGGGAATCAGAGCTTCACAAAGGTTTCGTTTGGCGGTCGACAATTCGCAGTTGCTCGATCGGCACACCGTCGAGCAACGGGGTCGTCGTGTCGACCAAGTGGCTCTTGAGTGCGGCGAGTGACTGATCGTTGAGGTCTTCCATCGGAGTGCCACGACATGCCGTGATGACACTGTCGCGGAGTCGGCCTGTGTTGCGTGCGGCCGCCGATTCGGCGCGCGCGCGATATTTCATCGGCACTTCCGCATACAGGTCGAACTCGAACTGCATCCGATTGCGAGTCGCAACGTTCTTGAAGTTGCCGGTAAACGGCATCGGCACCGGCACCACAAAGTAGCCGAGCGAGATCTCGGCGACCTGTTCTTCGGTAATTACCTGATCGAGCTCGGCGAGCAGTAACGACGTTTGTCCGCCACACCCGGCAATGGAACCCAGCAGCAGGAGCGTCGCGATTGTCATTGGTCGGTTCATGATGCCCGCAGTTTTGAGGAGGATTGCTACTGAAATCATAGCGTCGATAACGCTTCGGCGTCGCTGTGGGCTATGTTTACAATGAAACTTGTTTCCCGCCGAGCTCACCCGTTCGGTCAACGGCTGCCGATTGCAGCGGTCAATAGGCTTGAAGCGAATATGCGACCTAGCTACGAAAACCCGCTGTTTGCGATTGGCTGTTGTGCTGCGCTGGCGCTACCGGGGTGTTACAACAGTGGCCAAATGGTCGAGCGGGCCCGCAACCGCGCGCTAGCGACGCGACTCGAAGAGGTCGACTTGGGATCGTATCGCATTACGCTCCCCTTCGATGAGCTGTCTGGAGCGCGAACCGAGCTAGTGCTCGAACTCGTTGGCACCGCCCGGCGTTATCGGACCGGCGACATCGAGAATCGCGTCGAATCGCAGCGGTGTTTACTGAGGCAAGGAACCATCGCGGCCGCACGACTGACCACGCCCGAAGAACTGGCCGATCCGCAAATGGCGGCGCTTCGCGCGCGGTTACTCGCCGTCACCAACGATGTGCTGGGGGACGACGCCGTCGACACGCTGGCGATTGCCGAGCTGCTGATTATTCCGCAGTAGGGAATGGAAATTGCCCATATTCCTTGCGAGGTTGCGACTCCAACGACAACGTGCTCAGCTTAGAATCGAGCCCCCGTTCGCGAAATCGCCGCCCAGCGAAGGCCAGGACTTCGCGCTGAGTGACCTTCGGTAATTGGGCAAACGCCGCCGTCTCTTGCCAGACATGATTAGCGATCGAGATGTCGCGAAAGTCGCTGACGATGCCGCCCAGCACGATGGCCCAATAACCAAGCACGACGACCCCGAGCGTGTTGGAAATCACCCACCACGCATTGCGTTTCGGCTGTTGTTGGTCGTTGTTCATGGCGAGCTTTCAGTGTGGCACAGCTCTCCGAACTGTAGGCTGACGATTCGCGGAATCGTGCGACTTTTCACTCTGCTTCACGAATCGACCGAACGCAATCACCGATCGTAGTCGATCACGATATTCGGTAGCGATTCTTGCAAGATCTCTTCGCCATCTTCGGTGATCAGCGACAGCCGGGCCGCGACTTTATTAAGCGTTTTGATTTTGGCCAGCGACTCGCAACCATCGTCGGTGACATCGGTCGACTCAATCGACAAAGTCGTCAAAGCCGGTAGCTTGGCCAGCTTTGCCATGCCGTCGTCGTCGACGCCCGTATTGTCGAGGTTCAGGTAGAGCAACTTTTTCATTTTGGCGATCGAGTCGAGACCCTCATTGCCGACCGACGTGTTCCACAGATTCAGGTAAACGAGCTGTGACTTGTCGACCAGAAGTTCCAGCGACTCGTCGTCGAAGCCCGTTTCGCTGACGTCGACTTTGCGAAGCAACGGGCAGGCGCTTAAATTCGCGAACCCGCTGCCGTTGATGTAGGTGCCACGCAGGTTCAGGTGCCTAAGCTTCGTCATCTTCTTGAGGTGCACGAGCCCCGCGTCGGTGAGCGGCGAACGCATCAGGTCGAGGTCGTCCATTTCGGTGAGCCCGGCTAGATGCACCAGCCCCTCGTCGGTGATGGCCGCGTCTTGAATCATCAGGCCTTTGAGCTTCGTGAGCTTCGCGACCTCGGCGAGTCCTTCGTCGGTGATGCCAGCACTGCGGAGTTTGATCGCCGCCAGCGAAGGGATCTTAGCGAGGCTCGCAAGCCCTTGGTTGGTGATGCTGCAACCGCGCAAGTCGACCAGCCTCAGCTTCTTCGCTCCGACAAGGTTCTCAACTCCCGCATCGTCGAAGCGATTAAAGAGCAGAATCAAGTAAGTCAGCTCCGGCATATCTACCAGCGGTTTCAGCCCGTCATTAGTGACGCCGGTCGAGCGTTCCAAATCGAGCGACTTCAGATTGGGGAGCGTCGCTAACTTGGCGAGCCCGGCATCGGTAATGGCCGTGTTGCGTAGACTGAGCGTGTCGAGCTTTTTGATCGTAGCGATAGACTCGGCCGCCTTGTCGGTAAGTGTGGCTCCCCACAGGTTGAGTGTCCGCAGTGCGGGTAGCGTGGCGATGGTGGCCACGTCGTCGTCGGTGGCGTTTCGTTCGTCGAGATTAACGCCGACGATGTGGCCACCGTCGACGCTCACAGTGCCGATCAGCCCGACAATGCGGTCGCGGACCGCCGCTTCTGATTCGGGCAAGTCATCGGCAGCGAAAGCAGCAGAACAAACCAAGAGCAAGCAGCTAACGAGAACCGGGCGAAATAGGACTATTTTCATCGAAGTGGCTTCCTCTGCAAAACATCGGGAATGAACGGCACGAAGACAGCTTCAGAGAACTTCGCTCACATTGTGGCGTTTCTGTTTCAGCCGTCTCCCTAGATTCCAGTCTTACCAGATTAACGAGCGGAGCGACGGGAATCAAACTTGCCGGAACGGCCCACTGTCGCATTGCAATGGGCCACGTGGTATGATGCTGGACCGCGAATGACTTGAATAGTTGAAGGTTCTTCCAACTTCGAGAGTGACACCGATGAACACGCGCCACTTTGTTGCTGCCTTCATTTGTTTCGGCGGTTCGTTTTCGTGCTTGACGCCGTCGGCTTATGCCGACTACTTCGCCACGGTGCTCGCTCCGGCCACTTTCAATCCGATGGTGGCCGACATTTTGCGGCTCGACGAACAAACGGGAGCCCCCGTTCCGGGCTTTAACTTCATGCTGACTGATGGCAGCACGCTGGTTGCGCCGTCGAGCATCACGGTTGGCCCCGACCAATTCTTGTACGTTTCAGATTTTGGCACTGGTGGCATCTTTCGCGTTAACCCAACCAGCGGCGAAGGACAGCAGATTGGCCTTTTGCCGCCGGTCGCGTTGCAGCCCGAATTCATTCCCACGGCGGCAGCCGCGCTCCGCTTTGGTCCCAACTCCACTTTGTTTCTTTCGTCGCCCAATACCGACAAAGTCTTCGAAGTCGACATTTCGAATAACACAGTGCTCAACGAAATCGAACTACCACTTACGTCTTTTCCGACCGGATTGAGTTTTGACAACGACGGCACGTTGTTGGTTTCGGGACTGCAATCGGGGAGCGTTTATCGAATTGATGGGAGCGAAATCTCCCAGGCGATTGCCCCTGACTTTCCTACCACGAGCAGCCCTTCGGGTCCGCTTGGTGTGCTGCCGACGCCCGATGGACGCTATTGGGTCACCGATGTGTTTCGCAACACCGTGCGATTGTTCGATAGCAACGGAGTACCGCTCGGCATGGGGCTGCAAGTGCCGCCGGCGTTGCCCGACGAGCGTCCTCCCGGTGCGAGTGCACTGACAAACTCACCCTCTCATCTGTCGTTGGACGACGAGGGAAACATCTTGCTGGCGACACAGGGATTGCTCGAAGGGATGGGCTCGTTGTTCCGGCTCGAACGCCCAGCCGGCGACTTTAACGGCGACATGCTCGTTGATGCCGCCGATTATTCGTTGTGGCGAAGTCGCTTTGGCAGCACACCCGCTGCGGGCAACTACGACGGCAACGGCGATGGCGTCTACGACGCGGCCGACTACACCGTGTGGCGCGATACGCTCAGCAGCACGGGGCAGTTCGTCGAAATTCGGGCTGTCGCTGGCGAATCGTACAGTGCGATTCTGCAGTTCACCCCCGTTGGCGTCGCCCTGCTCGGCGGAGCACCCGTACCAGAGCCAGCAACTGTCTCAATGGTGGTCTTCGTGGCCATGAGCGTTGTCCTCCTCGCTCGTCGTGATTCCTAAACCAGCTGGGTGGAACAAGGATGCCCATGCGTCGCGGCGTCACGCTCGTTGAACTGTTAGTTGTGATTGCCATTATCGGTGCGCTCGTCGCGCTGCTCTTGCCGGCTGTGCAGTCGGCCCGCGAGTCGGCCCGCAGGACGTCGTGCATTAACAATCTCAAGCAACTCGGCCTCGCGATGCAAAACCACGTGTCGGCCAAACAGTATTTTCCCGCTGGTGCCGTGGCTCGCGAGTATCCGGCTGCTCCCACCGCCGCCCACACGTTTTACCGCTGGTCGGCACTCGCGGAGCTGACACCCTACATGGAAAATTCCGTTGCTTACGAGTCGCTCGACTTGAGCGTCCCGCTCTACGGAGTCGATTTGGCGATCACCGAGCCCAACATCGCTGGCGTGCGAATTTTTGTGCCCGAGTTCATTTGTCCAAGCGACGAGGGCCGACCGGTCGACGACGACTTCGGCCCCACCAACTATGCCGTCTGCACCGGAGCGGGTGAAAATGGCGGCCTCCCCAAAGCGGGCACCGGCGTCTTTTTCGTCAACTCGCAGGTGAGGCCCTCGCAAATCACCGACGGCACCAGCAACACGGCCGCCGCCAGCGAAAGCCTGCTGGGGCAGCCAACCGACGCAGCGCACGACCCTCGCTACGAATACAAATTCGCCCTTCGCGCGCCGCTGAGCGACGCCATCTGTAGCGCCTCGCAGCAATGGAACTACTCCGACCCCCGAGGCTTTGCCTGGGTCAACGGCGAGTACCGTGCGGCCCTTTACAATCACTACCTGTTACCTAACGACACGACGCCCGATTGCATCGGCGTCGTTGTCACCGGCAGCGCGTCGATTCGCTTCACACCCTACGGCTGGCGAACGGCCCGCAGCAGCCACCCGGGCGTCGTTAACGTGCTGCTCGCCGACGGGTCGGTGCAAACCAAAAGCGACGCCATCGACCGTGCCGCGTGGCAAGCCGCCTCGACCCGCGCGGGGGGCGAAGTCCCGGTTCATTGATGGGGCAATTCCAAGAATCGCGAACTGGTGGCGAAGGAGAGACTAAGCACTCAGCGCTCAGCAACAGAGCAGCGGAGCTTCGCTAAAAAGCTGATAGCTGACCGCGGAACGCTAACACCGGCGGCTGCCGGAACTGCGGCTTACGCCTTGTTCCGGCCTACGCCGTTCGTTATTTCAAGCCAAAAAGCTATGCCCGAACAACCTTCCGACAAAAGCATTTACGACTATCTCAGTTACTCGCTCAGCCTGCCCGAGCGGGCGCTGCGGACGACTTCGGGGGTGCTCGGTGGGGTTGTCCGCGAGTCGGCCGGTTTGCTAGTGCCCCAGGCGTTTCGTGACTCGAAATGCTACACGACACTGGTGCAACAAACGCTCGACTTTATGTGTGACGACGTCGGTGGCGTCGTCCGCCCAGCGGGTGACGCGCCGACGAAGATCGATGACTTTGTCGCCCGCAAAACGATTGGCAACTTTGTCGAGATGGCAAGTCTCGCGACGCTCCACGCTTCGCCCCTGCTGCTGCTCGCGGTGGTGAGCGATGTCGCCTACGGTTCGCAGACCTATCTCAAAGAGTTCGCCAACGAATTGCGGCGCGAAGGACTCATCGACGAACACTCGACGATCCACCACGCCGGCGACCTGCTAGACGCACTTCGCGAAACAACCGGCACGGCGGCCAGCGTGTTCGACACGCCCCCGCTGTCGATCGAGGGACTTCGCGAGTCGATTGAAGCGACGACCAAGAGCGCCGGGCGGATCGATCCTACCAAAGTGCTGCCTCGGGCCGAGATCGACCGTTTGTGGAACGACATGCAGCAGATCGCCGCCAAACAAGATGTATCGCTGCTCGAAGTCTCGGGCGCGGTGACGCTCTACTCGCTCGATTCGATCGCCCGCGTCGGGAGCGGGGCCCTCACCAGTATGCGAGTGGCGGGCACCCTGCTCGATCGCCATGTGATCGACCATTACGAGCAAGCACTCGGCGAGATTCACCGTCACGGTTATTATGCTACGCTTGCCAAGTCGAGCGGCCCCTACATCGAAGCCGTGTGGAAGAACTTCTCGACCGACACCCCCACTATCACGGGCGATTTGCTCAGCGGCAAACTGGTCGGCCAAGCGGCCGAGACGGTCTGTCGCTGGCTCGGCATCGCCCCCTTGCCCAAAGAAGTCGATCGCTTCGACAGTGACTCAACCGGCCCCTCACCAACTGACGGCGACCGAACTGCTGGCGGCTCGTGCGCGAGGTGAATTGACTTGCCGCGAGATCGTCGTCGACGCAATTCGACAAGTCGAAGCGCACAAAAAGCTCAAGGCGATCGTCCAACCGCTGTTCGATCAGGCTCGCGTCGATGCCGCGCGGATCGATAACGAAGGGCACGACGGCCCGCTCGCCGGAGTACCGGTGTCGATTAAAGATTCGATCGACCTCGTCGGCACGGCGGCCACGCTCGGCATGCAGCATCGCCGCAAACAGTTCGCCAAAACCGACTCGCTGCTCGTGCAAAGACTTCGCGCTGCCGGTGCAATCGTCATTGGCAAAGCCAACGTGCCCCAAGGTCTACTGTTACACGAATGTGCCAACCCGATCTTCGGCCGCTCGAAACATCCGCAGAGTAAAGAACGTTCACCCGGCGGCAGCAGCGGTGGCGACGCCGCCGCGGTGGCAGCGCACTGCGTTGCCATCGGTCTCGGTACCGATCTCGGCGGCAGCATCCGCCAACCGGCCCACTCGTGCGGCATCTGTGGACTCAAACCAACCAGCGAGCGGCTCACCATCACGGGAGCGAACGTCATTACCGACGCGCTCTTCGGCCTCAGTGTCGTGCCCGGTCCCCTCGCTCGCTCGGTCGACGACCTCGATCTCGCCATGCGGGCGCTTACCGACAAGACCTACGTCGCCCAGCAATCCGACGAAACCGATCGCCCCTGGCCCGACTTTCGCGAAGTCGAGACCAGAGCGTTGCGAGTCGCTTGGTGGAACGACGACGGCTACTTCAAAGCGGCCCCCGCCGTCGAACGGGCCACTCGCGAAGCGAGCGAACAGCTTGCTTTACGCGGCATTGAAGTCGTTGCGGCCGAACCGCCTGATATCGAGCGAGCGATGCGATTGTTTCTCGCATTGGTGTCGGCCGACGGGCTCGCCTGGATGCGCGACCTCGCCAAGTTCGGCCGCATCGACTGGGAAGTCCGCCGACAAATGTGGCTTGGTCGCCTCGGTAGCACCTCGCGCACAGTGCTTGGAAAACTACTCAGTTGGACCGGCCAGCCAACGCTCGGTAAACTGCTCGCCTCGACCGGACCGCGCTCCGCGAGCGAAATCGACTCGCTCATCGCCGATGCCGTCGATTACCGCAGCACGTTTTGGGACGCGCTAGAGAACAGCACCGGAGGCCACGTCGACGCCGTGTTGACGCCCCCTCACGCGCTTGCCGCGCTCAAACATGGTTCGGGCCTCGACTTGTTAATGGCCGCTTCGTACACCTACCTTCCCAACCTGCTCGGCGAGCCGGCGGGCGTGGTCCCTTGGACCACGGTTCGAGTAGGCGAACAAGACGAAGATCGCCCCCGCCGCGACATTTCGCAACTCCGCGCGTTGCGCAATACGGCTACCAGCGCGGGCCTCCCCATCGGCGTCCAAATCTTCGCTCGCGGCTGGCGCGAAGATATTGTGCTCGCCTTGCTGAAAATACTCGAATGCAAATTGTAGGGTGTGACGTTCGAAGCACAGCGCCGCGGGGTACCCCGCTAGCGTTAGTTCGTCGCTGACCACTCTGCGGAAAGACGACTGATTGCGGAGCAATCGGCGACTAAGCCCTCGACAATCGTGGCTTACCAAGGCATTCTACCTGTCTACGACTGAATCGAAGCCATATTTCCTAGACGAAGCTAACAAGAGGGCCGCATGTCGCGACTGGCACAGCGGGTGTTGACACCCGAGCTGATGGACAATCCCGGGCTGCCATTGGCCGACCACCATAGCGCACTCGTCGGCTTGCAGCGGCTCAACGCCGTGAGCTTCACCGCGCGGTATGTGTGGAAAACGCTCGAGCGGATGGCCACCGCCCGGGGGCTCAAGTCGTTCACTGTGCTCGACGTGGCGACCGGTGGCGGCGACGTGATGGCTTCGCTCGGCCGATTCGCAGCCGGTGCCGGGTTCGATTGTCGGTTCACCGGCTGGGACATCAGCCCCACGGCGGTCGCATTCGCCAGACACAAGTACCGCAAACGCAAATCGCTGTGGTTCGAAGCACGCGACGCATTGGCAGCTTCCAGTGGCGAACAGTTCGACTTTGTCATCTCGACCCTGTTCTTACATCATCTTAAAAAATTGCACGCCATTAGGTTACTCAAAACGATGAACGGGCTTGCCCGCGAAGGCTGTATCGTCGACGACCTGGTGCGGGGAAGGCGTGGCTACTGGCTTGCTATTGCAGCGTGTCACTTACTCTCAGCTTCGCGAATTGTCCGAATTGATGGCCCCGTTTCGGTGCGGGGTGCCTTTAATAAGGCAGAGGTGTTGCAGCTTGCCGCTGCGGCTGACCTCCAAAACGTGAAACTCGCGTCGCATTGGCCACGACGCTTCTCGCTCACTTGGCAAAAATGATAGGCATCATCAATGATCTCGATGGCATCGCCGCCCAAATGTGGGACGCGATCGTCGTTGGTGCCGGTCCCTCGGGTTGTGTCGCGGCACGTGCAATAGCCCAGCAGGGCCATCGCGTCTTGATCGTCGAGGCGAAGCAGTTCCCTCGCGAAAAAGTTTGCGGCGGTTGCTTGAGTGCGCGCGGTGTGGCACTGCTCGAACGGCACGGTCTGCTCGAGGCAGTTCGCGAGTGTGGGCCGGTTGCGATTGACCGCGTTGACTTCGTCATGCCGCACGGTCACCACTCGTTAGCCGTTCCCAGCGGGCTCTCTGTGTCGCGGCGGGCGCTCGATAGCGTGCTGCTTCGCGAAGCCGTCGCGAGCGGGGCCCAATCGCTACTCGGCGTGCGGGCGACTGTTTGCGAGGCCTCGGTAGATAGCTGTCGGGAGGTCATTCTTGCGAGGCAGGGCTGCGAATCTGTCAAAGTCGGGGCAAAGCTGGTGATCGCGGCCGACGGGCTCGGACACCCGTCGCTCGCTCGACTGGGCCGCTTCACGTCGCGCGTATGCCGGTCGTCGCGAATTGGCATCGGTGCCGTTGCCGAAGTGTCAAAAGCCGCGATTCCTAAGAACTGCATCACGATGATTGTCCATCGGCACGGCTATGTTGGATTGTCGCACTGCGAAGGGGGCCGGTTGTCGATCGCGGCCGCACTCGATGCCGCTCTGCTCGCCGATTGCAAATCGCCCGGCGCTGCGATTGACCGGTTACTAGCCCCCCATGCTTTGCCCTTTGCGATCGATACCGATTCAATTTACTGGACCGGCACTCGGCCCCTCACCCAGCTAAGTGGCGACGTAGCCGACGCGAGGCTATTCGTCGTAGGCGACGCGGCCAGTTACGTCGAGCCACTCACGGGCGAAGGCATGGCTAGCGGACTCGCCGCCGGGACGGCCGTCGCGCCGATCGCCATTGCTGCGATTCAAGAATGGTCCGACAGACTCGCCACTGAGTGGCGCGATTGGAACCGACAAGACCAACGTCGTCGCCATCGTGCCTGTCGAGTGATTACACAGGCGGCACGGACTCCGTGGGTGGTTGATCTGGGACTGCGAATGGTTTGCGCCATTTCACCGTTGGGGCGTGCGGTAGCAAGGCATCTACACGGACCGACCGGTTCGTAGACGAGGGCCACAACCATTCAGCGAAGCAGCACAAACTCTTTGCCATTAACCAGCGCGAGACAAACGTCGCGCCACGCTTGCTCGCGATCCTCGGTTGCGGCAACAAAATCGACTATCTGGCCTCGTTCAACAACCGTCGCCGGTCGCGCGAACGCTGCGATGTACGCGGCATTCACGGCCGCTTCATCCGTGTCGAATTGCTCGACGAGCTGTTCCGCCCACTTGCCGGTAAGCTCGTGCACGAGCGGGTCGTTTAGCATCGTGAGGGGTTGGACGGGACTGTTGCTCGTGTGCCGCAAGCCGACCGTCGTGAATGGCTGGGGTCGATCGAAGGCTCCGAGAAAGTGGCTCATGGCATTTCGTCGGACTTCAACATAGATGCTCCGTCGCCGGTCGCCATCCAGCGGGCCACTCCAGTCGGGACTGCGGTTGTGTCGCATGAAATCGGTGATGTGAATGCGAACGCTCGGGCCATAGGACTTGATGTCGAGTTGACCAGAAATCGCGAGCAGCGAATCGCGAATCGCCTCGGCCGAGATTCGCCGTAGCCGACTCGCGTGCAACAGCGAGTTAGCCGGGTCGATCTCGCGCGCAGCGTCGCTTACGTCGCAACTTTGCCGATAGCTGCTCGAGAGCACGATACGGCGGATGAGCGACTTGGTGTCCCAACCGCCTTGCACAAATTCGTCGGCCAAATAATCGAGCAACTCGGGGTGTGTCGGCGGTTCGCCCAACACGCCAAAATTATCGACCGTTTTCACGATGCCACGACCGGTGAGATAGGCCCATACGCGGTTCACATGAACGCGAGCGGCGAGCGGATTCGCCTGATCGACGACGCGACGCGCGAGTTCAAACCGGCCGCTACCGTGGGGAATTGCGAACTCGCCACCTAATGCTGCGAGGAATCGCCGGGGCGTGGGTTCTTCGGCGAGATTCTTGTGGCTGCCGCGAAGGTGAACATATTCGTCGACACCATCGCCATCGAGCAGCGCGAGTGCCCATTGCGGTTCGGGAATCGAGGCTTCGATTTGTTCGCGCTGTTGGACAAACAAAGTGCGCGCACGCGCAAATGGTTCGGGCCACTCGGTCGATCGCTTGCGAAACGACTCGCCGAGTTGCCAATTCACGAGTCGTGCATCGGCAGCGGTTGCTTTGCCGTCGCGGACGTGTTGGTGAGCTTGTCGCATTGCTTCAATGAAGGCTGCTTGAACTTCGGCGTTCGACTCGGCCGACCGCTCAGCCACAACTCGCGCGATGGTCGCGTTCGGACGCGGCGCAGTGGTCGGCAGCGAATCGGCAACCACGACCGCGAGCAACTCGAAGTCTCCTTCGGGCTTAAAATCGACATGCACATGGTGGCCCAGATAATCGCCCGCTGGGTGGCGAAACCAAGTCGGTTCGTTGGTCTTTTTGAGCTTTTGCGAACAAACTTGGTGCAGCGGACCTTGCACCGTGCGGTGCGAATCGACATCGAGAAATACGGCGGCTTGGCCCCGATACCGATACCAAATATTTGGCGCGGTAATCGCAAACGTTGGCGTACGATAAAGCCCGGTCAGCTTCGGGCTCAACATGGCCGAACTGGCCGACGGAGTTTCGATGACCCGCGCAATTGGCCGTTGCCAGTCACTCGACAACACGATGTCGCCAATGCGTGTGGGGCCATTACCGAACGACCATCCACTTGTCAGCCATTGGTCGCGCGAATTGAAATCGGTTCGTGAAAAGTCGACGATCACGTTGCCCGCCAGTTCTTCGACTGGCGCTGCGGCCGCTTCGATATAGTTCGCGATGATTCGACTTCGCTCTGACTCGACAGTTTGACCCACGAGCGTGGCAAGCAAATGCGCCGGATGTGTCACATCGGTTAAGGCCTCTTTCGGTAGTTGCCAAGGCTCCGATTCTGTCGTAACTTCCGGCGTGACTCGCGCATTGTTGGCAGCGAGCACCGCGACATAGGCTTGGAAGACCCGTCCCCCCTCATCGCGATTGAGTTCTTCGAGTTGCGCCACAATTTTAGCGTGCTTCTCCGGATCGGCGATGTTCGCTTCCTGATAGCTGCTGCTCTGAATGAATCCACACAGCGCGTAGTAGTCGGCCGTGCTGATGGCATCGAATTTGTGGTCGTGGCACCGGGCACAGGCGACGGTGAGCCCGAGAAACGCCTTACCGAACACATCGATTTGATTGTCGACGCGGGCGGCCTCTTCGCCACGAATATCAACGGGGCTGTGGGTCGCTTCGCTCAGGTGCCAGAAGCCAGTCGCTTGAATCGACTGGTTGGTGCGAGTGGCTTTGTCGACGCGCGGGTTAGCCAGTAAATCGCCCGCGATGTGTTCGACAATGAAATCATCGTGAGGCACGTTCGCGGCCACCGCGCGAATTACATAGTCGCGATACCGCCATGCGTGGGGAAGCTCGTAGTCGCTTTCGTGTCCTTTGGTTTCGGCGAAGCGAACCAGGTCGAGCCAATGCTGTGCCCAGCATTCGGCAAAGGCCTGACTCGCCAGCAACCGATCGACGACGCCGGCGCGCGCCATTTCGCTCGTGTCCGACATAAACACTTCGACTTCTTCGCTACTGGGCGGCAGCCCAGTCAGGTCGAAAGTCACTCGCCTATGCCACGCCGCCGGGTCGACTTCGTCGGCCGGTGTGAGACTCGCCTGTTCGAGCCGCGCGAGGATGAACTTGTCGATGTCATCGCGAGGCCACGCTTCGTTATGCACGAACGGAACCTCGGGCCGTGTCACCGGTTGCCACGCCCAGTGGGCCGCGCGACGGGCTTCGAGATCGAACTCGTTTGCCTTCTCAATAGCGGACGGCTCTTCGTCGGGCGCGGGCGCTCCGTCCGCGATCCAGTCGCGGAGCAGCGCGATTTCGCGAGCGGGCAGTTTGCTCTTCGGCGGCATCTGAAGGTCGGGATCGTCGTAGCCGATCGCCCGCAACATTAAGCTCGCCGCCGGATGTGTTACATCGACCGCCGCACCGCTGTCGCCGCCAGCCAGCCAGCCACCGGAATAGTCGAGCCGCAAGTTGCCCGCGAATTCCGCATCATTGGCGTTGTGACATTGCCCACACCGCAGCACCAACAGCGGGCGAATCTGCTCCTCGAAGTGCGCAAGCTGCGCCGGCGTCGTGGCCGCGGCTGCGCAGCTCAAGACCGAGGTCGCAACACACCAGCAACTCGTTAGAAGCAATCGTTTAGGCATCGAAGCCTCGCGTCGGCGGAAAGGTGAGCCTTAGGCAGATATTCGGATTTTAACAGAAAAGCCACCACCTGTCTCAATGGTTCGTAACGTGCCGTGACCACCATCCATCATTCCATTACAATAAAGCGAACGACCGATCGTTCATCGCTCCGAGTTCATTGGTTATCGTTTCGGTCAAGTTCCGGGGGCTGACACCGACCGGCTCGCCTGATCGTTCATCGATCATTCCAAACTCCGTACTCCGCACTCTAAGAATGCCCCGTCGCAATATCACCATCCTGTTTACTGGCCTCGTCGTTTGTCTGCTTTGTTTTCATCGCGACGAAAACGATCCTTTTGCTCGCTACACGGCCGAGGCGTTTGAAAAGATCGACCGCTACGCCTACGTCGATGTGCCGGAGCAAGAGCTGTTTTCCGGAGCGATGCAAGGAATGGTGCAAGTCCTTCGTGAGCGAGGCGATCCGTTCAGTGGGTTCGTCGCGCCTGAACGAAAGAGCGCATTCGACGAAGAATTCGACCAGCAATTCGTCGGCATCAATGTTCGCCTGAAGGCAGCCGGCGATCCGCCACGACTTACCGTCGCAGCGCCACTCACACTCGACAGTCCGGCACGTATCGCCGGCATTCGCGTGGGGGATGTCATCGTCGCGGTTGATGGCGAAGCGGTTGGGCCGCTCACCGACGAAGAATACAGCCGCACTGTCAGCCGCGTTCGCGGTCCCAGCGGAACCCAGGTCGAACTCGCAGTCGAGCGGCCAGATGCCAATGAGCCACTCACGTTTGTCATCAAACGGCAACCGGTCGACATCGAGCGCGTATTGGGTGACACGCGAACCTCAGATGGAACTTGGAACTTTCGCGTGCCGAGCGATCCGCGGATCGCACTGGTGCGGATCGACGAATTTGGCAACAAGACAACCGACGAACTAAAGAAGGCTTTGAGCCAACTCACGGGCGAGGGAGTCAAGGCGATCGTCCTCGACCTCCGCCACAACCCGGGAGGAGCACTCGACACGGGGGTCGACATTTGTGAAATGTTTCTTCGCAAAGGTGAGCCGATCGTTGAGACACGTAGCGGCAAGGGAGATCGCGTGGAGCTGACGGTTGCTTCGCACACGGGCAAGTTCGCCAAAATTCCGCTGACGGTATTGATCGATGGCCAGAGTGCCAGCGCGAGCGAACTGGTCGCTGGGTGCTTGAAAGATAACAATCGCGCGACCATCGTCGGTCAACAGTCGTATGGCAAAGGGACCGTTCAACAAGTCATCCCCGTGCAAGCGGGAAACAGCTATCTCAAACTCACAACGTTCACGTTCTGGCCACCTAGCAAGCGCCGCATCCACCGACCACTCGGCGAATTCGACGCGACCGATGGCGATTGGGGCATCACACCAAGCGAAGGTTTGAGCGTAGCGATGACCGCCGAGCAGCAGGCCGCGTGGCACACGGCGCGCCGCCAGCGCGACAGTCATGTCAGCGACGACCCCGACGATCTCACGCCGGACGATTACATCGACGAAGTGCTCGACGTCGCGGTTCGGCGGTTGTCCGAACAGCTCGACAACAGCGGCGAGAGACCGCAATAATCTCACTAACGCTTGCTCGCAGGCCCGCGTCTGACTACAAGAGACACTGTACTTTCCGTCCAACCTCGCGAGCGTGACTTGAACCATTCTGCCAGTGGCGAGCCCGCGCACGCGAGGCGTTTGTTATTGCTCGTTGCTTTTGTCGTACTGCTCGGCGGCTGCAGTGGCCGCGAGCGGCAACAGCCACCGGCGCAGGTCGCCAAGGTCTCGGTCGCCCGGCCACTTGTGACGCCAATCGTCGAGTGGGACGAATACACGGGGCGGCTCGCAGCGATCGACTCGGTCGAGATTCGCGCTCGTGTGAGTGGCTATCTGAAGTCGACGCACTTTGGAGAAGGCCAGTTGGTCAACGCGGGGGACTTGCTGGCGATCATCGACCCCCGCCCGTTCGAGGAGGCGCTTGCCGCGGCCGTCGCCGGCGAAGCCGAGGCGGTTGCCAGGCAGACCGAAATGCAAGCGATGTTCAGCCAGGCCGTCGCC